>CAXFCD010000180.1:0-39096 GCA_964001155.1 uncultured bacterium | reverse complement strand
GTCTAAAAATCCATTTTTTCTATATAACGCATCTGCTCGCTTAGATGGCCCAGAAATAAAACCGAACTTTTTAAAACCTTTTTCTTCAAAATGTTTAGCCATCATATAACCACCACGATAGGAATCAAAACATACTGTATCAATTTTTGGATTTTTTGATGGTAAAAGTGATATAATTGGATACTGCCCTACTCCTTCTTTGATTTTGAGATAATCATCATTAGTCATCGAAGGCAAGAACAAACAGATACCGCTGTGATTTTTACTAAGTTGAATAATTTGATCAACAGGATTTAAATCATCTTTTATAACATGTAAATTAATTTTAGTATTGGAATCATGAGCAGCTTGGTAAAAACCATTTAATAAATATGCGTAGAACTCACCCTCAAAAAGCTTTATAACTAGGGCAATAGGTGTCTTGTATTGGACAATAGAATTATTGAAAATGGGGTACCCAAGTTTCATTGCTGATTCTAAAATCTGTTTTTCATTGGGACTATGGGTTCTTTCCTTGCGACTTAATGCGCGAGAAACTGTGGCAATTGATAGGCCCGTATCGTCTGATATATGTTTTAATGTGACTCTCATATGACCAAATAAATCCTACTAAAATTGTTCCCATATTACGAATAAATAGAACTAAAAAATCACAGGAAAGTAAAAATTATTCACAATATTTGCAAATAAATTACATATAATTTGCATGTTAATGAAAATAAAAGAAAAATTATTGCATTTATTTTCATTATGTTTTATATTGTTTTAAGATATTTTAGCGTCATTGCCACCAAATGTGTCAAAACCTATATATGGAATTTCACTATTAGCTGTAATTCAAAATGATCTAGGTTCAAAATTATTCACGATAGGCATTGTAGCTTTTGATGAAAAAAACTGTGAAAACAGAAAAATAAACAACAAGGAGATATCATGATGAATAATAAGATATCATTTTTAGTCTTTTTAGCCGTTCCCTTTTTCATTTTCGGACAGACGATTGATAATTTTGATTCCGAGCCTGCTGCAGACTATTGGGGCTATGAGATTTCTGAAAATGCCGACACTACACTTAGTTATGTTAATGTGAGTTATGTTGTTGATCCATTGTATGAAGGATCGGGGGCAATGCAGCTTGATTACAGTGCGCACAATATAGAAGCATGGGGTGGTTATGCTAAAATTTTTCATATGATGGCTGGTGAACCTAGTTCTCCTCTTGAAGGTACCTGGATGATGGCTCCGGAAGCAGGTGCATTAATGGTTGGTCCGGCTCCTAACGATGGCAGCTGGTGGTCCAACACAGAAGAAGATGTTACCACGCGCGCATGCTACTTTGATGATGAGTATGTATTTGGTGCAGATGGATCCTTCCAGAATGTTCAAGGGCCTGAGACTTGGCTTGAAGTTTGGCAGGGTGTAGAAGCAGATCAGTGTGGGGCACCTGTAGCGCCGCATGATGGTTCAAATCCAGCTACATGGGAGTTTAATGCAGGCACAGGTCAGGTGACACTTAGTGGAGTTGGTGCTTATTTAGGTCTTCCTAAAGCAAATAATGAAGGGCAATTACCCGATGTGGCCGTTCCAGAATCAATTACATATGAAGTAACATTATCAAATGACAATCAAACCATGACGCTTGTTATCGAATCAGGTGCAGGCGTATTCTGGACTTTTAAACTTGTAAGTGATTATGGTGGAGATGATACGGATACAGGAATCGTATTCTCGGGTGCATTTGGTGGTACAATAGTTGATGGGAATACTTATACATTTCCAACAGGGGCTGAATCATGGGGAGGCTTTGCCAACGAAGATACGAGTCTTTATCCATTTACCTTCCCGAACGGTGGTTTAATCACTTTTACAGGTGCAAATTATACGACAGATGTGGAATTGTATTTCAGGTTTGAGTATAACCCATACCCAGACACTGAGCCAAGTTTTAACACAGAGTCCGTAACCGTTAATGAAGAAAATACTGGAGAAACATCATCTTACTCAGTAGAGATTCCAGCACAGGGTGAAAATACCTTTAGCTCATTCCTGCTGTACGTAACAACTCCAGATGCTCCAGTTACATTAACGGACGTGACTGTAACAGAATATCGTTCAGCGGTTATAAGAGACGATTGGAGTGAGGACTGGATGTCAATCATTGAAAACAGAAACCATGGTGAACTATGGGACTGGTCAGGATATGACAGTATTTCATTTTCTTACTACAATTCAGTTTCACAATCCTTGCAAGATAGAGTCCATTTAAGGTTAAATCTTAGTGACTTTGGTGATGTATCTGATCCCGATAACTATACTGGACTTGGAGAATATTACTATTCATTCCATTATATTTTAGACAATGAACCAGGTTGGAATACCATTACAATGCCTCTTGAAAGAAATGATTCTTGGGACGGTGGTGGATTTAATCTAACTGGTTGGGCGGGAGAAGCTGGTAATGGTGAATTGGATAAAGATGCTATTGCAGGTTTTCACTTAGAATTTTCAATCAGTGGTGGTGGAGATGGTGACTATGCTAATGGCACAATTGTTCTAGATGATTTCAAATTGACAGGTTCAAAGAATGTGTTGACCAACCCAGGCTTTGAATTGGCAGATGAAAATGATGATGATTTTGGATGGGGCGTTGCAATGGGCGGCGGACATGCAGAAGTGATTACAGATGCATCTATGGCGTACTCAGGCGATAATTATCTCAGTATCGGTGTTACAGATAACTGGGCAGTATATTACACTGAAGACAGTATCCCTGCTGCGTATGGTGAGACTTGGAGTTTTAGTGGATTTGGAAAAAGTGTAAATGGCGAAGAAGCTGGAGCCTTTTTTAAGCTTGAAGCAAAAGATGCCGCAGGCAATGTTTTAGAATCGACTGGTGATGTTGCTTTAACAATGACAGATGAATGGGAAAATCACACTGTTGAATTTGTCATGCCTCAAGGCACTGTACAAATGACTGCAGTAATTGTAGCATCCCGCTGGGATGGTGTGCCCTGTGATTTTGCCTTTGATGACATGTTTCTCATGAATGTTGGAGTTCTTGATGTTGTCCCTCCTGCAGCAGTAGAAAATGTTTCTGCTACCCCTGCATCATACTATAATCTAGTCACATGGTCAGATGTGGATGGTGAAAGTGGTGAATCCTATAATGTCTACGCAAGCATGGAACCGATAACGGATTCGTTATCATTGGCGGCTGCAGATGTGGTAGCAACCGGTGTACTTGAAGGCAGTCAGGCCGCAGTACATTATTTGTTTAATCCACTTGAAGATGTAAATGTTTCTTACCATTATGCAGTTATTTGTGAAGATGCGTCAAACAATGTGGGTGAACCAGGTTCATCCGAAGGTTCAATTAGTAACATGGCCAAAGGAATTCCAACAATATCACTCTCAGTGCCGGCTGATTTTGCTGCAGATGGAGATTTAGATGAATGGTATGATAGTGACATTGAGCCTTTCTTTCTTGGTACCGAAGATAATTCCTGGGGTACACCAAGCATTGTAGGAGATGTAGATAGTGATGATGACCTATCAGGTGAAATTTGGCTCGCAGTTGATGAAGACTATTTATACATTGCTGCAGATGTAATTGACGATGTCTATGATGGATATCAAGCTGGAGATGGAACCAATGGTTGGTGGGAGAATGATGTATTTGAGTTATTTATTGGTTTTTATGATCAACGTGGTGCAAAACATGGTGGTATGGAACGTGGAGACGAACCTGATTATAAATTCTATTTCTTGGAAACACATGCAGTAAATGATTTTAATAGCCAAGATACATTAGCAGTCAATGGAGATGGTAATTATTTCCATGAAGGTTTAGATCCTGACTACATATTAGAAGCAAGATTATCTTTAGATGATATTGCTTTTGGAGATGATATCAGACTCAATGCTTTAAACGGTATGAGAATACCCATAGAGCCTACATTCCATGATAATGATGGGAATGGCTGGGAAGGAAATCTTGTTGCTTCTCCAACAAATGCTGATAACGCATGGCAAACTCCCAGCGTATGGTCCACAACGTGGATTGGTGATCAATCGATGGTTTCGATCGATCATGAAGATGGTATGGTGGCATATGAGTTTGCACTATATCCGAATTATCCGAATCCATTCAATCCGGCGACTACGATTAAGTTTTCAATTCCTGAAACACAGCAGGTTACCCTTAAACTGTATAATATTGTGGGACAGGAAGTTGTGACATTAATAGATCGTGAATTACAAGCAGGTCTTCATACTGCAAAATGGAATGCTGGGAACATGGCATCCGGAGTATATTTTTATAAATTGATATCGGGGAGTAGTGCCATTACCCAAAAAATGCTATTAGTGAAATAACTAATAACAAGTCAAAAAAGAGGGGCAATTAATTGCCCCTCTTTTTTTAATTATCTTTTAGTAAAATATTTACAATAAAAAAATATGTTATTTAATCCAAATGATTAAAAAGCTTATATATTCGTTAATTATTTCCTTTCCCTTGTCTCAAACAACGGGGAAAATTTCTGGTGTTGTTAAAGAACAATCCAGTTCAAGTCCCTTGATTGGTGCAAATGTATATCTTATTAATACACCTTATGGTACAGCAGCGGACGAGATGGGCAGATTTACAATGATCAATATTCCACCGGGTAAATATGACCTAAAGGTAGATATGATAGGCTATATTTCTGTGCGGGTTGATGAAGTGGTTGTTTCAGTAAACAGGACATCCTCCATTGAGGTTGAAATGACACAAACGGTAATTGAAGGGGAAGTGATTACTGTTGAAGTAGCACGGTTGTCTCAGAAAAAAGACCAGACCGGGACCATAAAAAATATATCAGGCGATGAGATTAATGCACTACCAGTGGAAAGTGTAGGCTCAGTGATCAATATGCAGGCGGGAGTGGTTAATGGTCATTTCCGTGGAGGAAGGAATACGGAAGTTACCTACATGATTGACGGGGTTCAGGTAGATGAAACTTTTGGAGGGAGTAGTGCTGCAATGGAAATACAACCGGAAGCGGTACAGGATTTAGAAGTAATAACCGGAACCTTTAATGCCGAATATGGCAGAGCGATGAGCGGGGTTGTAAATGTTGTTACTCGAGATGGCGGGCCAAAATTTGAAGGATCTGTATCTGGTGCTTTTTCCTTTTTTAATACCAATAATAAACATGAAGATGGTGAAGATATTTTTATTGGATTATCAAATGATGCACTTCAGCCGGAGCTTAATCGAAGCCAGGATTTAAAATTCAGTTTAGGTGGTCCATTACTTGGAGAAAAAATTACTTTTTTTACCAATATACGTGTGCAGGATAACAAGGGGCACCTGAATGGGATCAGAATGTTTACGGTTACAGATACGAGTGATTTTTATTCAGATGATTCAACAACTTGGGTATATTCACAATCAGGGGATAGTTCGTATGTACCAATGAATACGGGTGAAAACTTTTCAGCCTTATTTAAGTTAAGTTTCAATTTATTTGATGGAATCCGGGTTTCTCTATTACAGTCTGAAACAAATGATACCTGGTTTGGTTATGATCATGCATTTAAATATAACCCTGATGGTAGGGCCCCATCCCACAAAGAGACAACTTATAGTTCCTTCCAGCTAAATCATATGATTTCTCCGGAACTATTTTATGAGCTCAAAATTTCTCTTTTAGACAATTTTTCAGGAAATTATTTATTTAAAAATCCAACTGATTATATCATAGCTGATACTGCAGGTATCTACCCCGATGGGAACGAGCATTTACCGGGTGATACTGTATATTCATATATACATGATAAATATCTCGAAAATTATGGTTCTGGTTTTTTTACAGGTGGTCAGCAGAAAAATCATAGCATGCTTAGGATGATAGATTCCACTGCAAAATTTGATTTAACGTGGCAAGCAAACCATAATCACAGTTTTAAGCTGGGATTCATGGGCATTTCTCACGGAGTTAGTCAAAAGTGGCGCTCTATTAGAAATAAATATGAAGGGGAATCAAATGAAGGTGATTTATACAAACCTGTAGTTTATGGCGATACAACAGTTTATGCCGATATTTATAAGGTTAATCCAAAAGAATTTGCATTTTATATTCAGGATAAAATGGAATTTGATGAAATGGTGATTAATCTCGGGTTAAGATATGATTATTTTAATCCAAATAGCCCATACCCATCTGACAGACGTAATCCTGCGAACCAATTAAACCTTCCAGATTCCATGACATCAACATATCCAGATGCGCCTATAATCGACCAGACTAGCCCCAGGATTGGATTTGCTTATCAGCTTGGTACGCAAGCAGTATTACACTTTAGTTATGGACATTTCTTCCAGATGCCCCCTTTATACTCTATGTATCAGAACCGCAGTTTTTTGGTCGGGCCTAGCGATTATAGCACCACGATGGGCAATACACTCCTAAAACCTGAAAAGACAATTACATATGAAATTGGACTTTGGCAGGAAATTACTCGAGGATTAGGTATTGATGTGGCATTGTATTACAGAGATATTTACAATCTACTTAGTACCAAAATTATTTCTACTTATAATCAAATTGAATATGGATTATATAGTAATAAAGATTACGGGAATGCCCGTGGATTGGAAGTCAAGCTTGATATGGGATATGGAGCCCTAAAGGGGATGGTGAATTACACACTGCAGTATACAAGAGGAAACGCAGATAACCCTACCCAGAGTTTCACTCGAGCTGGAAATAACATGGATCCGGTTAATCGTTTTATACCTATGAGTTGGGATCAGCGGCATACTCTGAATGGATCGCTAATGTATTTTGGAGAAAAGATTGGTGGAACCATAACTGCATATTTCAATTCTGGTTCTCCGTACACTTTTACTCCGCAGTCTGAAAGTGTTCTTTCCAGGATCAATTTATATCCGAATAATGATTATAAACCGGCAACCTATACTACAGATGCAACTCTTTACTACAATTTCAAATTATTTAGCAACTATAGTGCAAAAATAGACCTTACTATTTATAATCTTTTTGATCGGTTAAATGAAAATTGGGTGAATAGCGAAACCGGCCGCGCGTATACTGCCGTTATTCAAGAAACAGATCTAGCTGGTCATCGCAGTACCTATAACACTTATGAAGATAGGATAAAAAACCCTTCCATGTTTTCTGCGCCAAGAAATATCAAACTTGCAGTAGGTATCAATTTTTGAAAGTGATGCAGTATTATAAGCCTATAGTTTTATTGTTTTTAATCGGTTCATTATTTGGTCAAGGGAAAGAATATGGTGGCCCTGAAGACCCAGCTGGCGATGTTGCTGCAGAACGAGAAGGATATATGACGGGAAATCGAGTCTATATTTATTTCCGAAATACAACTGAACTATCCGACTGGCCCAGAGTAAATGTATCTAAATGGCCAAACAACCCAAACGGTTTAAAAATGACCGATGGAATAGGCTTACTGGTGGGTGCAAAAGTATACATAGAAGACGATGGTAACCCGGCTACATTAGATACATTGCCTCTGACAGAATTATCTGATATTTACACAAAAGACCATCATAAGCTTTATTATCTCCAAACAAGTTATAGAGAAGAAATGGATTTGAATCCTTTGGGTACAGTTGAATGGGGATTTTATCCTGTATTTGGATATTTTAATGAGACTGGAGAATATCCTGCTATATCAAATATAGAGAGTTCATGGCCAATTGCTGGCTGGCCCTCGACAGGATTTGAAACAAAATGGCCAGGGGAATGGAATGGCCGATTTGGTCGAGGTGTGATTTATGCAGATCAAGAATCCTATTATGTGGTGAACGATGCTCAAGATCAGGAAAATTTAGGACCAGAGGATAATGTGAGATATTATCCACGCCCTGGTCATTTTGTTGGAGATTTAAAGCCTGATGTAACGATCCAGCCTGGTGTACCGTGGGGTGGACTTGGTTTACGGGTTTCAGTCAGAGGGTTTCAATGGAATAATCCACAGGCCAGGGATGCAATCTTCTGGGAATATTCCATTGCAAATGTTTCAGAGTATGACTTAAGAGACGTTGCTTTTGGATATTGGCTGGACAATTCCATTGGTGGAGATGGAGATGATGATCTAGGATTTTTTAATAAACAGGAAGACATGGCCTATTCCTGGGACATAAATGGTATAGGTGCTGGCGGTTTGCCGTCTGGCGTAATGGGATTTGCATATTTGGAAAGCCCTGGACTTGCATATGACTATATTGATAATGACAATGATGGGTTGACAGATGAAAAAAGAGATAATGAGCCCACGGGAATTATTGGTCCAACTGATGGTATCACAGATTTAAATGCTTTCCTTGAATTCTATAAGAAAACCGCTGATGAATTAAGGGAACATTGGGATGCAGATGAAGATCAAGACTGGGAAGATGGTGAAGATTTAAACGGAGACGGTGTCTATCAACTTTCTGAATACGCAGGTGATGATATTGGTATTGATGGTGTGGCACCTGGAGAATTAAACTATTTCGGGCCCGATTTAGATGGAACTGAGTGCAATCACCGGCCAGACTTTGAAGAAGGTGTCGGGTGTGAACCTAATTTTAATACAACAGATGTGTCTGAATCTGATATGGTGGGTTTAACATCATTTAGAATGTTTCCTATACCGAGCCATGCACCATCTAATACAACAACTTGGTTTAAGAATGATGAAGCTATGTGGAATGTTATTGGTATTGATTCCTTGGAAGAATACACCAGTAACATTTCAAATCTAGTTGAAGTATTTGCTTCTGGTCCTTTCCCATTATTCCAAGGGCGTGTGGAAAGAATTTCCATGTCTGAACTTCATTCGTATGATCCTCTGGCTGGTCTAAATGATGAAACACATAGTGCACCAGCTCTTTTTGAATTAAAACGAATCGTACAGGTGATCTATGAAAAAGACTACAGGTTTGCACAACCTCCAAAAATGCCAACAGTTACTGCAACAGCTGGAGATGGTGAAGTTATTTTAACCTGGGACGATGTTGCTGACACACGGACTCGAGATCCGTTCGTGGGTAATATTAATGATTTTGAAGGTTATAAGGTTTACCGCTCTACAGATAAATATTTATCTGATCCTGAGATAATTACTGATGGTTATGGTACACCTATGTTTAAAAAACCTATTTATCAATGTGATTTACCAGATCAAAGCCCTCATAACCCAAACCAAATAAATGGGATGATTCATCAATGTAGTGGATTTACAGATTTCGGGCTGGTCAATGGAGCAGGTTATAATCTCGGAACAAACAATGGTATTTCACACATTTTTGTTGATAATACAGTACAAAATGGTCGGACTTATTACTATGCAGTTGTTGCGTATGATTTTGGAGCACCAAATATAGGACCTGGAATTTCTCCGAGTGAAAACAATACTGTTATAGAACTGGATGAAGCAGAAGAGATTAGGTCAATAGGGAAAAACATTGCCATTGTAACCCCTCATCAACCAGCCGCTGGATATATTCCTCCTGAATTAGTTGTTGAAGAAGGCAATTTACTAGGCAGTGGTTCAGTCACGCCTATAATAAGAGCTCGTGGAAGCTTAGAAGCTAACCATAGTTATTTCATGACGTTTGGCGTAGATACTATTGAAAGCGTAAGCAATTATGACCATGGATTTCAGTACGTGACCAATGAGATCTTTATCTATGATGATACCGACAGCACCATCCTCGTTTATAAAGAAGACAGTACAAAGTACGTCGGAACAAATCTAATCTACAAGGATACGGTGGATTACTGGACTTTGAATGCAGGCGGTACGATTTTCACGGATATTTTTGATGGAATGCAGGTAGAAATTGATGCTGGTGTAGAATCGTGTGAATATAATTATCAAACATCAGGCTGGATCAATGGAAATGGTAACCTCAGAGTTACACCCAATTCTGTAAAAGGTGCACTGGTACCTTGGAAATATAATATAGTATTTACGGATAATGATTCTGCTTTTATAGGCATGGCTGATCCACGCAGAGTTCGGGATGAAAATAATGAAACTGAAAGAGACATATTAACGAACCAAGCTGTTAGTTTTTATGTCCAGAACACATCTTTCATAGATACATCCACTGGAGAATACGAATTAATGGATGTTGTGGTTCATGATGTGAATGATAATGATACAGTTAATATATTTGAAGATCGTTTTTTTGTGGGTGCCAGCACTTGGGATACCACTGATAGCGAGTATAATTGGCAGATTACAGCATTCGTCATTGATTTTCAGCTTGCATCAGATTCAAGTAATCTTCCTAAATCTGGGGATGTTTACCAAGTTGATTGGAAACGACCATTTTATGAAACAGACACCATAAGATTTTCTGTTGGTGCAAATGATAATTTGGATAGATCTGCCATAGCAAATGACATGAAAAAAATTAAAGTGGTTCCGAATCCCTATGTGATGACCAATATGATGGAAACAGCTGTTTCAAATCAATTTTTAAACCAGCGCAGACGTTTAATGTTCACCCATATCCCGGCTAACTGTACAATAAAAATATTTACGGTGAGCGGTGTCTTGGTTGATGAGATTATTGTTAATAACCAACCGGAAAGTGGAATCATTCACTGGGATATGCTTACAAGAGAAAACCTTGAAATTGCTGCTGGAATGTATTTATACCATATTGAAGCACAGGAAACGGGTGATGAAAAATTAGGAAAATTTGCTATTATAAAATGATAAGATTCATCAAAATAGTAATCTTGATATTAATGACGAATAATTTTCAGGAAATGTCGGCACAGACTATCTACCGTTATGGTACCACGGCAGCTAATTTTCTGGAAATTGGTATTGGAAGCAGTGCAAATGCAATGGGTGAAGCTCAGGTAGCAGTTGTGAATGATGTTTCCTCCATATACTGGAATCCTGCAGGACTATCTAACTTAAATAGAAATTCAGCGCTTTTCATGGTACAACCGTGGGTAGTTGATGTAGATTTACTTTTTACCGGTGGGGCACTTGTGATGCCTGGAGTTGGTGTTTTTGGGCTTGGGATTACACAGGTGGACTATGGCGAAATGGAAGTAACAACTTTGGAATACCAAGATGGCACGGGCGAGAAATTTATGGCAAATGATCTGGCTGCAACATTCTCTTTTTCTAGAAAAATTGTATCATGGTTCTCTTTTGGTTCTTCATTTAAATATATTAGATCTAATATTTGGCATAGCTCTGCTAATGCATTTGCAGTGGATTTAGGCGTTATTGTCAATACTGATTTTTTTTCCTTTACGGGTAAAAAAGAGAACGGAATGAACATCGGAATGAGTATCTCTAATTACGGTACTAGAATGAAGTTTGATGGTATTGATAATTATCAGCCAATTGATATTTCTGAGTTTGAAGACGGAAATTATGGAGATGTTGCTGGACAGTTTCGAACATCTGAGTGGGAATTACCATTAATTTTTCGGATTGGTTTTTCAATCCAACCAATTATAAGTAATTATTTTACATTAACATTAGCAGCTGATGCTCTCCATCCAAACAACAATAATGAAACAGTAAACTTGGGGGTTTCCTTAGAAAATAAAATCCCCGGAATAGGAATATTTAGTTTAAAAGGTGGTCTTAAAAGCGGAATGAATAAATTATTGCCCGATGGGACTGATGTTGGGATTACTACTGGTTTAGGAATAAAATTATTTTATTTAGGTAATAAATCTATTTCCATAGATTATGCTTACAAAACAATGGGCCTACTTGGAGATGTTGAGATTTATACAATTACAACTACATTTTAATAAAAGCTATTTGTGAAAGTCTTTCGACTGTCATTATTGCTCATATTTTTTTCTATGGGTTGTACTACTCAGTCTGATATTCCTGAACTCCAAATATTAGCTGAAGTCGGTTCCAGTAGCATTACTATACAGGATTTTATCAGAAGAGCGGAATATACTATCCGTCCTGATTATTGCAGACAATCCAATTATATTCATAAAAAAATAATTCTCAATTCACTGATTAGTGAAAAGTTAATTGCTATAGAGTACGAATCGCAAAATGCAGGAAGTTTAGATGACCAATTAAATTCAGCATTAACCGGCCGTAAGGAACAGGCCATGAGGCAGGTACATTATGCGAAAGAATTTTATGATAGGACAGAGCTTAAAGATCATGAATTAAAATCTGCTTACAAACTCGCTGGCCGGACTGTGTTCGTGCAGTATCTTAATCTTCCAGATTTAGAACTTGTTGACAAGATTAAAGAATTAGTTATACAGAATGTTCCTCTGGATTCAATTCATGATAACCTGTGGGGAGGATCTGCGCCAAAACGAGAAATTTCATGGTTTGAAAGAGAGCAGGACATTTTCCATAAATCATTATTTGACCCTGATATCAAGAAAGGACAATTCATAGGCCCGATTGCAACAGAAGACAGTTCTTATTTGGTCATGGTCATTAATGGTTGGAAGGATGAGATTCAAATTTCTGAAGCAAGTCAGGCACAAAGGTGGAATGATGTGACTGAACGGCTTACTGAACAAAAAGCGAAATCATCCTATTTTAAATGGGTGAAAGAATTGATGTCGGGTAAAGAGATATCGTTTAATCCTGATATCTTCTATCAATATGCAGATAGGGCTTCAAAACATTTCTTCAAATTAGACTCTGTAAAAAAGAGTGCCTTGAATAAAGCAATTTGGAATGAGCCGGAATTATTAGACCAACCTACATTTACCATTGATAGCAATGATTTTGAAATAGACCCCAATTCAATTCTATTACAATACAATGGAAATGGGTGGACTGTGAAGGATTTCAATGATAAACTGAGATCGCACCCTCTTGTTTTTCGAAAGAGGAAATTGAATAGGAGTGAATTTCCAGAACAACTCCGGCTTGCAATTGCTGATTTGTTTCGCGATGAAGAAATAACCAATCAATGTTACCAATCCGGCTACAATAAAAACTGGATCGTTGAATCCAATGTAAGTATGTGGAAAGATGCAATGTTAAGCAGAGAGTACATGGCAAAAATAAAGTCCGAAAATAAGGATTTGAAAACCCAAGATAAATGGCTTGAATTCATGAACCCGGTTATTGATTCTCTGCAGGGTATATACTCGGATCAAATAGAAATTAATATGGATGCATTTGAGTCAATTGAATTAACATCAACGGACATGATTGTTACTCAGCGGGGAGTTCCTTACCCAATAGTGGTACCTTCTTTCCCAGTGATAACAACCGATAGTTATTTAAACTATGGTACAAAAATGGATCCCTAATTGAGTCGATTCATTCAAATCATAATTGTTATTTTTTCATTTTCTTACGGGTCTGAACGTGGCGCCGAATTACGAACACTGGAGCCGGTGCAATATGGAAAATTCGAAGCCAGGTATAAACCTGCACAAGGGGAGGGGTTGGTTTCATCTTTTTTTGTATATAATGATGATTATCCCAACACGCCATGGTTTGAAATTGACGTCGAATTACTAGGACGATTTGAAAATGTTGTGGATTTAAACATCATAACAGTCAGTAGTCGGTTGAGGACCCATTTCACTACTTTAAATACTCATTTAGACTATTTAATTGTTGGTTTTGAATGGACGCCAGATTACATAGCCTTTTTTATTAATGGGGCGGAAGTTTATAGACAAACCGAAGAACAGGTATCCTATTTGGATCAATCTGCAAAAATAATGATGAATATTTGGAATCCAATCTGGGATGACTGGGTAGGGTTTTGGGATGATAGGATTCTGCCGAGATTTGCTTATTACGATTGGGTCAAATACGCTTCTTATACACCTGGAAGTGGAAATACTGGTACAGATAATAATTTCACTTTTGAATGGCAGGATGATTTCAATTATTATGATTCAACAAGATGGGAAAAAAGCGATAACCATACCTGGGCGTCTAACCAATCAATTTTTATTGAAGAAAATGTAGTTTTTAATGATGGTAAATTAATTCTTTGCTTAACAGATGATGAAAATATTGGATATCAAGATGAAACAATTCCATATTTATTATGGGCAAGAGCTAGAGGTGATTCAGTAATTGCACGTTTTAGTGAAGAATTAGATTCTGTTTCATCACAGAATACAAATAATTTTATCATTAGCGGAGCATCGGTTCATTCGGCAATGCTTAAACCGGATAAGCGAACAGTTAGACTGACGGTCAATGGAATGGATTTGCAAAATTTTTACAACCTTACGATATTAGGTATTAATGATGATTCACAGCCGCCCAATACACAGTTGGGTCAGTGGCTATCTATTGATATGCCTGAGCCCCTGAGCTTTCCGTTAAGGGTTAACAATGCAGGTACTGCTTTTGATGATTTTTATGCCGATCAATTGTGGTCATCATCGACAGAATATGGCCACATGAATGGGAACTACCAGATTACAGATCTGAGTATAGGTAATACTGATCAGGATACTTTATATATATCTTCTCTGAATCGTGTTGTATCGTATAAAGTTAGGGTCCCAAATGGAAAATATTCAGTTACATTTAAATTTTCAGAAAATCATTATTCTGAACCGGACCAACGTACTTTTGATATTTTTGCAGAGGATTCAATGTGGGTTTCTGCCATAGATATTATTAATCTTGCTGGACAGTTTAATGCATTTGACACGACATTAAATGGGATAACTGTCATGGATGGAATTTTAGATTTGTATTTTTCTGCTGTCGATTATGGCAGTGGTTATGAATATGCGGGGCCATTTATAAACAGTATGGTTGTAGAACAAGATTCAACATTTGATCTGGGAACATTTACTGATGCCCAGCCACACAGTAATCAGGTCCAGTTTCTACAAAATTATCCCAACCCTTTTAATCAAATAACAACCTTTAATTATTTTGTTAATGAGCCGGGTATGACAGAAATAACTATACATAACTTAAATGGTCAGATTATATCACAAATTGATAAAAAGTATAGTTTAACTGGCAAACATAAGGTTGAATGGTCTTTCAGGGGATTATCCAGTGGTTTATACATCACTAGGCTTTTGCATAATAATAATGTAATAACAAAGAAAATATTATTTGTGAAATGAATATGATAATCAGTTTACAAATAATATAAAGGATAATATATTGAAATCTTTCACAAAACTTGTTTTTTTAATTTCATTAATAATGGCAAAACCTTATCGTGGAGGTGAATTACGTACAATAGATACATATAGATATGGAAGATATGAAGTAAGAATGAAATCTGCAGCGGGTGACGGTGTAGTGAGTTCTTTTTTTACATATAGAGATTATTGGGCAGATGGATATACTGGATCACAACATTGGAATGAAATTGATTGGGAATGGCTCGGGAATTATGATGATAAGGCTCAGACGAACCTTATCACACAGTATGAATGGAGCCATGTTGAATTAATAGATTTAGAATATAATCCACATGAAGAATACCATAATTATGCTTTTGAGTGGACACCAGATTATGTTGCTTTTTTCGTAGATGATGAGCTCGTCCGTTATGACGACAATTTTTATGTTGATTCGCTCTATCATTACCAAAAATTAATGATGAATATTTGGCAACCGACCTATGTGGATTGGGTAGGTGAATTCAATCCTGATATTCTGCCGGTCTATGCATTTTATGATTGGGTTAAATATTATGCTTTTGTTCCTGGATCGGGAAATACGGGCACTGATAATAATTTTATCATGCTTTGGGAAGACGATTTTAATAATTGGAATACTGATCGGTGGGAAAAAGCGACCCACACCTGGGATGGCAATAATGTTGATTTCATTGAAGAAAATGTTGTCTTCCACGAAGGAGAGATGATTCTTTGTATGACAACTCCCAATAATACCGGTTATGAACCGGAAGGGCCAGAGCATATTTTGAATAATGCGGGCTTTGAGTCGAATTTTGATCATTGGTCAGTCTGGCCGGAAAATCTCACAAACTATTCAATCGTAAATGATCCAATTTTACATGGGTATAAATCATTAAAATTAAATGGTCAGAATTCAGGTATTACAAATTCAACTGCGATATATCAGACCTTCAATCCAGCTACGGGAGAAGAGTTTGTTTTTTCAGGGTTCTGTTACGTCTCGTCTGACGACCCTTTACTTGGTGAAAATAGTACCTTTCTGGAAATAACATTTTTTGATGAGAATTGGAATCTTTTAGGCGAACAATATGTTTCATCTCCGATTAACAGTTCATCACCTACAGATCAGTGGATTCAAATCAGTGCTGTAGGCAATGCACCTACAGGTGTAGTAAATATGAATGTTGCCATTATTTTCGAGCAGGAAAATGATGCCGGTGGTTCGGCATATTTTGATGATATGTCTTTATTCCTTGGTAATTTAAGTTCCATGTTAGAGCCGGTGTCAAGTTACGAATTTAACTTCAGAGTTTTCCCGAATCCTTTTAATAACATTACGACCATATCATTTGATGTTTTAGATAATCTTCCAACATTGCTTACTATTTATAATTTGATGGGACAACCGGTAAGAACTATAAAAAAGGACCAATTTTCATTGGGCACAAACCAGATTAAATGGAATGGGAAAAATGATGCCGGGTTCGAATTACCAACTGGTATATATTTCGCAGAACTTGCTAGTAAGAATTTTTCCCAAGTACAAAAAATAATGTTATTAAAGTGAATAGATTAAGCCATTTGCAACTTTTGACAATTATGCTAACCTTATTTTTAGCATGTGAAAGTGGTGATTCTTTGCCAACACCTGTCCAAGAAATTGAACAAACTGAATGGATAATGGTTTGGAATGATGAATTTGAAGGATCTGAAATTGACGAATCTAAGTGGAATAAACTACTTTGGAAACCGGGCCATGTGAATAATGAATCGCAGGCTTATACAAATCGGGATACAAACCTGTTTATTCGAGATGGAAAATTGGTGATTCGAGGATTAATTGAACCTGGTTTTTATGGTGTGGATTATACCGGTACCGAATATGCAACTGATTATACATCGGGAAGGATAAATACAGATAATAAAGCAAACTGGATATATGGTAGATTTGATATTCATGCAAAACTTCCAAAAGGAAATGGCTCTTGGCCTGCTATCTGGATGTTGGGTGAAAATATAAGTTCTGTTGGATGGCCACATTGTGGAGAGATTGATATCATGGAGCATGTTGGGTTCGATGATGGGAATATCCACGGCTCCATACACACGGCAGACTATAACCATATGTACAATACTCAAAAATCAGGAAGTAAAATAATTACAACTGCTACCGATACATTCCATACCTATTCTTTAGAATGGTCGGAAACTTATTTGAGGTATTTAATTGATAATGAACCATTTTTCTTTGTCTACAATGACAGTGATGAAGATATTGGAAAATGGCCATTCAATGCTCCCCAGTACATCATTTTAAATTTGGCAATTGGCGGTGATTGGGGAGGTGTTAATGGCATTGACCCTAGCGCTTTTCCAATGGAAATGCTGGTAGATTATGTCAGAGTCTATAAAAAATCACAGGATTATAATGATGTAAAAGTCACATTTCAGGTTGACATGGAAAATGTAAATGTAAATGGCGCGGGATTGTATTTGTCAGGAGGAAATATCAGTTCCGGGCAGCCTGGAGGATACAAAATGCAGCAAAAGAATAATTCAGATATTTGGGAAGTTACTTTAACACTACCACCTAATTCTGAGTTCACCTATAAGTTTAGAAATGGACATTTCCCGAATAGTTGGGCCAATGGCTGGGAAACACCTGATAATGACTGCAGTACAGGAGAGCATAATGACAGATTCTTGTCTGTGGGTGTAAATGACTTAATTCTTGATCCTGTATGTTTTGGAAAATGTATGCCATGCGAATGATATTTATTCTAAATCTTTCTCTGCATGTTGTATCAGCACAGGGATTCTTACATGCAGATGGAACAGAAATTGTTGAAGGGAATGGTGAGCCGATATTACTTAGAGGGTTTGGCTTGGGAGGTTGGCTTGTTCCTGAAGGCTACATGTTACATAATCAGGCATGGATAGAAGGATTTGAATCTCCAACACAAATCGAAGGTCATGTCCTTGATCTGGTTGACGATGATTTTGCAGAAGAATTTTGGGATCTATACAGAGAAAATTATGTAGCCCAAACAGATATTGATCAGATAGCAGAGTGGGGCTTTAATCATATAAGGGTGCCGTTTCATTATAAACAATTTCATCATACAGATGAGATGATGCCGATTGGATATTCAATTATTGATTCACTCATATCTTGGTGTGAGACTTATAATATGTATATCATTTTAGATATGCATTGTGCTCCCGGTGGGCAGAATGGAGGCCCTATCAGTGATAGTGATGGGACAGCAAGATTGTGGTTAGAAGATGAGTATAAAGAACTTACTATACAGATCTGGCAGGAGATCGCAGAGTATTATGCTGATGAAACATTGATAGGTGGGTATGATTTAATCAATGAACCCGTTTTACCAGAAGGAATAAGTACAAACGATTTAAGACAGCTATACATTGATATTACAAATGCAATACGAGAAGTAGATACAAATCATATTATTTTTATTGAAGGCAACTGGTACGGAACTGACTTTACGGGACTGACCCCTCCCTGGGATGATAATATGTCCTATTCCTTCCATAAATATTGGTCAGAAACTTCTTTAAATACCATTCAGCCTTATATTGCCATGCGGAATTCACACAATACCCCTCTTTGGATGGGTGAGTATGGAGAAAACTCAAATCAGTGGTATTATGAGGTTTCCAACCTTTTGGAAGATAATAATATAGGCTGGAATTTTTGGACGCATAAAAAAGTTGAAAAAATTTCAAGCCCTTATTCAGCTCTTGTATCTACAGAATACCAAACACTCATTGATTATTGGAGTGGGAATGGAACGCAGCCGTCTGAACTTTATGCTCAAGCTGCGCTGTTAAATTTTGCAAATAGTTTAAAACTTGAAAATTGTATCCAACTGCCTGGTGTAGTTGCTTCTCTTACTGATCCTGAGTATGGAGAGGTCTCAAAACCTTTTAACCTACATTCTATACCGGGTATCATTCCAGCAGTTGAGTATGATATAGGGGTTAGGGGTTTATCATATCATGACGGCGATTACTATAATAATGGAGACGGAAGTTATAATGAAGGTTGGACTTTCAGAAATGACGGTGTTGATATAGAATCAAATGGTGATGCCAATGGGATGCCTTATAATGTTGGGTGGACAGATGCGACAGAATGGCTTAGCTATACAATTGGAGATGTAAATCCTGGGGCTTATGAAATTTACTTTAGTGTAGCTGCGCCAAGTTCTGGTGGAATCTTTTTTGCTCAAATAGATGGGCAGAATATTGGCGTAATGAATGTTCCTAGCACCGGCGGGTGGTACAATTGGGAAGATTTGGTTATACCAAGTGTAGAGATAGACAGTGAAGAAATCATTTTCAAAATTCAAATTGTTCAAGGAGGTTTCAACATTGAGTCAATCATCTTTGAACAAATAAATGCGGAAATATCAGATAATATATATCCGGATCAGCTTAAAATAGGTGAACCCTACCCTAATCCATTTAACCCTGTAATAACTATTGAATATATTTTACCAGAAGATTCATTTATCAAAGTACAAATATATAACATGTTAGGTATTTTGGTGAGGGATCTATTGAGTGTAGAGCAAACTAAAGGGTACAAATCAATCCAATGGGATGCCACTAATAATGAGGGTAACCTAGTGTCATCAGGAGTTTATATCTACAATATTGAGGTAGGAAAGTTTAGACAAACAAAGAAAATGATATTAATGAAGTAGACCCTGTATTTATAAAAAATTATAACCAATAAAGTGAAGAATTTCGAAACATATACATCAAAATATAAACTGGTAGTTACTAATACCATCATGATTATTGGATTCATTTCTTATAGTTGCGAAGATGAAAATACAGATATAAATGATACCACAGATTTTGGTTTGGTGATAAACGAAATCAATTATCATTCTTCAGATAGTTATGATTCCGATGATTGGATTGAAATTTATAACAATAGTAATAATACCGTTAATATGGATTCTTGGGTATTAAAAGATGAGAATGATGAACATATTTTTATCATAGCACCTCACACAGAAATACTACCAGGTCAATATCTGGTGTTTTGCTCAGATACTTTAAAATTCGCAGCTTTATTTCCCGATATAGAATCGTATTACGGAAATCTGGGCTTTGGTCTAGGAAAAGGTGGTGATATAGTAAGATTGTTTGATTCCAACGGCCTATTAGTAGATATGGTAGAATATGACGATACTTTACCTTGGCCTATACAAGCTGATGGCAATGGTGCAACGCTTGAGTTAATTAATCCCTTTTTAGATAATTCAATTTCCAAGAATTGGTCTGCTTCTGAAGGTAACGGTACTCCTGGAACATTAAATAGTGTATATTCAGACAATGATTAAAAAAGATGATTATGCTTGTTTAGATATCGTCAACACATTTAAGCCACTCTACTTAAATGAATTGGATAAAGTAAAACTTCTTGATCGTAAGGATACAAAGTATGTTTTTAATCAATTTCAATTACCATCTATTTTAAAACAATTAATACCCTTTTATAAAATATTAGAGATTGATAATGAACGTGTCTTTATTTATGACACAATCTATTTTGATACGCACGATTTCCAGTTTTATAAACAACATCATAATGGAAATAAAAAACGATATAAAATAAGATCCAGAACCTACCAAAATACTGGCCAATCATTCTTTGAAATAAAGGTTAAGAATAATAAAAATAGAACAATAAAAAAAAGACAATTATTAGATGAAGCAATTATAGATATCGGCGAAAAAGAACAAAAATTTATTTCAGATATAATTGGGACTAAGGATGATAAATACATTCAAAAATTAAAATTAAAATTTTTTCGAATTACTTTGGTAGACAATGATTCTAAGGAACGGCTTACAATTGATACAAATCTTATTATAAAAAACAGTCAAAATAATACCAAGTTTTCTGAACTTGTAATTGCAGAAATCAAACAAAATAAATTTAACCCAAAATCAAATTTTATTAGAATTTTACAAAATCATAAAATTCAAGATATGAGATTTAGTAAATATTGCATGGGTATCCTGCATCTTAATGAACATTTAAAATACAATCGATTTAAACCAAGAATATTTCAAATTAATAAAATATTATCTAAAAAATAAAATAGGCTTTCTATGGAAATTACACCTGAATTAACCAATTTATGCTTCCGATATGGATTTAATCTATTAATCGCTTTTATCATTATAAAATTAATCTATTATCGTAATCCATCAAATAATGACTTTGTTTTCACTTATTTCATGTTCAATTCACTTATATTCTTTTTTGCCTTTCTTTTAGGAAATCTCACAATCAATATTGGTTTTGCATTTGGACTATTTGCAGTCTTTGCGATACTTCGATACAGGACTGACCCTATTCCAATTAAAGAAATGACATATTTGTTTATTGTTATCACCATCGGTGTGATAAATGCTTTGAATCATGCAGAAATATCTATTGAAGAACTACTATTTTCAAACGTAGCCTTAGTTGTTTTAACATATAGCCTTGAAGCATATTGGCGGAAAAACTTATTGATACAAACTGTAGTTCAATATGAAAGAATTGATAATATCAAACCAGAAAATCATAATAAGTTATTAGCAGACTTACAAGAGAGGACCGGATTGAAAATTCAACATTTTGAAATCCGCAGAATGAATTTTTTGAGAGACACAGTACGAATTAGAATTTTGCATAATGAGTCAAATAATATTTGATAAAGAATCATTATTAATTTTCTAAATAAGATGTTTATTAATAGTAAATGGATTTCTTATGGATTATGTTTTTTATATCTTTTATTCAATAAAATTTTTGGAATAGATGATAATCAATTTTGGACTAGTATAAAATTTGAAAAACAACTTCCATACTCCCTTGAATTGGAATGTGAGCAAGAATTAAGATTGAAAAACCAGCTATCTACATTTAACCAAACCTTTTCTGAAGTATCCATAACATATAAGATTAATGATAGACTGAATATTCATATACCATATCGTTATGCCATTTTTGATGAGAAGATTAAAAAGCGAATTAGTTTTGGAGGCACATATAAATTTAATTTAAACCCTATAAGTGTAAAGTATCGTTCAAGGTTTCAAAGAACGAAAGAACAGGAGAAGGATATTGAAAATTTGATAAGAAACAAATTGACATTTCAGTACATGTTAGATAAGAAAATTGAACCCTTTTTATCTGGAGAATTAATGCACTTCCCAAAAGCTGAGAATCAAACATTAGATGGGTATCGATTTTCCTTGGGGTTTACTTTTAATCTTCCACGTAAAAATTCGATTAAAATATTTTATATTTTCAAAAAAGGAGATTTTTCTAGTTCGGGTTCTGAAGAGATCAATATTTATGGACTAACTTATAGTTTAAAATTAAACTGATTAATCAACTGCTTCTAAGCTATGCAATGGACTGCTAAAAATGGTTTAGGCAACGCAATGTCTTCTGAATTAAATTTTTGTTCCTAATTACCTTATCAACTAGTATTAGCGGTAGTAATTACGCATATCAAAATCTACATATCCTACCACAAACATAAAACTAGGGGGTGCGCTTGTTATCCTTTATTATTATTTTCCTCCTTCTCAAATACGGGTGACAACATATACGAATTCAAAAATAATTGAATTAGTACCTTATAAGGTTTTTATTAATTTAAAATTGTTTTTTAACTTGAAACATGAATATAAAAAGAAAAAATTAAATTATGAGTAAACCCGTAAATATTGCCTTATTTGGTTTCGGCCGTATCGGCCGGAATATTTTTCGACTCGGTTATAATAATTCCAATTATAATTTTGTTGCTCTCAGTGATTTCGGTTCATCGGAGACACTCCATTATTTGCTCGTCCGGGATTCTGTCCACGGTTCAATGAAGGATAAAGTCACCTTAGACGGAAATCATTTGGTTGTAAACGGTCAACGCGTTCGTGTCATTAGTGGTGGAAAACCAGGAACGATTCCCTGGGATGCCTATGATGTGGATGTGGTGATTGATGCCACTGGCCGCTTTTTAAAAAAATCAGAATTAGCCCTGCATTTGGATGCGGGTGCAAAGCGTGTTTTTACCACTCGCAATCCTCAGGAGACCATCGACCGCTATGTGATTCCTGGAATCAATGAATCCACCATTGAAGCCTCAGACCAAATAATTTCAACCACTTCTTCCACAACCCAAGTCCTGGCATTGATGCTGAAAATGTTGGATGAATCTTTTGGTGTTGAACGAGCCATGATGACCACAGTTCATGCCTACACAGCCGATCAACCATTGGCAGATGCGGTGGGGATAGATCTCAGGCGGAGTCGGTCTGCGGTGGAAAATATTATTCCTAATACAACATTTGCCCCTACAATCGTAGAAGAAATCATGCCCCAATTCAAAGGGAAAATAGATGGAATTGCGTTTAATGTGCCTGTGCCAAATGGCTCCTGTGTTGATTTAACGACTGAACTCAAAACGATGCCATCTATTGAAAAAGCAAATACGATGGTAAAACAATTTTCTGAAAATTCCCTTAATGGGATTGTAGGATACACAGATGACCCCATCGTTTCTAGTGATGTTACCGGTAGGGAAGAAACCATGGTTTACGACGCGAAGGCAACCATGATAACTAAGGATGCACTATTAAAAACAATTTGCTGGTATGATAACGGTTGGGGTTTTTCCAAAAGAATCTTGGACATGGTAGATGCATATGCCGCTTTAGGAGGTGCCGCATGAGAGTTGCAATAAATGGTTTCGGACGAATCGGACGATCGGTTTTTCGGATTTTGAATTCAAAACAAAATGTTGATGTTGTGGCAATCAATGATATTTTTGACAAGGCTGCATTAACCTATTTATTGAAATATGATACTGTCATGGGACGATTTCCTGAGTCCGTTATTTTAGAAGGTGATGTGATGAAAACAGAAAGCCAATCTGTTAAATTGTTGGCAGAACGGAATCCCGGGGCACTTCCATGGACAGAGATGGGTATTGATTTTGTCATTGAGTCCACGGGGATCTTTAGACAAAAGTCTCAATTGGAAAATCATATTTCAGCAGGTGCAAAACGAGTGGTTTTAACCGTCCCGGCGAAGGATAACATTGATTATACTGTTGTTTTAGGTGTGAATGATGATGGTCTCAAACCGGAACACAAAATTGTGTCCAATGCATCCTGTACCACCAATTGTTTAGCGCCAATGGCAAAAGTATTGAATGATGCATTTGGGATTGAATTAGGCGTCATTAATACGATTCATGCATATACCAACGATCAACGATTGGCGGATGTCCCTCATTCAGATTGGCGCCGTAGTAGGGCTGCCGCAGAAAATGTCATACCCACCACAACCGGCGCAGCTCGCGCTGTGGGAAAAGTCCTCCCGGAATTGAATGGGAAATTAGATGGTATCGCCATGCGTGTTCCGGTACCGGACGGTTCTGTGGTGGATTTCAATGTCCGGTTAGAAATAGATGTAACTGTTGAAGAAGTGAATGATGCCGTCAAAACAGCAGCAGATAATGGACCTTTAAAAAATGTGTTGGAATATTCCACCTTGCCGGTGGTTTCCACCGACATAATTGGGAATCCCCATTCTTCCATTTTTGATGCGCCCTTTACCAGAGTAGTAGAAGGCAATTTCGTTAAAACTTTAAATTGGTATGATAATGAATGGGGTTACTCAAACAGAGTTGTTGATCTATTGAGTGTTTTGGATCGGTTGGATTAGTATTTTAATTCCTCAATATCCTTATAATATTCCAACACTTCCGGATTCACCAAGGCATCCCGGTTGGTCACATCTTCGCCTTGGATGATTTTTTTCACAGCGATTTCCACTTTCTTCAAATTAATCGTATAGGGAATGCCTATGGTTTCCAAGACCTTTGCCGGGACGTGCCTTGGTGAGCAGTTAGTCCGAATCTGTGATTTGATTCCTTTGATGAGGTCTTCACTTAGTTCATATCCATTTTTCATTTTCAAAAATAAGATTATCCGTTGGTCTCCTTCCCATTCTTGACCAATAACCAGACTATCCTCCACAGCGTCGATGGCCTCCACAACGCGGTATATTTCTGCTGTTCCGATTCGAACTCCGCCGGGATTTAAGGTAGCATCACTGCGGCCATAGATCTTCAAACTCCCATATTCAGAAATTCGAATAAAATCCCCATGGTGCCAAATACCTGGAAAGGTATTGAAATAAGCGTTTTGATAATTAATACCATCCGGGTCATTCCAGAAATAAACAGGCATTGATGGGAATGCTGAGGTACACACCAACTCGCCTTTTTCATTGATCATGGATTGTCCAGTGGCATCGAAAGCATGAATGTCCATCCCCAATCCACGACATTGTAATTCACCTCTTGTGACAGGTAGCATAGGGCTAGCGAGGGCAAAGCAGGAAATAATATCTGTCCCGCCAGAGATGGATCCAAGTAATAGATCTTCTTTCACTTGTTCATAAACATAATCAAAACTTTCATCCACAAGCGGAGATCCTGTTGATAAAACTGCCCTTAAAGATGTTAAATCCGCAATGTCTTTTGGTTTGATATTTGCTTCTTTACAGGCATCAATAAACTTCGCGCTAGTCCCAAATAAAGTAATTCCGAGCTCTTCCGTTAATTCCCACATTGCATTTCCATTTGGATGAAAGGGTGATCCATCAAATAAAACAACTGTCGCACCTACTGCTAAGGACGATACTAACCAATTCCACATCATCCATCCACAGGTGGTAAAATAAAATACTGTGTCAGATCGTTTAATGTCACAATGTAAACATAGCTCTTTAAGATGTTGGATCAGTGTTCCACCGGCGCCGTGAACGATAGACTTGGGAAGCCCTGTTGTTCCGGAGGAATACATGATGTAAAGCGGATGATCAAAAGGGAGATGTTCAAACTCGAGAGGGTAGGGTGATTTGGATATAAAATCCGAATAAAGGACACCGTTATCAACATCACTGATGCCAGTTTCTCCATCAACATATTCAACCACCACGACTTTTTCTATAGTGGGCAGGTTGGATAAAATACCTTTTAGTTTTTCCAGGGAATCAAATGTTTTACCGTTGTAATAATATCCATTTGCAGCAAAGATTACCTTTGGCTCGATTTGAGTAAAACGGTCCAAAACACCTTTAATTCCAAAATCTGGAGAAGATGAACTCCAAATCGCGCCAATAGATGATGTTGCTAACATTGCGATAATTGCTTCTGGAATGTTGGGAATGAAACCAACGACTCTATCACCTTTTTGAATACCCATTTCACGAAGGGAATGAGCCAATTTTTCTACTTCATTGAATAGTTCTTCATAAGTCAATGTTCGAACCGGTTGACCTTCGCCTTTAAAATGGATTGCCGGATGGTCATCTCGGAATTGAAGCAAATTTTCCGCAAAATTTAATTTGGATCCTTCAAACCATTTTGCTCCAGGCATTTGCTTGATATCATCTACCACGCTTGTAAAGGGTATGGAATATTTAACCTCACAAAATTCCCATATTTGTTTCCAAAATTCTGGGATATGGTTCACAGACCAATTATATAATTCGTCGTAGTTGCCAATTTCTAATTCGTAAATTTCATTCACCCGGCGAATGAATTGGCCCATTTGGGTTTTTTCAGGATGAGGAGGTGTCCAGAGAATAGGTTTCATTATATTCTTTAATTATTTGTTTTTAATCCCAGACTAATTTTAAAGATAAGATTTTTTAAAAATGAGTAATAAATTGAATAACAACACATAGGTTAGAGGCTATTTCCACTTTAATTTTCGTCCCTACTTTTTTAAACCATAAACCCCTTTTATGAAAATTGCATTTTTAACAGCCGGCGGTATTGCGCCCTGTCTGTCTTCTGCCATTGGTGCGTTAATCGAAAAATATAACGAAATTGCTCCCGAAGCTGAAATCATCGGCTACCTGAATGGATACCGTGGATTGCTATTGGGGAATTCGATTTCCATTCCTGATTCTATTAAATCAAATTTTAAAATTTTATATCAATATGGCGGATCACCCATTGGGAACAGTCGAGTCAAACTCACCAATGTAGAAGATTGTATCAAACGGGGTTACGTTCAAGATGGCGATGATCCACTGAAAGTTGCTGCGGATCAACTCACGAAAGATGGTATCAATATTCTTCACACAATTGGCGGGGATGATACCAACACAATGGCTGCACAATTGTCATTTTATTTAAAAGAAAATGGGTATGATCTCACGGTTGTAGGGCTTCCAAAAACAGTAGACAATGATGTGTTCCCTATCACCCAAACATTGGGCGCGTGGACGGCAGCAGAACAAGGGGCCATCTTTTTTGAAAATATTGCCAATGAAAATACTACATCCACACGACAACTGATTATACATGAAGTCATGGGCCGAAACTGTGGATGGCTCACAGCACAAACTGCCTTTGATTATCGCAAAAGATTAGCCCGAAAATCCTTTTTGCCAGAATTGTTAATTGATAAAGCTCGGTGGGACGTGGATGCAATATATGTTCCGGAACAGGATTTTGATTTTCAATCTGAAGTGGATCGATTGAGAAATCGGATGGATGAAAAAGATGGTGTCAATATATTCTTAAGCGAAGGCGCTGGATTAGAAACAATCGTTCGAGAAATGGAAATCAAGGGTGAAGAGGTTCCGCAAGATGCATTTGGCCATGTTCGTTTAGATGAGATAAATCCGGGGCAATGGTTTGCAAAACAATTCGCCACCGCGCTGGATGCTGAAAAAACATTGGTCCAAAAAAGTGGATATTTTGGTCGGTCTGCCAAACCGAATCAACAAGATTTAGATCTCATTAAACAATCTGCATTTTTTGGCGCGGAACAAGCGTTGGAAGGAAAAAGTGGTGTTGCAGGGCTGGATGATGATTATGAAAGCAAATTAAGATTGATAGAATTTGAAAGAATTAAAGGTGGTAAACCTTTTGATGTGAATGTGGATTGGTATCAATCTATGTTAAAAGAAATTGGACAAAAATAACTCAACTATCTTGGAGAAAACATGAGTTGGAATAGTTTAACTGAAATTGCAAACACAATGGTAGAAAAAGGTCGTGGAATTCTTGCTGCTGATGAAAGTACACCAACCTGCACCAAACGATTTGATTCCATTGATGTGGAAAGTACAGAAGCGAATCGGAATGCCTATCGTGATATGTTATTTACCACACCGGGGATGGAAGAATTCATCAGTGGTGTTATTTTATTTGATGAAACACTTCGTCAATCAACTTTAAAGGATGGGACACCTTATCCTGAATTTTTAACCAATCTCAATGTGATTCCTGGCATTAAAGTGGACAAAGGTGCCCACGACCTTGCAGGAACAGATGGCGAAAAAGTAACCGCTGGTTTAGATGGCCTCGGTGACCGACTAAAGGAATATCATTCATTGGGAGCACGATTTGCAAAATGGCGTGCTGTCATCACAATTGGCGATGCAGAACCCAGCAGTACTTGTGTCGCAGCCAATGCCCATGCTTTGGCGAGGTATGCAGCATTGTGCCAGGAAAACGGATTGGTGCCAATTGTGGAACCGGAAATTCTCATGGATGGTGCACACTCCATTGAAGACAGTTTTGTCGTAACGGAAGAAGTGCTTCACACAGTTTTTTATGAATTGTACGGGCAAAATGTTGAGCTGGAGGGCATGGTTCTAAAACCGAATATGGTCTTGTCTGGTTATGAATGTCCTGACCAAGCCAGTGTGGAAGAAGTTGCGGACTTGACCGTTACGGTCTTAAAAAGATGTGTGCCTGCAGCCGTTCCTGGGATCGCTTTCCTTTCCGGAGGACAAAGTGATGAAGATGCATCAGCTCATCTCAATGCTATGAATCAAATTTTAGGTGAAACAAGCCCTTGGAATTTGACGTATTCTTACGGCCGGGCACTTCAAGCGCCAGCATTGAAAGCATGGGGTGGAAGTGCAGAAAATGTACCTGCGGCTCAAGATGCATTTTACAAACGTGCTAAATTGAATAGCCTCGCCACAAAGGGTGACTATTCATCAGACATGGAATAAGCTGAATATTATTTCCAATCTTTAAAAGGGTATATTGCCAAATTCATATTATAATATCGCTCATCTGAAGTGACTTCCTCACCTGCCCAATCAGGGATAACAAATTGTTCATCTACTGAGTCTAATTCAATTTCTGCAACAATGAGTCCTTCATTTTCACCATGGAATTCATCCACCTCCCAAGTGTGCCCTTCATGCTCAACATAATGTCTGGTTTTATCGATCATGGAAGTTTCACAGAAATGCTTTAATAAATCTTCAGCATCATTTTTCGAAATTGGGAAATCGTATTCCAGCCGTGAGATTCCTATATTGTTTCCCTTGATTGTGAGAAAATAGTCATCCCCTTTTTCCCGGACGCGAATGACTTGATTTTGATCATTCACTATATACCCTTGCCGAATCCGTAGAGATTTTATTGCCAAATGAAAGGGTGGTTCTTTCACTAGAAATTTTCGTTCAATTTCAATTGCCATACGTTTTTCCGTATCGAATCATACCTAAATATAAAAAAGATAAAATCATTCCGGGATAAAACGGTTCGATTCCTAGGAAAGAATCTCCACCCGCTTGTGAAAGCCCAAACCAAATGAAGGACACTGCAACCGGTATCAAAATCCATTGATTAGCAACTTTTTCTGAAATAGATATTTTTTTATTCCATAATGATAAAATAAAAGGAAAAATGAGTCCGGGAATCAAAACAGAACCAATAG
Organism: uncultured bacterium; assembly: GCA_964001155.1. GTDB lineage: Bacteria > Fidelibacterota > Marinisomatia > Marinisomatales > UBA1611 > CAXFCD01. The sequence continues at coordinate 9,151 of CAXFCD010000180.1, read as the reverse complement.
TATAAAAAAGGACCACTACAGACGGAACAGCAAAGGCTAAAAAAAGTGACAGGAACGATATAATGACCAATCCTTTCCGGATCAATTTGACCGGATTTGATTCAACCTGTTTTCCGTGGATTCGCCATAAAATATCGCGGCCAAATGTGATGGCGCTGATCAAACTCAATGAATCAATGGTGGACATAATGGTGGCCAAAATCCCTGTGATAAATAATCCGAATATGCCAATAGGCAAAATATGTTGACCCAAAAGTGGGAAAGATAACAATGGTTGGTCCGTTTGGATTAGTGCAACTGCATAGAGTCCACTTAACACGGTGAGCAAATCAAACACAGCCCAAAACCCGATGGAAATGAGAAGACCTTTTTTCGCTGTTTCCGGTGAATCTGCCGCTGCACATCGTTGGTAAAATCCCGGATCAATGAATGTCCACGCGGCAATGAAAAACCAAACCAAAACATATTGAAAAGTGTTTCCACCCAATGGATCTAAATGTGTTTCTGGGGTTGATTTTATAAGTTCACCAGGAGAACCAAATTGACTCCAAGAAAATCCGATCAGCAGAAAAAATCCAGCAAACATTAGAATAAATTGTAGAATGTCTGTTTTTACGACTGCAGAAAATCCCCCATTCCAGACATAGACAACGCTGAAAATTGTTGAGATCAAAAGGGCTGCACCGAGATTTATTCCAAATAGGAATTGAACCAAAATCCCCATACTTAAAATGTATGGTGCAGGGCTTGCCAAGAATGTGATCAGTAAAGCAGAAAGAATCCCGGCAGATTCACCGTAATGAGATCGGAAATGATCTGGAATGGATAAAAAATTGTTTTCTCTTATTTTGGGAGCTATCCAAAAGGCATATCCCAAAGCAAAAATATAGTAGGGCAATGCAAAAATGAACCAAGTTTGGATACCATACAGAAATGTGTTTTCTCCTACACCCAAAATGGCACCGTACCAAGTAGTTACCAACGTTGCTACAAATCCACCCAAACTCAACTTTCTGCCGCTGAGGATAAATGTTTCCTGCGACTCAGATTGATCTTTTAATTTGAAAATGCCAATCCAAAACAGTCCCAAGAAATAAGCGAATAGGATTGCCCAATCAAGGTAATGAAATTGAGTCATTGGATTAAAAATCCATTTTACTTTTCAAAATTCAAAAAGGCCCAAACAGGGCCGGAAGATTTAATAAAAAACGAATCGCCCAGTGCTTCATTTCTTGTTCCAAAAGAAGGTGGTTTCAAAACATGGTTTTCAATTGGATATTTTAATCCTGTTGATGTGATTTGGACATTTTCCATGATTGGGATGATAGATATTTTTTGTCCCGGATGGGTAGAAATAGTTTTCTCACCCTCAACGCAAAAAATTTTGGAATGGTTGGAATAAAAAACTAAAACCAATTTTTCATGGTAAGTGAAAAGAGTCCAAAGCGCTGCCATCCAATGGTCATCATCTTCTCCCGAAAATCCAATAAGAGATATTTCAGAAATTCCATTCTCAATACACCAATCCAGACTTTTTTGTAAATCTGTTTTAGTCTGATCTTTCAATTCAATGGTGGGACAATCAAAAGAGTCTGTGGATGCAGAGTCCAAGTCACCCAAAATGAGTTTAGGTTTAAATCCAAGTTGGTTCAATTTATCCGCGCCACCGTCTGCACATAGGATTGACCTTGCATTATTTAGGGTTTGGATTGGAATTTGGTGGGTTGGAATTTCACCATTTCCAAAAAGGACAAATGGATCTTTCAGATTTGAAACATCAATTGGCATGATTAAAATTACAAAATGAATTCCAGTAGAGAACGGATTCCATTCGGTTTATTAAACATGTAAATTTTTAGTCTTTAATGCTATGAATCTCAGAGAATTCTCAAGACGACTATTTAATTTCGATGCCCACTACCCGCGGTCCATCATTTCCGGTGTAATATTTATATCGGTCATTCTTGGTTGGAAGGTCTTTAATCTGGAATTGGATCCCAGTGTTAAATCAATGCTGCCACGGGATCACGAGATTGTTCATTCCATGGAAAAAGTGGACGATCTGTTTTCAGGCAGTGATATCATAATCGTTGCGGTTGAATCCGACAGCCTCTTTTCATCCCACACTTTAATAAAATTAGCTGCCTTTCAAGATTCATTGGAGTCCTTCGATGTTCTTGGCAGAGTCACATCCATTTTTACACAGAAGCATATCTTACCGGATGAGGGTGGTTTTGAAATTGAACCGCTCTTGGTAGATATCCCTAAAGATTCTGTCGCCCAAGTAGAATTGATTCAAAAAATTAAAGATTCCGGTATGGTTGGCAATTTGGTGTCGGATGATTTTAAAACATTATGTTTTATTGGCCAGATCATTACCTCTTTTGAGTATGACGAGTTTGAGTTCCGTCGCCGTGTGTTCAGTTTGGTAAACCGGTTCAATCAGCCGGAAAACTTTTATGTAGCCAGCCTACCTATCACCCGAGCCACAGTGGTTGAAAATATGCAGCGTGATTTGCGCGTCTTTACTCCCATTGCTTTGGGGTTAGGCATATTGCTCTTGATGATTTCATTCCGAAGCTGGACCGGTGTTTTTCTGCCTTTTTTTGTGGTGGGATTTTCCATCCTTTGGACATTTGGCATCATGGGTTGGCTGGATAAGTCTGTTGCATTTATTGGCACACTCATTCCGGTGATGCTCATTGCCATTGCCAATAATTATGGCATCCATATTATTTCCCATTATTATGAATTTACAGCGATGGAGCCGGAAGCAACTCGAGGCAAAATCCTGCGAAAAACAATTCGAAAATTGGGTATCCCGATTTTTTTAGCTGGACTAACGACCATTATCAGTTTTTTAAGTTTATTGTCCCATACTTTACCCCGAGTTCGGGAAATGAGCCTGTTAATCTCCTTCGGGATTTTGGTGGCATTTTTATTAAGTGTTTTTCTGATTCCTTCTGTTCTGGTATTGGTTCCCCGTCCAACCTATTTAACTAAAAAACGTACTTTACCGGGAATCAATATTTTTCTCGTATGGCTGGGGCGAGGGTTTACGAGATTTAGAATTCCGATTCTTGTCTTTTTGGCCACGGTAGGTGCTTGGTTGTCCATGGGCATCAATGAACTCAAAGTGGATACAAATCCTGACCATTATTTCCCACCGGAATCCCGGTTACGAGTAGCCAATACAAAAATCAGTGAAGCCTTTGGCGGTTCCACGCAGATGCATATTCTGGTGGAGGGAGACATTTTTGATCCTGCAACATTGCACAATATCGAAATGCTCACGAACCATATGAAAGCGACTCATGAAATTGTTACAAAATCATTTTCCATTGTTGATGTTATTAAGAAAATGAACGCAGGTTTTCATGGAGGCGACCCGGCGTATGAAGTCATTCCCGATGATCGTGATCTGATTGCACAGTATATGTTTTTGTATTCTCTCACTGGTGATGGTGATGATTTTGACTTAATGCTGGACGACATGGAAGAGCCCTCATTTACCCAAGTTTTTTTAAGACTCAATGAAGTCCAGACCTTCACGATTGCTGAAATTGTGGATGATACGGATCAATTCATCATGGCTAACTTTTATGACGAATCTCCCATGGAACTCACCGGCGGAGCTACCTTATTAGGCATTTTAACCCGAATGGTATTACGGGGACAATTCTTGAGTCTCTGTTTTTCTATTTTCATGATTTTATTGATTATGACTTTGGTTTTTCGATCCATAACAGGCGGCCTTTTAGCGACCCTTCCCATGGTGGCCTCTGTGGTTATGATGTTTGGACTAATGGGCTATCTGGACATTCCCTTGAATATGACAACATCCATGTTGACGGGAATTTTAGTGGGCGTTGGTGTGGATTATACCGTTCACTTTTTATGGCATTTGCGGGATCATATTAAAGAAGGCGATTCCTTGGATGAAGCTATCGCGAACACATTGCTGATTTCGGGAAAAGGCATTCTGTTTAATGGATTGTCTGTGGTGGTTGGATTTTCAGCATTGCTGTTTTCAGTGTTTGTTCCTGTCCAGATTTTTGGCATTTTAGTCATGGGATCAATTTCTTTTTGTTTATTTGGCGCTTTGGCAACTTTGCCTGCTCTAACCAGCCTTATCAATCCTAAATTTCTTTATCGATGAAAACCGAACAACAAGATAAAACGCTCAGCGGTATGTTGCTATTGCTTGCTTTTTTGTTACTCATGTATGTTATTGGGTCAGCAGAAGGAATTGGCACCTATCGGGATTGGACTTTAACGATGTTTATATCTCACATTTTGGAAAATTACCTGGATTTCATTTTGATTGGGTATGTGTTTATATGTTTACAAGTTGCCGGTTATTTCGAATTAAAGTACAGCCAAGATTATTTGACTGTCTCCCTGATTTCCATTTTATTCACACCCTTTTCGCTATTTTTTATCAAAGGCAATGAAGACCAAACTGATTCCTAAAATTTTTATATCCATTTTCATTATTTTGCCTTTAAATGGCCAGGATTTCTCAGCCCGTGAGATCATGGAAATGGTTTACAATACACCCAAGCCAAAATCATCGATCACGGAAATAAAATTGGAAATAATGCGAGTAAAAAGAGGAAAGGAAAAAGTGAAGACCCGTGAATTCACACGATTTCAAAAGAATTATGCATCCGGGAATTTCAGGTCAAAATCCTTGGTCAGGTTTCATAAACCACTTCGGGTGAAAGGGACAGGATTGCTGAGTTGGGTTCATAGGAATGGACAGACTGATCAATGGTTTTTCCTGCCCAAACTCAAAACTGCCAAAAGAGTGAAAGCCAAGGAGAAATCCAAATCATTTATGGGGACAGATTTTATTTATGAAGATTTGGAAAGCAGGAAATTGGGCGTGGACAGTCTATCTCTCATCGGCACGGACTATATGGACGGGAATCGATTCCAAGTCATTATGGCTTGGCCAAAAAATGAAAGTGCTTATTTTGCCAGGAAAATTTGGGTGAATACTCAAAATTGGCAAATCGGTAAGATTGAATTTTATAGTAGTGAATCAGAAAAAGAAAAAATACTGACGCTTTCAAATTTTATTGAGAAAGGGAATTTCATTTCCCCGGGTCTTATGACCATGAAAAAAGAAAATGGAAATAAAACAGTAATGGAAATCCAATCCTATAAACCTGATATTGGCCTGAAAGATGAAATCTTCTCTGAATCTTTTTTGATAAAAATTTAACCTTTCAGGATGAGCACCATTAAATTGTCAGTAATTTTAATTAGTTATGAAGTTTAGAAAAATCATCACTCTAGCCATCTTAGGGATTAGCATTTGCTTTGGCGGGCTGATCTCGCCAGAGAATGGAGCAAACCTGAACCACATCCATGTTTTATTTGAATGGGAGCAAGTACCTGAAGCAGTCCATTACGAGTTACAAATCTCAGAGAATTCAAATTTTTCAGACATAGTTGTTCAAGTGGACGATAACACTTTGATATATGTAGAAAAGGAAGCGTTGGATTGGGACAAAACGTATTATTGGCGGATTCGTCCTTTGTATGATACCGGCCCAACAGGCTCTTGGTCCGATTCCTTTTCTTTTTCTACGGGATCACCTTTATCCGAAACTACGACTACTATTTCAAACGCCAATCAAATCCAGGACGGCGTGACAGTCTTTGGTGCTTTTTTCAATTATTTTTCTGCTGCAGTAGATGAGACCGGGAAAGAGATCTGGAATTCCGGTGATGAAAATTTAGTTTATTATAGCACAGATGATTTTGGAAATGTGTTTGGTTGTACCTTGGTTTCCGGAGCGGAAAATAATCTTCCGGGGAAAGAATTCACATTTGATGGCGAAACAATTTGGGAAGAACCGAACGATGAGTTTTTACACCATGATATCATTCAACTTCCCAACGGGAATTATCTTGGTATCGTAGAAACAAGTTCGTTGGGTCCCATTCCTATCGGTAGTTGGACACCTCTATTCCAATCACTGGGATTTATTGCAGATGGGGTAACCGTTGAATTCCCCTGGATCGGTGATAAGATAGTGGAATGGGATGTGGAATCTGGAAATGTAGTTTGGGAGTGGAATGTTTTTGACCATTACAATATGGTGGATTATGACCAATATGGCGGTACGTGGAACCAGGCATATTTGGACCTTCATTATGATTGGACCCATGTGAATGCTGTTATTTTTGATGAAGAAGACAGCGCTATTTATATCTCAACACGACATTTATCCAGACTGACAAAAATTGATTATCCATCCGGAGATGTGATTTGGAATATGGGACACGAAATGCCTTCCGGCGATGTGACAATGGGCCATGACATTGGATTTAGTTTTCAACATAGTATTCAAATTTTGGATAATGGAAATTTTCTAACATTCGATAATGGTAACCTTTCGGAAATTTTCCGGGGAACGAATGATCCTCAATCAAGAGCTATTGAAATTTCTGTCAATGGCAACAATGCAGAATTGGCTTGGTCTTATGAACTTCCTGATGATCTTTTCGGATTCGCTTCCGGAAATGCACAGAAATTGGCTAATGGCAATGTTATTGTTACAACTGTTGGTGGTGGCGGAAGAAGTCTTGAAGTGAATTCAAGTGGAATGATTGTTTGGGAAGCCAATTATAATTTGAGTTTGCCAAATGGTGCTGTGTACCGAGCCCATCGGATTCCCGGGTTATTCCCGGCAGCATACAGTGTGATGGTAAATGATCTTCATGAGATTTATAATCAACCGGGTGTGTATTTAGCTCCAGTAATATCGTCTATCTCCTACGATTTAATCAATGAAGGAAATTATGAATTGGAATTACATTATACATTCACGGATCAATTAGGATGGTTTGAGCCGACTGAAGGAAATTTAATTATTCAGCCAAATTCTACAGAAACACTTTCATTTACCGGTGATATTCCTGAAACGAATAATATGAGCAATATTGAGTTAGTTGTAACACCGGTTCACCATCCGGAACGGCAAAAACTGGTTCAGGTTAATGGCCACTCCTACTCCCTTGGGAATAAACCTGGGACATTGCCAACAGTATTCCAATTATATGATCCATTTCCAAATCCATTTAATCCTTCCATTACAATTCCAATTGAAGTTTCAGGAGATCAGAAACAATTAATATTAGAAGTTTATGATATTTCCGGACGGATGGTGAAGGAATTTGTAAATGGGTATCCAAATACTGGGCATCATCAATTTTATTGGGATGCACGAAATCAAACTTCCGGTATTTATTTTGTAAAATTAACGAATGGTCATTTGTCTCAATCCAAAAAAATCGTCCTTTTAAAATGAAAAAATTATTTTCAGTTACAATTGTACTTTTATTCCAAGTGATTTTTGGTCAATGTGACAGTGCCTATACTTATTATCCAGACTTGCCTTCCAATGTAACCATTCTCATTGGAGATTCGTGCCTCTATGATGATGATGTAGCGGTATTGGATTCCATCATCTCTCAAAATGGATTAGACTATGATTCTCCATTGGAACTGGGAACGCAAACATGGTTCAATGGTCGGTTGCGGTTTTTAGTTGCAGGTAATTATGGCAATAGTTCTGGGGTCAATGATACCATTTACACACTTCCTGAAAATATGGGTAATTGGAACGGTCTGGCTTCGCTGTATTTGGAATGGAACCGGATTTCAACTCTTCCTGAAACTTTCAGTGAATTGACAGCTCTGCAATCATTTTATATCAATAATAATGTATTAACCTCCTTACCAGACAGCATCGGAAACATTGAAAATTTGTATTTCTTGGATTTGGGTTATAATGAAATAGGCAGTATTCCTGAATCCATTTGCAGTTTATCAAACTTAACCTATCTTTGGTTATTTAATAATAATCTCGAATCACTTCCGGATTGCTTTTGTGATTTGGACTTGGATTGGGATAACGATGACAATGGTGGCTATCCTTATTTCGCCATTGGCGCAAATATGCTCTGTGAGGACGTGGATTCCTGCGTAGCGGAAAGTGAACATTTTGAGTTGAGTCTGGATCAATTTTATTATTCTTTTCCGGTTTATTCGCCGCAAGAATGCGATAGTGTTTCCATTGTGAAAAATCCGTTTCCGTATGAATTCAAATTATCACCACCTTTTCCAAATCCTTTTAATCCAATCACAACACTTGAATTGCAAATTCCGTTTGATCGGATAATGGATATTCGAGTTTATAATATATTGGGAAATGAAGTGGATGTGATTTCTAAAAATGAAATTTATAAATCGGGACATCATCAAATTCAGTGGGATGGGGTTGACTTTTCTTCCGGTGTTTATTTTTTAAAGATCAATGATGGGATGGATATAAAAATCAGGAAGATGGTTTTAGTCAAATAGTCAATACCGAATTAACGCACAAGCAGCGGATAATCCTGCACCTGTTCCAATAAACAAAAGTAAATCCCCTCGTTTGATTCGTTCATCTTGTACTGCTGTGGCAAATGCCATTGGGACGGATGCTGCCACACAATTCCCAAATTCTGAAATGATGCTCACAACTTTTTCTTTCGCAAACCCACCGGTTGATATGTAAGCATCTACAGCCTTCCCTGAGGCTTGGTGGGGAATGACCCAGTCCACATCTTCTCGTTTTAAGCCCGTAGCTTTCATGGTTTTCAACATCATGCGATACACTTCTTTCCGTGCTATTTTATAAACCGCGGGACCATCCATGGTAAATAAATTATCAGCAAAAGTTGTGTCTGAATCTTGGGGATGTTTGTTCGTTCCGCCACCACGGACTTCAGTAAGATTTGCACAACTTGGAAATGTTTTCATATCAAAATAAATAAGTTCACTATTCTCATTTACTGATGATGGTTCAACCACCACCGCTGCCGCGCCATCCCCTAAAAGGGAGGCACTTTCAGGTTCATCAAAATTTCGTCCTCTTGTTCCCCGATCTGACGAAATAATAAGAATCCGTTTGTAAGTACCAGAGTGAATAAGAGAAGAGACAGAATTCAATGCGACTATAAAAGAAAGACATGTACAATGGATACTGAAAGATGGAATGCCTTCAAACCCAAGTTCACGTTGATAAAATGTGGCTGTGTCCGGTATGGTTTGTTTTGGGACACCTGATGCATTAATGATTAAATCCGGTTT
>CAXFCD010000179.1:0-21372 GCA_964001155.1 uncultured bacterium | reverse complement strand
GTATATACTTGGGAAGAGCAGACTCCGATTGGAGGTGCCTGGGTTCATCTCTGGAGTGGTGAAGATAATTGGCATGAAGTTTGGACGAACGAAGATGGTCATTTCTGGGTTGAAGTGCCTGTAGGTTACTATGAGATGGTAGCCGGTGCAGATGGTTACTGGGATGCTAATGCTTCCATTGAAGTTTATCCCAATGAAGGATCCTACCATGATTTTTTCCTTGAAAGAGAAGATCAAGATTTCGACCTCACGCCTTTTGAAATCAGTATCAATGATGTTGATGTTGTAGACATTGAAGCAGGAGAATCTGTAACATTGACACTTGAGTTTGATGACACTGGAGCAGATCCTTACGTAGGTATGGTGGGTATTTTTTATGATCTGAATGGCAATGATGAGTTTGATCCAGAAGATTTAAATATAATGGATGGAGATGATGAACCAGCTATGCTGTTAGTAGATAATATGGAGCCTGATGAGAATCCTGATGTTGGTAAGATTGAAATAACACTTAATGCTGATGATGATGACCTTGGATTTTTGACTTTATTTCAGCATAGTTCTTGGCATTTTACTGATTATTATCCTGAATCTGGTGATTACGGTTTGCATACTCAAGCGATGCTAAATGTTGGGGGTATTGATTCGGATTATTCCATATCCGGGCAGACAAATCCATCAACAGCAAATATGATGGTTTTTGTATTTCCTCCGGATAATATGGAGCCAGATTTTCCTCCGTATATCACTTTTACTCAAAATGATGGCAGCTACCATCTAGGTCTATACGATGAAGGTTCTTACATTGTTAATATGGAAGACGGAATACCTATCTATGGAAATCTTTTTGCGAACCCTAGCTATCAAATGGTGGATGTGGCTGGCCATGTCACAGGTGTTGATTTTGATATAATGGAATATGATGCAATGGTTTATGGTCAGGTGACAGATCGCAATGGTAATGGTATCTATGATGCTGAAGTTGATTTTAGTTATCATGATGATTATTTAGATATCCACCTAGACTATGATGTTTGGACAGATGAAGAAGGGTACTATGAGATTTGGTTAATGAGTGGTTATGAATATAATGTTCAAGCATGGTCAGAAGGATATTCATCATTCGACGGCTATGTTTATGTTGAAGGAGATCTAGAATACAATATTACCCTAGAAGATGGTGATGAAGAAGGACCTTTAACATATATAGGTTCTTTTAATGGTTCAGACTACTTTATTTCCAGAGATGTAATGTCTTGGAATGAAGCTAATAATTGGATCAATGATCATGGAGATGGTCACTTAGTTACCATATCTTCGCAAGAAGAAAATGATTTTGTTGCTGAAAATACAGGTGGTGGTGTATGGCTGGGATTCACAGATCAATATGAAGAAGGAGTCTGGAATTGGGTTACTGGTGAAGAAGTAGTTTTCACAAATTGGGCAGAAGGTGAACCAAATAATCAGGATGAGTCAGAGCACTTTGCAGTAATGTGGGGTGATGGCTCTTGGAATGATGTGGGCGCATATAATGAAGAAATGTACTTCGTTTTAGAGCGTCCCGGACCCGAATCAGCGACTATTTTAGATGTATATGATATCCCAGATGACCAGGGTGGCAGAGTCTATGTGAGATTTGCACGATCTTCGTATGATACAGATGAGTTACGAACTCCCGAGATGTATACAATTGAAAGGCTAGATGGTGAAGGTTGGGTAGGTTTAAGTTCCGTATCAGCTTATGGTAACGATGTGTATATTGTTGAAGCCACTACTCTAGCTGATTCAACAAGTGAGAATGATGCAATTATGACTTATCGTATTATTGCAGCCATGGATGAAGGTAATTTTGCAAGTGAACCAGAATCTGGATATTCAGTCGATAATATTGCGCCAGGGGCTCCTGCTAATGTCTATGCAGCAGTTACTGATGGAATAGTTTATCTTCAATGGTCTGAGTCAGATGCTAATGATCTAGATTATTATTCCGTTTATCGCAGTATGGAACCAGACTTTATTCCTAATGAAGATAATAGGGTTGGTACTAGTGAGAATTCAGAATTTGCTGATGATGTGGAAGAACTCGGTGATTATTTTTATGTAATCACAGCTCTTGACATAAATGAAAATGAGGGTGATCCATCTAATTACGTTAATGTAACCTTGCTCAATCTTGAAGATGTTCATGGACTTCCTGGTGAATTCACACTCCATCAAAACTATCCAAATCCATTTAATCCTGAAACGAGTATACATTTTGATTTACCTGGACAAACCAATGTATCTATTATGATTTATGATTTGATGGGACATAAGGTACGAGATCTGGTCAATGGAAAAGCATCAGCAGGCTACCATTCTGTAGTTTGGGATGCTACGAATGAATCAGGATCCCCTGTCTCAGCTGGTGTCTATATCTATATGATACAGGCGGGTGAATTCAGAGATGTGAAGAAGATGATCCTTCTGAAATAATTGTACTTAAAAACTTACGTTTTCCTTATAAAAAAGGGTTTCTTTTTCGAAACCCTTTTTTATATATCTTATCGCTGTATATAATTAACTTTCAGTAATCTAAAATAAATCAATTAATAATTATGAAAACTATTAATAAATATATTGGATTACCCTTTTTTCTTTTAACTCTTCTTTACGGGAGTAATCCTACTGATTGGAAATTATTAGACTCTCTTGATGGAAAATATTATAAAAATGATGAGTTATTTACTGGTGTTTCAGTTAAAAAACTTAGTAGTGGAAATTTGAAAGCTGAATTCAAAAATGGATTGCCACATGGGACTTGGGAAACATCAAACTCTAAAGGTAAGGTTTTGATAAAAGGGAATTATGTTAATGGGGAATTAGAGGGTAAATGGGAACAGTGGTATGAAAATGGAAATCGAGAAATCCTTGCAAATTTTTATCGTAATGAATATCATGGCAAATATACCGAGTGGTATGAAAGCGGGAAAAAAGCTATGAAAACAAAGTATAAAAATGGATTAGAAGATGGTTTGTATACTGAATGGTATGAGAATGGTATGAAAGCGGTTCGTACAACTTATAAAGAAGGTTCTATTCAAAAAAATCTTACTACCTTTGGGCGATATGAAGAGTGGCATGAAAATGGAAATAAAAGCTTAAATATCGAATATAAAAATGGTAAAAAAAATGGTCTTTGGATACAGTGGTATGAAAATGGTAACAAGGAGATGGCCATTGAATATGTAGATGGTGTTGCTTGGGGTACAGCTAAATTCTGGTTTGAAGATGGTACTCTTCAGGGAGAAGGAGTTATTAGGGATGAAATTCCTGGGGGAGGCTGGATTATGGAAGAAATGGGTGGTGAAAAAACATTCTTTAATGGTGATTAAACAAAAAAGCCCCTTATTAAGGGGCTTTTTTGTTTAATCAGAAAATCTTATTTATAAAATTTTGCCCATTTTGAGTCAGGGGCAGTAGCCAATAGATCAACTTCCATTTCTTTAGCTTTCGAATTATTATTCAGCTTTTTATATATCTGGATTACATAATGAGTTACTTCTGGAATTTTTTCATGGCTTGGGTTTTTTTCTTTTAAAGCAGTAAGGGTATTTAATAGTTTGCCCAGTGCTTTATTTAGTTCCACTTGACTCGGCCCTTTCATTGATTGACGATAGTAAAGATGATGGAGCGCTTCATCTTCTGCTTCAGCACCACGGACCCCTGCTACAGCAGTCACTTTTTCGACTTCATATTCTTTAGTGGTGACTTCTTCAATCTCATTCCATACGGTATTGTCCCACATGGCATCCATATCCAGATCAAGGTCTTCATCTTGGGCCCAGACAATGGAAAATGAAAGTGCTATTAATATAATGTGTAACTTCTTCATGTTCTTAGGTTAAATATACGAAAATTTAATCAAATTTTTTGAATTTTGGTGTGATTTCGCCCATACTTTCAATAAAGTCTAGCTGGGTCACTAATTCTGGTTTTGCTTTCTTCACTTCATCGTAAAAGATAATCGCTTCTTCATATTTATACATGCGGTATAATGCCACTGCTAAATTGATTTTATAATCCAATTCATTCGGGTCATTTTCCACTGCTTTTCTGAAATAATCAATAGCCATTGAATAATTACCTAGGCGTGCAAAAGTGATACCGACAGTGTTATCGCTGCGGGCCCTTCTTTTACGGAATGAAATCTTTGGGATATCTTCCGGTTGTACATCTTTTGGCGCTTCTTCAATTGCCACCAAACCCTTGGTAGCTCCTGCCGCTAATTCAGCTTCAAGATCATCAGAGAGTTCAAGTTTTGGTCCAGATGATACACCGCCAGCTGCTGACGCTTTTGCTGCACCAAAAACTTTATCTAATTTTCCCCCAAATACAGGATCTAAAAGAACAACCTCATCATATTTTTGTTTAGCCATTCCTTTATTTCCCATCATGAAATGTGAAATAGCAATGTTTAGTATATAACCAGGATGTTCGCCTCCTTGCTCAAGTGCTTTTTCATAAAATTCGATTGCTTTTTGATATTCCTCTTTTTTTGTATAGCATACACCAAGTGTATTTATAGCATCAGGGAAAACGGGTTTCATATTAATAGCTGTTTCCAACATTTCTATGGCTTCTTTATAGCGGCCAAATTCCATGTATTTAACTCCAGCATCATAATAGTCTTCAGCAGCATCCAATTTATTTCCTACAGCATTAAACACAATTTGTTCTAGCCATAAACCATATTGTCGAATATCTTCTTTTAAAAGATCATTAATTCCATCGATCTCCGGCATTGGCATATCTGGTGTAATATGGGAGCCTGCAAGATATTTGGCTGATGCTTCCTTAACAGATATTTCATTTACAAAATTACCATCTTTCATCTCATGATATTTCAATGCACCCTGTTTCCATGCACTGAAAAATGGTTTACCTACCAGAGTTGCTTCTACAGGAATCCAAACTTTATCATTTAAAACAACTACTTCAGATTCATCCAGAAAATATTTTCCCAATTCATCTGGTTTTACACCGCTATCAAACATTAAGAAAATATGCCCTGCTCCCGGTTTAAATACATCAAGAAACATGGTCTCAATTCCCAAATTCCCCATAAGTGACCCAAACAACGCCGTTAGATCATCGCAATCACCAATTTTATCACGAAGCATATCTCCAGGATATTTTACAGAATCAAAAGTAGATTTATCATCGGCAATTTCTAAGAAAGGTGTTTCTAAATCAATATTGTAAACCAGTCCGTGCGTCCCTAACGCATCATATAAAATGATAGCTCTTCCCAGATTACTACGTCCAAAATATTCATTTAAAACTGGAGTATAATATTGAATGAAGTTTCGGGCGAATTTATCAACAACAGCATCCGCAGGCGTTACATAACAGGCAATCATGTCCGGATTACTCCAGGTTAGTTTTCCTTTCCCAAGAACATAGGCCGATTCCATTTTCTTTTGAGCGAGTTTTTCCTCACCACCCTGCTTATAAGTAACTTTTACTTCTGGTTGAACGAGATTATCAAATGTTGCTTTCTTAGATGTAAGTACATCGCTGGAAAAAGAGATACCAATATCATATTCTTCTTCTGACTTAGGTGGCAAAGTAACAGTTTCAGAATGAGGGTTATCCATCATAGTTGGTAGGAATAAGGATACGTCAACGGGCAAGTCTGCATCAGAAATATTTTTTAACCCAACTTTTAGAAATGGTTCAGATTCGTAATATCTGTGTAGTGAGCGGAAAATAGGGTTATGACTGATGACTGTAGATGTTATACTTACAACAGCAGGGCTAAACTGCAAAGCCAGAGACATGCGATGAGTAGGCTCAAGATAAGGATGACTTTCATAACCATACTCAATAATAATACTTTTGAATTTGATGGAAATACCACCGGAAGGAACTATGATTATTTCATCACCACTAATATCCTGCTGGACACCGGCTCTGAGACTCAATCTGTTTTTTAAAACGTATTCAGCGCCTAAATGTAATCTGTCACCGTAATCCGCTGCAAGGATTAAGCCATCTATTGGCATGTAACTGATTCCCAACTTGAATGCCTGCCCCAGAATTGTTTCGAATGTTTTATCTTTATATGCAACTTGGGTTCCACCTAGGTCATAAAGTCCAATACCAAATCTAAGATTTTTTAAAGGTTGGATTAACAATCCTGCATCATATCCCAAGCCAGAACTTTTTCCATAAGAAGTACCATCTAATTGCATATCTCTCATAAGGTATTTCAATGTCAGGCCAAATGAGATCCGTCGATGTGGCTGAATACCAACGGCCAGATTTAATTTATTTTCAGAATAAAGTAATTCTTTATCGTCATATCCCACATTAGACCAATCGAATCCCAAAGCTACACGGTCAGAAAATGGTCTTACGAAGCCAAGATAGGATTGAGTGATTCCCATAGCATAAAGGTCAGCATAAGTTGTGGTAAACTCTGTTCTTCTCATACCAGGTAAACCGGCGGGATTCCAGGTAATGGTATTTGCATCATCTGCAATAGCGATAAAAGCACCGCCCATGCTCAAGGGACGAGTCCCAACGAATAATTGATCATACTGCCCGAACAAAACAGAAACAATCAATAAATTCCACAGAATCTTATTCATCGATTCAAAACACCTACCGTTGTCCGAAGAATGGTATCACTTTTTTCTAAAGTGACTATATAAAGTCCACTGGGAACTACATTCCCATTGGTATCCTTTCCATCCCAATTAATGACTTGGTGTCCGGATTGGCCCTCAACTTCCGGTTTCAGGGTTCGTTTTAACCGGCCGGATAAATTGAAGATTCTAGCGGTCACCTCTTCCGGCTGTTCCAGATCGTAAAGAATGTTGGTTTGTGTGAATTCAAAAATGGAACCGGCGGGAGAAAAGATTCGCGGTTGGCAAACCACCTTTTCAATTTCCAGCGAATCACGTTGTAACAATGAATCTTGAGAGATAAAGACACCATAGGTTCCAAGGGCGTCGATCTGAATTTGCATATAAGGTGTATTATTAACTGTTATCTCAGAACCACCTAATTTTTGAATAGGCATGACCCCTTCAGGTATGGTTGTATCTTGTATGCCAATAAAAGGGACCAGTCCTGAATCTGAAATGGCAATCCAACTTCCACCCAAGGAATCGCAGGTATTTTTATTTATATCATAAAATTCATAGCCATTAGAATTAATAGAGCAAATAGAATCTAAATATGCGATCC
The DNA here is from genome assembly GCA_964001155.1 of uncultured bacterium. Lineage (GTDB taxonomy): Bacteria > Fidelibacterota > Marinisomatia > Marinisomatales > UBA1611 > CAXFCD01. Next base: position 14,136 of record CAXFCD010000179.1, on the reverse strand, counting down.
GTAAAATACCGGGCTTGTTAAGGGATATATCAAATGGTTTAATATCATAAATGTCGGAAACAAGATATGTCCGTCTTTCTAAATCATCTGGATCGATTAAGGATAGGGTCGTATCAGGGAACCAATTCCAACCTGTAATAGAAAGTGAGACATCCCCATTTACAGCATTCTGCGGGAGAAGAACTGTCACATTGCCATCCTCGCTGATGGAAGTACCACCAAATTGTGAAATGACAGTTTCCGGTGTTTTATAACTGGACACGGATTTCATTTTGTTTTTCCGTTCATCCATTGCACCGTAAACATGAATATGGATTGCTTTCCCGGTATATCGCAAAGAATCATTATCCGGCAGCATTAACACGCCCGTCCATTCATCACCATTAAAGCTTTGTTTTTCTACCGTGAGTGTATCATTCCTGCCATCATTATTTAAATCCGGATTCTCCGGATGAGTTACCAAAACTGTTGGGTCAACATTCAGGTCTAAATAAAAATCTTCCTCAAATTTGACAATAAGAATAATTTGTTCTTTGGAAACATAATTTGCCCGGATTGTATCTATGGTGGGTGCAGTGACATCAATATAAAAATAATCGGTATTCGACCACTCCGACGTTGCTTGCCCATGATCCATAGCCCGCACACGCCAGCCATAATTTCCTTCAGGAATATTTCTTAACTTTTTAGAGTTTAAAGCAATTGTTCCAATGTTGCCAACCCCATAGTGGCCTGTGCTGATGGCATGTTCATTTTGATTGTCAACTGAGCCGACTTGGATTTGGTAGCGGAGTCCCAATTCCGGCGTAGAGCCGCCGCTATTATTATCGGGATCAACCGGTGCTGTCCAAGTCAATGTTACTTTATCATCATTTATTTCGCTGTCATCTAATCCATAAGGCGCGTTGGGAGCTTTATTCTCATTTTCCAGCCCTTCAAGATTATCGAAAACACGAGCGATAACATCTGAATTTGAATTAATTCCAGCCAGAAACAGATCCAAGTCGCCATCCGAATCATAATCACCGAATTGACTAAAACTAAAACCAACTGAATCAATAGTGATGGTTTGGTCTAAACTAAACTCTCCATCATCTTGGGCATAAAGGCCGGTAAAGGGGACGCTCCCGCCATCTTCGGTGCTTGATAATCCGGAAATGAGCAAGTCCAAATCACCGTCGGAATCATAGTCGCCCCATGAAGGCCTGCCGTAATAAACACCGGGAAAAATATGTTCAGGAGATATGGTGAATTGATTAAAGGCATTGGTGACAATATAACTAATCAGATTCTCTTCATTATTTAATCCGGTAAGGGCAAAATCGTCATAGCCATCACTATTATAATCAGCAAAATCAATAGCGCCAGCGGTGACACCATAAATTTCAGAATTCCAGGTCAAGCTGCTGGATAAATTGTAATTCGCATTATTTAAGTACACTCGCAGTACTTTTGTTTGAGTAGAATCGGCTCCGATGGTCAACAAGTCCAAATATCCGTCACGGTTCAAATCCACCCAATGGGCGATGCAGGGGAAGATCGGCACCAGGTCTGTCTGTGTCGTATCCAATTCCAATGTTCCATTGTCATTTCGAAAAACTTTCAGGTGTTTTCCACCGCCATAATCAATGCCGCCTATGACAAAATCCAAATCGCCGTCATTGTCATAGTCGCCCCAGGAATGATTGTTGGACCCGCCATTTATGCCCATGGTGTAACCGTAAACAGAGGTGGTTACATTGTCTTGCGGATCAAAGACATAGGTTCCATTTTCCCATTTATAAAATGCTGTAGCAGGGAATCCCTGAAAATTGATGATTTGGAACCCCGAAAGAGAAAGATCCAAATGGCCATCATTTGTGTAATCCACCCAAGAGAGATGTCCGCCAAACACAGCTTCAATATCCTGATTTAAATCCTGATTCAACAATCCATCTTCATTTTGAAAAAGATTGGTAATACTGCCGCCGGAGAAAATGATTCCGGTCATGGCCAAATCAAGGTAATCATCCTCATCATAATCGCCCCAGCCGGCTGTTGAAAAATAGACACCGGGTAGTGACTGAGTTGAGGTGACCAGCCTTGAAATAAATAATGTATCTTCCTGAGACCAATCGGAAGTATTCCCTGCGGCATCTACGGTTTGCACCGACCAATAATATGTGCCATGTGGAATTTCATTAAATTCCCTGATTAACAATTGTCCCACACTGGATTTATTGTAAGGAACAGCAGAGGACATAAGTTCGGTCCCTCCGGAGGTTGTACCGATCCGGGTATTATACGAAAGGCTGGTTGGATCATCTATATCATCCGTTCCAGCGCCCCATGTGAAAATGGCTCTTGTGCTCACAGCAAAAGCTGTTAATGCTGTGGGCGCTGTGGGGCGTTGGTTGCTACCGAGACTACTATTTAAATAAACATGTGAAAATGTGAGAGAATCATTTCCGATTTCTGTGGTTCCGTTGGCAATGAGGTCCGGAATAGAATCGAGATTTACATCAGCGAAACGAAGTGTTCTTGCGCCAGGAATCTCCTTAATAGCTGAAAAGGTACCATCACCATTATTTAAATAAACACGGCCCGAAAGGGAATGGACTGTTCCAGCGTGGTCGGTGACAGAATCTGCCCCGGCAATGGCAAAATCCCGTAAACCATCATTGTTGTAATCCACTGCATCAATGGTGCCGTAAGCCACACCAAAGTCAATTTGGTTTGGAATAAGTGAGAAAGTCCCTAAGGGTTCATTTCGAAGGATCCAGGTAACAAGTTTTCCCTGAATCTTATTCCACCCGGACATGATCATATCCTGATCACCGTCGCTGTCTATATCCGCAAAGCGGAAGGCGCCTGCTTTCAGTCCGCCCACATCTTCTGCGGTGGTGAGTTCAGTTAAACGGCCCGTGGGTTCATTTTTATAAAATCGGCTTACGGTGGCTGTTTTGTCTGCGGTTTGCCCGCAAATAATGAGATCCGTATCGCCGTCATTATCATAATCACCCCAAGCGCTGTTACCGTTAAATAAGTCTGGGAAAATGGTTGTTTGATCCTTCTCCAGGTTACCGTCATTGTTGATGTATAAATCGTTAAGAATGATGTCTTGGGTTTCATCCACGCCCATAATAAACAAATCCGGTGCCCCATCCATATTTACATCGCCCCATTTACCATCGCTGTAGGTCAAAAAGAGCGTTTCCAATCCAGTGGATGCAGAAAAGGAACCGGAGGAATTGATATATAATTTGGATTGGGCCGATCCTGTAAGATAAGCATCCACCCAGCCATCCCGGTTCACATCGACTAAATCTATCCCGCCGATGCCACCAAAGTATTCAGCAATAGTATCAGCATAGGTGACAATATAAGTTTGTGAACCTTGGGTCAGCGATCCCTCGGAAGTCCCTAAAATGACATCAAAGAAAATGCCAAATCTCGTCGAATCATATCCTGAAATAATGATGTCATTCACACCATCATTATTTACATCTGCAACTTTGATATCATTGGCGAGGGAGGAAGGGAGGACATTTGAAAGGGTAGTATCCAATTCAAAGGGATCCTGCGCTGAAAGAATAGAGAGACTCATCCCTATAGCCAGATAAAACAGGAATCGCTTATAGCACTTCATCCGATTGGATTAATTATTTGCTGGTAAGTGTCCAGACACCATCCCAGTCATCACCGGGTGGGTTGGCCAAAAAGTGCTCGCAACGAGGGATATAAATTCTACTTGGATTTGTTTTTCGGCCTGGGAACATATCTTCCAGAGCATCTGAAGCCTTAAACGCTTCTATACTTTTTGTCCACTCCTGATTTTTATAAAGTTCAAGTGCTTCATGATAGGCTGGTAAAATCTTTTTATATTGTTCAGGCTCTTGCCCTATTTCTGATATTAATTCATAAACCTTAACTGGTTCTTCCTTACCCATGACACGGACATTATCTAAGTCACGAATAACAACTCTATCTTTTACTGGTTGATAGGTACTATCAGCGATCTGTATGTAGATACCGTATTGCTTGGCAGATGATTCTAAACGAGCAGCTGTATTGACATTATCGCCCATCATGGTATAGTTCATTCGAGCCTCTGAACCCATATTACCGGTAACCATTTGACCAGAACTTATACCAATCCTATTTTGCATATGGTGGACGATTTCCGGCCATCGATCCCCTTCTTCCTGCCAGCCTTTTCGAAGTATCGCTAGATTTTCTTGCATTTTGATGGCCGTTCTGCAAGCCCAGAGTTCATGATCATCTACTTCTATGGGTGCGCCATAAAAAGCAACAATAGCATCTCCGATGTATTTATCAAGGGTTCCATTATTTTCAAGAAGTACATCGGTCATATCTGTCAGATATTGGTTTAGAAGAGTTACAAGTTCACTAGCAGTTAATTTTTCAGAAAAAGCAGAGAAGCTCTGGATGTCAGTAAAGAAAGCAGTATGATATCCTTCTTCGCCACCAAGTGAAGGTTCTTCGCCGCTTTCGTACATTTGGTCAATAAGTTCAGGAGACACATAAGTTCCGAAAGATTCTTTCAGGAATTGTTTATTCTTCTCTTCCTGGATGTAATTGTAAACGGTGATGCCCAAATACCCAATGGCCATGGTGATGCCTGGGCCAAATAAATCAAGCCAAATATGCTGGTTTGAAAAAAGCCAAAAACATAGGTAAGTATATCCGATCAACAATCCGCTGATAGTTATACCGCCTTGGACCGGACTTAATTTCGGAATCCCAAATGCAAGCACAGCACCTAAAACAAGAATCACTAAGGCCACCCAAGCTTTGGAAATTTCGTTAATAAGTTTATTATCCAAAATGGTATTCAAAGCATTGGCGTGGAGTCCTACCATAGGATACCGTGGATTAAAGGGCATGGGATTTAAGTCGTGTGTACCTGTAGCTGTTAATCCATAATACAATTTTTTCCCCACAAATTCGAAAGGTACAATGAGGCGAGCATTTCCTTTTTCTTCTTTTCCGGCGACAATGCGTTGGGAACTTGGGTAGAAATAAAGTGGACGCTGTTCAGCAATCATATCATTCCGGTGCAAATTAGAAATGATCTGGAAATTCCGTTCAATGAGGGCAAACTTTGCTTGGGCTTTTTTCAGGGCGCCTTTCTGATCGTCATCTGCTTTTTCTATGGCTTCATTAAAATCCGCGGATAATTGTTTGACGGTTGAAAAAGTATAATCAGTCATTCCATAATCGTAAATCAGGGAACCGGCTGCCATGAGTTCATCCAATGTTGGATTTGTGGTGCGATTCGTATCCAAAAATGCCTTAGCGATGGTATTATTATTCTTGATTTCGTTGAACATAAAGGGGGGCAATTTTTTGAAATCTGCTGCAGTACCGTTTGGATTAGCCAATACATATTTTTCAGCCATACTCATAGGCAGTAATTTTTTTGCAGCATCCATAATTTGTTTTTTCCCGGCCTTAATGGAAGTAACTGCCGGTTTAAATGCTTGCTTGATATTCCCGCCAAAGGAATCGTTGGCCAGCTTTTTATACTCAGCCATGACATAATTGGGAAATTCAATTTCCTGGAATTCCTTCAACACATTATAGGGATAATGCATCAAATCAAAATTCCCGTCAGCATCTTCCCAATTTCCGGCCCAATTCACCTGCATCATTCCTTCATCATTGATGGGAATAACTATTTCATTTCTGCCGTGTTCGTCTGTTTCATTGAGATCAAAACGAATGTGTTTCCCCGGTACAATTTCAACTGAATCAAAGGAAACGTCATAATGAATAAGAGCCAAAGCCAGGGAAATGGAAGGAAAGAGGCGATCTTCGTACAAGCCCACTAATGGATATTTCCGCATGACGCCGTCTGCATCCGCCTTGGCTTGGAAAAAATAAACACCCTCTCCTTTTTCGATGAAGATTTCCACAGGGAATTCCCCATCATAAAAATCGAACAAGCTTGGATAATCTTCCCTGTTTATTTTTCGAAACATTTCCTCAGCTTCCAAAATCGCTAAACGGGAATTTTGGGAGTCGGTTCTCGTTTTTACTTTTTCTTTCTTTTTAGGCTGTGGTTTAAAACTTTGGGCAAAAACAATATTACCTGCGTTTTCAGATTCACTGGCCAAATCAAAATCCGGATCGGGAAATAGGCCCTTAACCGCATCCATGGAAAGGACTGAATCCTGGACAGACACTAAGGCTTTATAATTGAGCTGCCGTTCGCTCTCTTCAATAAAATAAATATCAAAAGCCAACACATCCATGCCGTGTTGGCCGGCGGCTTTCACCACGGGAATGTGTTTTTCCCGGCTCCATGGGTCCCATTTCCCCTCAGTTTGCAGGGCTCGGACGTCAATATCCAAGGTGGCGATATCGTCCCTGGTTTCGATCAATCCTCGGGAATTAAAACGTAAATCCAGGAATTTATGTTCGATAGTATCATAGATGTCCAGGAGAGACATGAATGCAACAATAAGAGCGACGCCAAAGGCAATCAGGATGTAAGGGAGGTTTTTTTGCATAGGGTGTTTAACCGATCACATTAGGAGTAATAAAAATCAAAAGTTCACGTTGTTCCTTCTCTATGGAGGTGGATTGGAACATTTGGCCAATGAGGGGGATGGCGCTGATGATAGGTACGAATTTTTTATTTTCCAGCACATTTTCTGCAATCAACCCACCGATAATGGCTGTATCACCATCACTCACAGTCACCTGAGTTTTTACAGTCCGCTTCGTGGAACGCGGTTTGTCTGTATTGATTTCTGCTGCAGACAGGAGGGCTTCAACTGTGGCATCCACTAAAAGAGTAATCTTGGAGGCTTCATTGATTCGCGGGGTGACCTTGAGTTTGATCCCAATATCTTTTTCCTGAACCTGGTTAGAAAAAATATTCCCATAAGGATTGTTTGTCTGAGTTGCTTGGTTCCCTTGCCGATATTGGTTTTGGTTGTTACCGATGTTACCTTCAATATATACAGTGGTGACCGTTTCTGTTTCCGCTTCATGGTTATCTAATGTTGTCACTTGTGGACTGGATAAAAGTTTGGATTGCCCGCGCGCTTGCATCACTCTTAAGGCAGTGGTGAGTTGGATAGGGTTCAATGTGGCCATGGTAATATTACTGAGATTTATTGGGATTGATATTGTTGTATCTAATGAACCGCCTAATTGAACCGGCGCTTTGGTCCAATCAATGCCATGTCCTCGAGTGGTATCTAAATTTGTTTCAATAAACCGGACTGCGATGTTTATATTGGGAATGGGCACATCCAATTGCTGGACCATTTTCAGGATTTGGGGGATATTCTCCTGCATGTCCGAGATGATGATAATGTTTGAAGCGCCTTTTGTACTAGCAGTCGTCACCAAAGGCGTAAAAGATTGGATCTTTCCCCGGGAAGACAGGACAGCTTGCATTGGTGATTGCAGGTCATCGGAATTGATATATTTCAATTTGATCACTATTGTTTCAAGTTCACCCACCATTTCAATATCGCTGCCTTTAACGATAATGATATTTTCCTGGACAAAATAACTGTAGCCGTTCGGTTTCAGGATGGCGTCCAATGCAGCTTTTACTGAAACATTTTCCAAGGTTGCTGTAATGGTGTCCTTTACCGCCGGGCTGATGACAATGTTGAGTCCTGTCAATTCCCCGATCAGCATGAGCACATTCTTAATGTCCGACTCCTTCATGTTGATTGACATTTTTTCATTCAAGTTATATTGTTCTCCGTCCTTGGTTAACGGTAAATAACTTGCGGAACCTTGCCCATGAAGGATTGGGATTGTCAGAAATGACAATAAAAGTAAAGTATGTAGTTTATGTACCAACGTCTTTAATGATCCTAGTCTTTCCCATGAGGAATGTAACTTTCTGATTTTCAATGGACTCAATTCTCATATTATTAATGAAATCGCCTTCCCGGAATCTTTGCCCATTTATGACCACAAATACCTTATCACCCAGTTGGGCAACGGATGAAATTTTTAATTCATCCAAGTCAGAAAATTCATTTTCCTGTATCATTTCAGTTTGTGCAGCTTGAGGACGTTCCATGGGTTTTTCTTTCACTTCAACAAATGGGTTTCTGCCCCAGCCTTCCAGTGCTGTAATATTTTCAGGAATGGGAATAAAATCTGCTTCGGGTATTATATCAACTTTCCGTTCTCCTGATTTTGCAAGTTTAGCACTCTTTTCTCTGATTCGTTTTATCCTGTTTAAATCTACCCGTGCGGTCTTCGGTCGCTCCCGAACTTCCTTTTTTGCCACAGCAACAGGTTCCTCTTTATTGCGGGCGATATAATCACTTATTGCATAAATTAAGGACAAAACAAGTCCTGCAGTCAGAATTTTGAGTCTTTGGGTCATAATGGATTACACCTTAAACTACCCAGAAATTTACTGTAACTAAAATCTTTTTGTGGTCAATAATAAATTCACCTTTATGGAAGAATTAATTGCTATTATTCCTTGTTTTTCTCTGTATTCAAGAGAACCAACTCGTCATTATCATTATATGCAATAGATTTGTTATCAATAAGATACTGTAATATAATTGAATACTCAGAATCATAATCATCTATCATAAATTTTAAATCTTCCAGCGTATAAGGCCCAGAATTCAATAATGTGATAATTTTATTTGTTATTTCTACTTCACGGTCATTAGAAGAATTGGGAAAAATATCATCTTTATTTTTATCCACTTTTTTAGGTGCAAGCCATTCGTTATTAATTTTTGCGGGTTTACTATTTTTCTCAGACGCAATATTTGCTGATTTTTCTGTTTTTGTAATTGGTTCAAACATCCAGTCTGGCACATCGTCCGGCGCATCCTCGGGTCGGTCTATTTGGTTAGATGGAGGTTTAGTTACTTTTTTAGAGGTCGTTTTTTTTGGCGATGTTTTTGGTTTTGTTGCTTTGGCTATAGATTTTTTTTTCACTTCCGTTTGAAAATAGGCATAGGAAATGAATTTTATCGTTTGGCTGGAAGAAGCCCCTTTTTGTTCGATATCAATATTGGATGCTGTAAGTCGGTAACGACTTTGTGTCATGGTTTCTAAAAATTTTCCAAAATTCACAAAAGACCCTTTTACTTCAATATCAATGGGAATTTTTTCAATGATAATTTCGTCCTCACTCTCGGGAATTAGGATGGTTTTTTTATCAATGGCGATATTGGATGGCTTCCAATTTTTGATAGACAAGCCATTATTTTTTAACATGGCGTAAAGGGCATCAGTGACCCGGTCGAAGGATGATTTATCCGGGATACGTTGGATCACCTTCTCAAATTCATCATTCAAAATGTCCCATTCATTTTGAATCCGGACAATTTCATTTTCCATGCGTTTGTATTTATTACGCATGGATTCGAGACTCTTTTGAGATTTCTTAATATCGGTGTAAGCTGATGACAAGCTTTGGTGAAACCCGTAATACCAAATCAAAACTATGAGCAGAATCCCGCCGGCAATGGCAATAAAAAGGTTACGTTGATTTTTTAATAACGCAACCATCAAATAATACACTTCACTTCAAATTGTAAATGGTCCGTTCCAATACTGGCTTGGGAATTTTGGAAGACAATTTCCACGGACTGGAATAAACCTGAATTTTCCAAATCTGTAATGAAATTATTGAAATAGCGATCTTTCAAGGCAGGGTTTGCTTTCACATCACCCAAGAGCCTCAGAGTTCTCTTATCCTCATCTTCCATTTCCACCAGTTGGACTAAGTCCCGCCCCATTTTTTTATATTTTTTGACTTCCCATCCTTGCTGATAGCTCACCCGCTCCATGGTGATTTCTTTGGGTGTATTATAACTTAAGAACCGAGTAATGGCCAAAACGCGACGAAAATATTCTGTATCATAACTCAAAATATCTAGTTGGTCATTTACATTGTTTTTATTCCGCGTGAGTAAGGTATGTTCTTGTTGTACATAGGATAGATCACTTGTTTCTTCCTGAAGCGGTATGATTTCAGAATTGATGGAATTGAAATCTGCTTTTGTCGTTCCTGTAATGCCGAAAAGGATAACCAAAAGCGCTGCTGCTACGGGAACACTGATTCGGTTTGCCCAACGAAAGATTTCATTTTGTTTCAGGGACAAGGGCAGCACATTCACTGTCCCGGGAAGGGTGAGGGCAGACCCTATGGCTGCAGTTAAGAGCGTGGGGTGGAAGGGGAGATTGCTTCGTTCATCTTCGCTGGGTGAAAAAGCAAGATTTCGAACCGGGTTTAAAAATTGGGTGTGAAGCCCCAAACTGCCTTCGATGAATTGATCTAAATATTGTATATCGCCTGCAGAGCCGCTTAATAAAACTTCTGTATCTTCAGAAATGGTAAAGTCTTTCCGAATGCTATTGATAGTGCGATCAATTTCTTGGCGCCAACTATCGAATACAGGACGGAAAATATCATCGTGCTCGCCTGTTTTGGCTGTTTTACCAAAAGCTCTGATAAAAGACTCCGGCACTTGAAATTCATCTCTTTCATGCCAATTTTCAGTGGATTGCCCTTGGTCCCTTAAGGCATCGGTCAAACTTTGTAAACCGATATGAAGGGATTCAACAACGCGAACGGTGCCGCGAATACATCCCAAGATAAGACTCATATTTTCACCGAAATGAAGGATCAAGGTTGTTTTCTGGCGATGCTCTGGATAGTTCCAACTGAAGGCATTGAATACAGATTGTGCAGTTGGATTCCACCATCGAATCTCCCAGCCCAATTCATTTAAAAGAGAACTGGTCCCTACAAGGGCGCTTTTATCACCAATGCCCACATTCACATGATCGTTGTATCCCGGTGCATGGTCATAAATTGCATCTTCAGCGGGAAAAGCCAACCCTTTCCTAATAGCCCATTCAATGATTTGTTTTTTATCTTTCTTATTTTCCTTTGGAACTTCAACCAGCCTCATCACCATACGATCATCATTGATATTAAGGGAGATCGTATTTTTGTCTTTTATTGATTTTGTGGCGGATTTATAAAGGTCCATTCGGTCCACAAACCCTTCTTCTAAATCGGTCAGGGCATCTGTGCAGGCAGTTGAAAATTCAGAAGGATTTTTTGCAGGATCAAGGTTCCGCGCTTTCGAAGCATGAATGTTGTAAGTTAAAAGAGTTTTGATCCCTTTATTTTCATCAATGAGAACGGAAGTAATTCGTCCGCTGTCAACACTGACACCCAAGGTGGAATTGTCCAATGGGATTTTCTTAGGAGGAATGTGGGGAGGATATTTGCCGGGCCGAGGTAAAACATCTTCTGCAGGATTTAAGGCTATTTCCGGTTCAGGCTTGTCCGCCGGCGCTTTTGTAAAAATGATGTCCTCCGGTTTTTGTTCTGTGGTTGCAGCAGGTTCAGGGTTGGAAACAGGTTTGGTTTCTTCCTTTGGAACGGTTGGTTCCGACGGAGGTTCACCACCACCAATCCAATCATCTTCCAGTTCTTCAATTTCCACAGGTTCCGGTTCGGTTGTGTCTTCTTTCGATTGGTCTTTCCGCAAGACGTCTAACAATTTGTTAACCGCAATCTCGCTGTAATTTTTTTTCTTTTGCTGGAGTAAGCCCCCGGTGTCTACTTTCCCGGAAATAACTCGTTGGACCATTTCATCACTGATTTCCGTTTTATTTTCACTCATCATTGTGAGCAAAAGCTGGTGGCATAATTGTGTCACTTTTCGGGGATAACCCTGGGTATTTTTATGAATTTTCAAGATGGCATCTTCTGTAAACCAGCTACCCGCTTTCCCACCGGAGATTTCAATACGATGGTCAATCATCCCTTTCATATCTTCCAAGCCGATGGGACCAATTTCAAAATCGAAAGATATTCGGTCTTCAAAATTGGGATATTTGTGGATCATGGTGCCCATTTCGGGCTGTCCAAATATAATGAGCTGCAACAGTTTGAAATCATCAGTTTCAAAATTCAAGAGTGTCCGGAACACGTCTAACATTTCACCTGGCAAGTTTTGTCCCTCATCCACAATTAAGACCAAGGTTTTACCCTGTTCAACACCGACCTTCAACAGATAATTCTCAATGATGTTTCGGCATTCCTGAACTGATTCGCCTGTATTGGCTACGCCAAATAATTTGATTATATATTTTAAAAGAATGAGCTCCGATTCAAACTTGGGGTCCAGAATCAGGTAAAAATCAAAATCGTCAGATTCTGATTTGAAATTCTGGATCAATTTTCGGCTGATGGTGGTTTTTCCAACACCGATTCCACCCCTGATCACAGATAACCCTCTACGCATCCTCACCGCCAATTCTAACCCTTCCAGGCATTGTCGATGCTGGACGGCAGGATAGAAAAGATCAACGTTAGGGGACGTTGAAAAAGGATCTGTCTTTAATCCTATTGAATCAAATAGATTCAATGAAAATTCTCCAGTTTAAATATTAGGCGAATGAGAAGTAGGTATAAACCATGAATGCCGATGCTAGCAACAGTCCAATTCCTATCACGATGCGGTGTTTCAAAAAGAAAGCATCAGTCATATATAATTTATTTGCCTGCCGTTCTGCTTTTAGGATCGTATCTGGTGATACAAGGAGCAAAAAACCAAAAACGCCTGCAAGGATGGCAGTCACTAAAAAGACCAATTCATTTAATGGATTTGAAGCATAGGTATAGCCTAAAAATCCTGATGCTCCCAGCAGACATATGCCAATGGGTATTCTGTTTTTTAAAAATGCTGTATCTGTCATAAACAGACGATTTGCCTGCCGTTCCGCTCTTAAGATAGCATCCGGTGCGAAGATCAGCAGGGCGCCAAAAACCGCGGATATTACCCCGATTACAAGGATAATGATCATGGGATTTACCATGTTAAAACCTCTGAATTCGATTTAATGAAATTCGGTTTTTTTCAAAACCGGTGAAAAACGGAGACTACACCCCCGTTCATCGGTCAATAAATTTAATGAAAATTAGAGAGAAAGATAACCCTATAGCCGAACTAAAATTAATATTCTAAATACGAACCCGGGACAACCATAGGATCGATACCAATATAATACCCCGTAAACAAGGGTAAATCTCCTTTGGTGATCGATACTGAGCCGCCTACAAAATCTGCAGAATGATACGATACAACAGATCCTGTTATATTGGTATTTCCTTGTAAAGAAAAGCTCCCACCATAATTTAAAACCGCTCCATAGATAGTGGCTCCATCAATGACTAATTCATCTCCTTTTGAGATAATACATCCATAGATGGTTGAGCCACTGTATGTTGCATCATTTTTTGAGTAAAGTATAACCGATGAATTAAGGCCTGTTCCAATTTGTGAGTTTTCTATTTCTATTGTTCCATTACAAACGATGAAAATATTACTATTTACCGTAGAATTTGAATTAATGGTTATACTGCCATCTGCAACAATGTAACCCGGCCCGTTTATTGTACAGTTAGAAATGTTTAAATCGTCGTTTACCAGAAGTTTATTATCAGGATAATTATTTAAATTAATTGTAACACCTGAGAATAAAGAGTTATTCATTTTTCCCAAATTTGGTCCACTTGTCCAGGTTGCTCCTGATATTGTGCCATCATTATTTGATTCTGTCTGTGTATCATTTGCTTTACTATCATTATTTTCCTGAAAATTATAATAGGCTGTTAATCCCGTTTCATTCCCGGAGAGAATTGTATCTTTTTTTGCAGCAATCTGACTGGCAGATCGCTCGACATTCCAAATGCGCACTTCATCAATTTCCCCATTAAATGAATATCCATTCCCGGTTCCATTGTGGTATCTGGACCCGCTGATGGTACGTCCAATATTGGCGGGATTATGTCCCCAAAGCTGCGAACCTGATCCACTGGTAATCAGGTTTCCATCTAAATAGAATTTTAACACATTATCTGTAACTGTTGAACTTCCGTTCAGCGTTAAAGCAACATGATGCCATTCATTACTTTCGAATGATGTTGTGTTAAGCCAGGTGCCAGGTGTCCAATTACTTTCGTTTGATCTCCTGTTCCAGCCCCCAACATAAAGTTTACCACTTACGATATAGATATTTAAGCCTCTGGTTGTACCACCCTCTTCAAATATAACCTGTCTAGAGCCACTATTTTTGTTGTTCGTATTAAACCATGCTTCTATT
>CAXFCD010000178.1:0-9046 GCA_964001155.1 uncultured bacterium | reverse complement strand
GTTCTCCTTGACTTGCATGTATAAAGCACGCCGCCAGCGTTCGTCCTGAGCCAGGATCAAACTCTCCATTGTATGTAATAAAGATATTTGTCGTTCTGGCCGGAATCGACGTTAAGACTCGTCGCATACCAAATTTTCAATAATCATGCTGTAAAAAGCCAGCAAAATTACCGAACCATTTTACCTATAACAATATTTATTCTATGAATTAATTAACTTTTTTACAGGCTCATTCCTCGACGACAATGAGGGTAGGTTCCGGAAAATCTAAAAACCGGGATGGGGAAATTTTATCAATCCTTTCATTAATATAAAATTCAACCAATCTTTCATTTTTATTTTGTGTATCCAAGAAAGATTTTACGGTGCTTCCTATAAATATCCCCGCACTTATAAATAAGGGAGGAAATACAAATTTAGAAGAGTTAGATGTTACAGACATTTTTTCCGGTATTTTATCACGGTTTGTTAAATCGGGTCCTGAATTATTCTCCACATAATTATTATGGGTTGGGATGGATATCGCTTCAGATTCGATGAATCTGTTTCCGCCCACAAGCGACTCTACCTTCCCCCAAGAACTGATAAGGAAAAGGAGTCCTACACTTGTTAAAACACCTTGACCCTTATCCCACTCCCGCAACATGAATTGGCCGCCACCGGGCATAATCCAGCCAGATAAAAATACCAAATAACGGTTATGCCTAGGAACGGTCCCTACATTCTCAATGGTTTGATAAAGTGGTATCATTAACTTATTGTAATGGGAATGATCAAAAATATCCTGTGCAGTGATAAATGTTGTCCTCGCTTCTTCCCATTTCAATTTTTTCATGAAAGCATAACCGCGAAATGTCAGAAGATAAGGATCATCGGTATTTTCAGTTGCGTCTAAAATATCTTTGATTTCATCTGCAATAAGACTGACATACGTATCACGGTAAGTTGCAGCTTTATGAATGAGATTTAATTCCGGTTCCATTTGGATTACTTGCCGATAATAGCGGTGTGCAAGTTTGTAATTCTGCATTTCCTCATAGCATCGGGCAATGTAATAATTGATGGTTGCACTTAACGGGTCATCGGGGAATTTATAGAGCAATTGGAAAGCGGTTAAGAGACACCGCTCATAATAACCCTCCTTGAAGAGAAAATCGCAAAAGGATACAATCTCCTCTTTTTGATAGGTTGTGTATTCATTCCATTCGGTTTGGATGCTTTCCACAGACCGGTAAGCCTGTTGAGACCACACCACCCCCAATAGAAATCCAATCAGGATTGGTTTAAATGAGTTCCGCATAAAAAAATTCCCCCATCCGGAGATGGGGGAATTTAATCAAAAGTTGCGGTTTGGGAATAGTTTTAGCGAATCAGCAACATTTTCTTTCTGGCAGTGAAAGATTTACTCCGTAATTCGTAGAAATAAATCCCTGAAGCAACAGGATTACCCATTGCATCTGTGGCATTCCAATCCACGGTATAGGAACCAGGACTGAAAACTTCATTCGCCAGTGTTTTCACATTTTGACCCAAAATATTGTAAATATTGATCATCACTTGTTCTGAACCGGCAGGTACATCAAATGAGATTTGTGTAGTTGGGTTAAATGGATTCGGGTAGTTCTGATTCAAAGCAAATTCATCCGGGAAGACTGCGTCAAGATCTGTGGCAACGTTGGACGTATTAATCACAGCAGGATTGTCTTCATCCGGGTGGCCGCAAACAACATTCAGAATATCCGGATCCATGGAAGTTCCGGGTAAGTTTGCAGTACCAAAGTAGAATTCAATTTCCGATGGCAGTGCACCGGCACCTTCAGGTAAACCATAAGTGATGAAAAATAAATCGCCTTCTTCACCATTGCCTTGCGTCCAAGCTCTTGATGTATTGTAAGCTAATACTTTTACAAACCCATCCAAACGATTGCTCAGAAGTGTCATTGTGCGCTGCTCACCATCTTCATCATAAACATCAATTAATTTTTGACCTTTTTCAACACCGGAACCAAAAGCACTGGAGGACCATTCACCATTGCCGTCTAAGTCCGTATAAGATTCTCCGGCATCATAATTTCCATTACCGTTGGCGTCTACATAGGGTTCGCCGCCAAAATGGAGTGCATCACCGGCATTATGAAACACATCCAGTTCAACGCCGCGAATCGATTCATTATCCACCATCCGGACTGTAAACGTAACTGTAGTTTCTGTTAATTCCACACCATTAACGAAAGCAAGACAACCACAGATTCCTGTAGATATACTTTGTCCGTAAGTCGGGTTAGGGCTGCCATCGGGCAGCATAGTGCGGGTATCAATATGGTAAGCAGAATCCGCCGGGCAGTCCATGTCTGCCCAAGCGCTTGTAATCAACAAACCACTTGTTAAAATTAATCCAAGTACTTTTTTCATAAATAACTCTCTGTTGGGTTGGCTATAAATTTAAATGTTTTAATGCCTATTCTGCAATTGTCTATTCTATTTAACGAAAGCGACTTTTTGGGTCCTAATTTGTTCACCATAATTCACTCTCAGGAAATAAACGCCGGTTGGGATAAGTCGGCCGGTATCGTTTTTACCATGCCATTGAACAGAATAACTTCCTGCTTCCAAATTGTCGTTAACCAGTGTACTAATTAAACGTCCTGAGATGTCATAAATACTCACAATTAAATTATTGGATTCCGGCAGGTGAATATCAACCGTTGTTGACGGGTTAAACGGATTCGGGTAGTTCTGACTTACCGTAAATTCCTGGGGTAAAACATTGTCCTTGGATTCGATCGCTGTAAGCGACATATCATAAAAGCCTGTTCGTTCTAAATTCCCCCGGTGCATTTTCCATGAGAACCTTTCACCCATTTCTACTTTAATATCAATGACTTGTAATCCGCTGGTCGTACCAAAGACGATTTCATAATCACCGTCATTATCCAATCTGCCAATTGCTGGTGTGCTTTCAATGTTCCCTGCAACCGTTGAAGGGAAATTATTAAAAAGTGTCCCGTCATGATGGAAAATATAAATAGTGCCCGATTTCATAGCTGTAACAATTTCAAGATCACCGTCATTGTCCAAATCAGCCGTCACAGGGCAAGATAAAGCATTGTTGCCCATATCGTAGGGCCAGCCATCCAATTCCGTTCCTGTGGCTGGATTCCACACATGAATATGGTCATCATAGCCTACAAATAATAATTCATGACTGCCATCATCATTTATATCTGCCACGGAGACACCGCCACGGATATCATCTCCCACATCATAGGTAGCCATAGTGGATCCATCATGGTGAAGGATATATAAAATGCCGTCGTCATTTCCGGCTACAATTTCCAAGTCATTGTCTCCATCCAAGTCAACTAAGGTTGCCGGAGATTTGAAACGATGAGATGCCACAAACGGGAATCCATCTTTTATTGTACCATCATTATTCACAGCATAAATATGATCTTCGTAAGTGGCAATCACAATGTCCAAGGAACCGTCCCCTTCCAAATCGCCTAAAGCAGCGCCTACAACCATTTTTTCATCCACATCAACCGGGAAACCGCTTACATTATTCCCTGTATGATGAATGGCATATAATTGTCCGGAAGAGCCGCTTTGGGTTGTAAATACCACCTCTAAATCACCATCTCCGTCTAAATCACCCAATGCAGGTGCACCAATGATAAACCCCGATTGGGAATAAGCCAATTCCTGGTTTCCGTTGGTGCTTACGATATAGAGTTTTCCATCATAAGAGCCAAATACAAGTTCATTCTCTCCATCTGCATCCACATCACCGGCAGCAGGACTGGATTGCACCTTATCATCGGTTTCAAAGGGAAAACCGCTCACAGGAACACCAGCAATCATGTAACTGTAAACATTATCATCTTCGCTGCCAAAATAGATTTCACTGTAAGAATTATTATCCAAGTCAGCAATTAATGGAGAAGATTTGATTGACATACCAGTGACTGGAAAGCCATATTGGTTTAAGGACAAAGAGACTGTAATACCTTCATTTATTTCATAGTAAGGTTCACTGGTTCCTGCTTGCAAATGAACATTGCAGGAAATATTCCCCAGTTGTGCATCCTGCGTGGCATAGACCAGAAAATGGTCAATCAAGGTAAAGGAAGAATTCCCGGCGGGGATGGGATCATCAAATGTGATTACGTCGTCTATAATAACCAGACGATCATCATCTGTTGAAAGAGTTGCAACCACATTTTCCGCATCAGCCCAACCTTCATCATTGGCAATTACCAGTTTGATTTTCACTTGTTCACCCGGATTAAATACACCGTCCCCGTCTGTATCGTTTTGGTAATTAACATCTTGGATGGACAGGCTAGGGTTGACTCCCGAAGTTAAGGCTTTGTAGATGTTCAACCGTCCGGAGCCCAACATCCCCTCTAAACTGGTGCCTTGGCAGGAAGCGGTCATATCCGAGAATTCATCGGTTGAACTAATTATTCTATCCACAACCATACCCTGATCCCAATTGGGAAATTTGGACCACAGTAAAGCTACGGCACCGGCGGTCATGGGAGAAGAAAACGATGTGCCCCAGGTAGAGCCATAACTCCCGCCGATCGAAGTTGTCATAATATTTTCGCCTGGCGCACTTAGATCAACCGTTTCTCCGGCAGTGGCCCAGCAATTAAAATTATCACCAGGACCTGTAGCAGTAACCGAAATAACGTTGTTCAATCCAGATGGTTGATGAAAATCAAAATTTGTGTTTCCGTCACTACCTCCATTCCCCGCACTGGCAACAATGATACATCCATAAGTATTATAAGCGGTATTGATCACCGATTGGTTCCCTCCGCCGGTACCACCCCAACTGCAATTGATTACATTGGCGCCCATTTGGGCTGCGGCTAAAATACCATTATACCCATGGGTAACATATCCCGGATCATTGGTGGAATTAATACCCATGAGTTTAACAGACCAACCCACAGAAGCAATACCACTGTTATTATTTGTAACAGCAGATACACATCCGGAAACGGATGTGCCGTGGTCATATTGGCTGTTTGGCGGAACGGGATCATTATCATTAAAAGACACATCCCATCCAATAAAATTATCCGTATAACCGTCACCATCATCATCTACACCATTTTCATCACCGGGATCAAAAATCCATGTATTTCCGGATTGGATGATCACCACACCGTCGCCATCAGCATCTTCGCCTAAATTTTGCCATAGGTTGCCCACCAAGTCTGGATGGTCCCAATCCAGGGCATTGTCGACAATACCAACCACCATTTCACCTTCAGACATTTGACCGGGAATATCTCCACCGTCAATATCCCACAAATCAAAAGCATGATCAGCTTCGATATTTGTCATATACCATTGTTGAGTCCAATAGGAATCATTGGGCGTATACGTTGGGCGATTTATTGTGATGGTTTCAGCGGTACGAATGGATGGTAATATTTCAACTTCCTTCACTCTGGCCTGTAAATCCATTCTTGGAGAATCAAACTCGATCACATAGTAACGGTTCAGATAAATGTCACCATCCCTGTCCGTAGGCCGGGCATTTGGCAGCCATTGACTGATCTTAAAAGCAGAAATATCATCCATTTTTTGGTTCAATTCTTCCAGATTGGACCTATCTGTATTTTCATCAACCTGAAAATCAGAAATAGAATTATCAATATAAACTAGCATGCGATCGGTGTAATAATCACCATAGATCGCATTTAAAGATAAAAAGGTGAACAGTATAATATTTTTTTTCATGGAGTATCTCCGTTAAAACAGGAATGTGTTAGGTTGAGAGGGGATAATACCCCTCTCAACGTTAAGGATTTTATTTCATTAATACCATTTTTTTGGTGGATGAAAAAATCATTTGACCGTTATGATTTTGTGCTGTCAACTTGTAAAAGTACATCCCAGAAGGCAAATCACCGGCATTCAAACCAAAGACATAATGCCCTGCATGGAGATTCCGATTTACAAGTGTTTTGACTTCTCTACCGGTTACATCGTAAAGTGCCAGAGATGTAAAAGCAGCCGAAGCCAAGTCAAACTCAATGCTGGTTGTGGGGTTAAAAGGATTGGGATAATTCTGGTTCAGTATAAATGATCCCGGAACATTTCCATTTAACCGATCTTCCACGCTTAAAACATTTGCAGAATCCAATTCAGCGCGAATCATCATGGCGCCGTCGAAATAATTCGCAAAGGTTTCCCAACCGCCACCAATATCAATGATACTGTTATCAGCCGAGTTATCTGAATCTACACCAATCGCGGGTGTTTGATCTGTTTCCATCCAACCCACATAAAAACTGCCTTCCGTGATGGTAATTCCAAAATCGAACAGGGGAATTTGTTTCCAGGAATCTCCCACAAAAGTCACCGGGTAGGCATCTAACAAAATTGTACCCGGCATCCCATTCTCGCCATCATCATCCCACACGTGGACAAGTCCAACACCATTCGTGTTGCCCACAGTATAAAAACTCGTACGATATAAATCAGCAGGGTAACCATCAGGTGTGAATTTCACCGCCAATAAGTTCAAAGTACCAGCATTGATACTGGTTTCCGACTCGCCATCGTCGTAAGCAATCTCATAAATGGTTTCCGCTTCCGGAACGGCACAAACAGGGCCGGCTAAGTCACTTTCCTCTTCACCGTAAAGCGCGGAAACTTTGTAACAATATTCCACACCATTTTCGGCTAAATTATCAACATAATAGTTCTGACTGATATTTTGGCCATTGAACATGAGTTGCCATTCACTACCATTCACACCTGGATCACGGTAAACATTAAATCCCGGTTCAATGGTAGTTCCGGTGGTGGTTACAGTGGCACGAATTAACCATTCGCCACCTTGTTCTTCTAAAATATCATTAACCCAGAACCAGGAATCTGAACCAAATTCAGGGCTGCTGATGTAGGAGTAGCCGGTGGTTGCATCTTCATCAATGCTCATATACACAGTGGAATCCACAACCAATGCAATCAAAAAGTCGCCTTCAAAAGTCCAGTTCGAAAATTCAACCGATGTCCAAGCTTCATCTTCCAAGGTAGCTGTTGTAGAATAAACAGCTTCTGTTTCTGGAATCCCTATGGGTGAAACATTATAGGCTTCAATGACTGCCGAGATAGGGCTACCATCCAGGGAATTTGGTGCAAAACTTGCGGAGTGAACTACTACGGACTCTGTGCCGTAAGGCATATCAAAGACAGTACCGAATCTCACGGTATCTAAGCCCCAGGCCCAACTGTTTTCCGGGGAACCGTCGTCATGGGCAACTTCATCATTATCATAAGACTCTGATGGCGGCATATCCCATGTCAGGGTTACTTGGCTGTCTCCGGAAGAAATATCCAAATTTTGAACCGTAGGCACTACATTGTAATTCACTTCCCAAACATGAAAATCATCAATAAATAAGCCATCGCCGTCGCCACCGTCGTCATTTTCATCCAAACGGACTCGCCAGCGGAAACGAACATCTGAACCAGCATAATCAGAAAGATCCAGCATAATATTGCCGTTGAAAGGATCACCGGCATCGTAACTGTCCCAGCCTAAACCGCCGGGGCGAGTAATATCGCCATAATCATAAAAAACTTGGTCCCAAGCTAAGCCTTGGGCTGTCATGGAAGTTTGGTCATCTGCATTATCAGTAAATAGAACACCTTCATCTGAATTGGACACTTCCACGTTATCCACAAAAAATCCAATAATAGATGCATCATCTACAGTGGAATAAGCGGGATCGGAACCAAAGGCGAAACGGATTTTCACTGCTTGGCCTGCATAAGCGCTTAAATCGAATGTAGCATCAATCCATTGAGCGGGATCAGAACCGCCGCTGTAGCCGCCCCAACCGGGTATGTCAGCACCTTCGCCGTTATAGCCCCAACCGTAACCGCTGGTAAAATCGTAAGCAGGAGAACCATCCAAAACATCCCAGGTTTCAAAGTTATCATTGGAAATCCTGATATTGGCCGCATCCCAACCATTATAAGGCGGATAATCCCCGGGAATCTCTATGGCATAAAATAATTTGAATGTTAAATCAGTTGTCCCTTCAGCGGGAAGGTTTAATTCCGGTGTATCCAAAAATTGGAGCCAGCCATCTAAGTAACCGCCTACATCTTCGCTGCCGCACCACCAGGAATTGCCTTCATAAGCATTATATTCGGATACATGCCAGGGCGAAGCGCTCATATCGGCCACATCGCAGAAATAATAATCTTCAAGAAAATTGTCTCCATCCCCATCAAAATCAACTAGGTTACAATTCAACATAAATGAAAAACTGATGGCTGAATTTTCATCAATCTCCGGAAAAGAGATTGTGGGTGAAATGAGTGAGGACGTGACATCATAATTGTTATCGTCAATGTGATAACTGTGGGTGGGACTGCTGTATTCATCTTCTGTCAATTCCCACTCAGGGTCCACGGTCCAACCGGATAAATCCCCTTCGAAATCTTCAAAGAAAAGTGTGGTCGTATCTTCCCGGGTGTTTCTGGAATCTGTGGTGTTTTGAGCGCCTTCCATGGTGAATTGAGATGTCTCAACCCGTTGAGATTGAACCGGATAATTGAGTTCTGTAGCAAATAAAATGCTAAATGTTGTAATTAAAACGATTGTTAAACGCATAAGGTTTTCCCTTTCTTTATGTCTAAAACGATAAAGTGGGACACTGCCCTCACGACAATGCCCCACTTTTTCAATCGATTTTAATCCGAAATGGATTTATTTCATTAAGACAAGTTTACGGGTTTTGGTGATCCCGTTCGCTGTCATGGTATAGAAATAAACACCACTGGATAATTGTGAACCGTCAAAAGTGAATTCATAAGACCCGGCAGGTTTATGCTCATTAATGAGAGTTTTTACCTTAGCACCGCGAATATCAAACAAATCCATGGACACCATGCCTGCTGCATTCATATCATATTGAATGTGCGTGATCGGGTTAAACGGATTCGGATAGTTCTGACTCAGTGTAAAGCCTTTGGGTACAATGTCTTCATTAAGGCCAACAGTAGTTGT
>CAXFCD010000177.1:0-5920 GCA_964001155.1 uncultured bacterium | reverse complement strand
TTTTGCTGCTTTAGCCAATGAATATTCAGTCGATCCCGGAAATCAGGGTACCAAAGGCGGTGACTTAGGCTGGTTCGGAAAAGGACGAATGGTAAAGCCCTTTGAAGAAGCAGCGTTTAGAACAAAAAAAGGGAGCATTACAGAACCGGTTAAATCCAACTTTGGGTACCACATCATTTACGTACGAGATAAAAAAACAGAAAATGGTGAAGAACAAATTCTCGCTTCTCACATCCTGCTTAAAATTGAAATCAGCCCCACTACTTTAGCCAATATGAGACGTGATGCAACCTTATTCAGTTATGATGCCCAGGATAATGGTTTTGCGAATGCTGTTGAAGAAAACGGATTAACTACAAGTCAACACGAACGGATGAATGATGAAGGATTTTCCATTCGGGGCTTGGGCGGACTTCGTGCCGGTGTTCGGTTTGCATTCGACAGTAAAATTGGTGATGTTTCGGATATTTTGGAAAATGACCAAAATTTTGCCGTATTTACATTGGATGAGATCATTGAGCCCGGAGTGAAGCCCTTTGAAGAAGTTGAAGCCAAGTTAAAACGGACCGTTAAAGAAACGAAAGTCAAAACGGCCACATTAGATCAAGCCAATAAATTATTAATCAAACTTTCCGGAAAAGATTTGAAGGTGGATGAAATGATTGATGAGGATTCCGAATTGGATGGGATCAAAAATGAGACCAAACAATTGGTCCAAGGATTTACATCCATCGGCAGAAGCAATTATGTGACCGGCGCACTTTTGGCAGCGGAACCGGGCGAAATTATTGGACCTTTAGAAACGAGTAAAGGCCACGCCATCATCGAATTGAAAGAAGTTGGGGAATTTGATTCCACAGAGTATGAAACCCAAAAAGAAACACTCCGAAATACTATTTTCAACAGAAAACAAAATCAGTATTTCAATGCTTGGCTAGACGATTTAAAAGAAAAAGCTGATATTGTAGACAACAGGAAATTTTATTTTTAAACCAGAATTATTATTGAAAAAACCCCGCATTCGCGGGGTTTTTTGTTTTTATTCATCTCCCTTTAAATTGCCTAAATTGAGAGCCAAATTAAATTCACTTTTATGACTTACTCCACACTTGAGCTCCAAATTGACAATTCTATAGCAACTGTTTATTTAAATCGACCGGATGTGCGGAACGCCATGAATGAAACCATGATGGAAGAAATAAAATCATGTTTTCATGACCTTTCATCTAATTATGAAATTAGAGTAGTCGTTTTGAAAGGGAACGGTGCTTCATTTTCTGCCGGCGCTGATCTACAAATGATGAAAAATTCCGCTGACCAATCAACTGAAGAAAACAAAGCAGGAACGAAACTTCTAGGTGACATGTATGTAGCCATTGATTCCTGCACAAAACCGGTTGTTGGTGTGGTTCACGGTCATGCTTTTGGTGGCGGATTTGGACTATGTACCGTGTGCGATATTGTAGTTGCAGAAGAAAAAACACTTTTCTCTTTGTCAGAAGTTTTGATCGGTCTCATTCCTGCGGTCATTGGCCCTTATACAGAAAATAAAATTGGAAAATCCTGGTTTCGTGCTTTGGGGATTTCCGGCGAACGGTTTGATGCGCCCTTTGCAGAAAAAATTGGATTGGTTCATTTTTCTGTTAAAGAAGATGAATTAAATGAGATGGAGAAACATGTGGTAAACCAATTATTGAAAGGCGGACCAACTGCCCAATCAAAATTCAAACAATATCTCAAAGATATGGCAACGACTGATTCACCAGACTTGATCGCAAAAATTCGTGCCAGCGCAGAAGGGCAAGAAGGTTTAGCTGCTTTTTTGGAAAAACGGAAACCAAACTGGAATAAAGGCTAAGATGTCCTCCTATCCTTCCAACGTCAATATTGTTGAAGTAGGTCCGAGAGATGGTCTGCAAAGTATTGCAGAATCCATTTCCACCGAAAATAAAATACAATATGTGAATCTGTTGTCTGAATGCGGTTTTCAGGAAATTGAAGTTACCAGTTTTGTATCACCAAAATGGATTCCACAATTAGCAGATTCAAAGGAAGTTTCAGCAGAGATAGATCGTTTGGACAATATCACTTACACGGCTCTTGTCCCAAACTTACGTGGACTGGAAATTGCACTGTCTGCTCAATATTCTTCCATAGCTGTTTTTACCGCAGCCTGTGAATCATTTTCCCAAAAAAATACAAATTGTTCCATTGATGAATCCATTGCTCGTTTTCATCAAATGACATCTCTTTGGGAGGAACACGATCTTCGTGTCCGTGGATACATTTCCACTGTTTGGCATTGTCCTTATGAAGGGCCAATCAAAACGGAAAATGTTGTGGACGTTATTGCGAAACTCATGGATTTGGGGATTTCAGAAATTTCCCTGGGTGATACCATCGGTAAGGCCACCGAAGACGAAGTTCGTTATTCACTAGAAAAAATATTAAAACGTTGGCAGCCACATCATTTTGCACTTCATATGCATGACACATTCGGTTTTGCTGAAGAAAACATCCAAGCAGCTATGGAATTCGAAATCAATACATTTGACAGTTCCACCGGCGGGATTGGTGGCTGCCCCTATGCTGAAGGTGCTTCTGGAAATATTGCTTCTGAAAAGGTCGTTTCTCTCTGTAATTCACTCGGAATCGAAACGAGCATCAACGAAGAAAAATTAGATGAAACTGTAACATTCATACAATCCATTGTAGAAAAGGAATCTCTTGCTCATGCCAAAGATTGAAACACGCATTGATGTCCAATCAGATAAGTTTAAATCAAACTACGAACACCATAAATCGTTGGCGGATGATTTTCAAACCGTTTTGGAGAAGATTCGAGAAATGGGTCCATCCCACCGTATCGAAAAGCACCACAATCGCGGCAAACTTACCGCACGGGAACGAATCGACAAACTCAAAGACGAAGGTACGAATTTCCTTGAATTTTCCGAATTAGCTGCTTACGAGGTTTATGATGACAATGTGCCTGCTGCAGGCATTATCACGGGCATTATCGAAGTTCATGATCAATCTTGCGTTGTGGTGGCCAATGATGCTACTGTTAAAGGTGGCACTTATTATCCGCTCACAGTGAAAAAACATCTCAGAGCGCAGGAAATTGCTATGGAGAATCGTCTCCCTTGCATTTACCTTGTGGATAGCGGTGGCGCATTTTTACCAAAACAAGATGAAGTTTTTCCAGATAGAGATCACTTTGGCAGAATTTTTTATAATCAAGCCAGAATGAGTGCAGACGGGATTCCACAGATAGCTGCCGTCATGGGATCTTGCACTGCAGGCGGAGCCTATGTTCCGGCCATGAGTGATGAAGCCATTATTGTGAATAAAACAGGAACGATTTTTCTCGGTGGACCGCCCTTGGTGAAAGCAGCCATTGGCGAAACAGCAACTCCGGAAGAATTGGGCGGTGCTCGGCTCCATACGCGATTCAGTGGAGTAGCAGACCATTTTGCAGAAAACGATGATGAAGCTATAGAAAAAATCCGTGGAATCGTCAATCACTTGCCTCAACAAAATTCTTCTGAAAATAGCTTTGATGAACCTGTTTTTGAAGCGGATGAATTGTACGGCATTCTAACCAAGTCTCACCGAACGCCATTTGATGTTCATGAAGTCATTGCTAGAATTGTAGATGGCTCAAATTTTGAAGAATTCAAATACGATTATGGGAAAACTCTTGTGACAGGATTTACAAAAGTTGGTGGTGAGCCCATTGGCATAGTGGCAAACAACGGTGTCCTTTTTAGTGAAACCGCCTTAAAAGGCGCCCATTTTGTAGAAATTTGCTGTCAGCGGAAAATCCCTCTTCTTTTTCTACAAAATATCACCGGATTCATGGTGGGTAAAAAAGCTGAAGCAGGCGGCATTGCCAAAGACGGCGCAAAAATGGTTCAAGCGGTGGCCACTGCGAATGTACCAAAAATAACCATTCTAATTGGTGGCAGTTTTGGTGCAGGAAATTATGCCATGAGTGGACGCTCTTATCAACCACGCTTTTTATTCATGTGGCCCAATTCCCGGATTTCTGTCATGGGTGGCGATCAAGCAGCCAACGTATTGGCTACGGTGAAAAGTGAGCAACTCAAATCTCAAGGCAAAGATATGACGGCTGAAGAATTGGAAACATTGAAAAAACCAATTCTCGATAAATATGAAAAAGAAGGTCATCCCTACTACGCCAGTGCCAGACTTTGGGATGATGGTGTCATTCTGCCAACTGACACAAGACGTGTGTTGATTCAAACGTTGAAAGCAGTCAAAAAAAATCCAAGTCCTAACCCCAATTTTCCTGTCTTTAGAATGTAAATGGAATTCCAGCCTTCGTCACCCTTCGACATGCTCAGGGGTCACTCAGGTATTATCTTCGGTGGTTTAATATTAAGATTATGGTTTAAGGAATTATTTGATTTTATCCAAAGAACTCCGGCTCACAATCCTCATGATCCTTGCCATGGCTACGTGGGGACTTTCCTGGACTAATGCAAAAATTCTTGGAATGTATGGCGATGCACCCCTCATGATGGTTTGGAGATTCATTTTTGCAACTATCTCTTTCGCGCCTATCGTTTGGTGGACTGGGTTTGGTTTTAAAGTCACTCGTGAAGCAATGAAATTCATTTTCCTGAATTCTGTTTTCATGACCACCTACAATTATTTCTATTTTAAAGGAACACAGGTTGGTCTTGCTGGCGCTGGTGGTGTATTTGTCACAACTTTAAACCCAATCTTAACTGCACTCGTCACAGGGTTATTTCTTGGTGGTGTATTATTAAAAAAAGATTGGCTCGGACTCATATTAGGATTCATTGGTGGTGGACTGATTATTCGGTTTTGGGAAATGGATATGGACCTTTTATTTCATACAGGGAATATCCATTTCATTTTTGCGTCTATTTCTTGGGTATTAGTCACCATCATTACATCCAAATCCAAACAAGTGATTCAATTTATTCCTTATAGTTTTTGGTGTTTTGCTTTATCCGGAGTATTCAGTCTACCGTTCGCCGTCAAAGAACCATTAATGGCTATTTTTCAATTCGATTGGGTGTTTTGGCTCAACATGATGCTTTTGGCCGTGGGCGCTATGGCGTTTGGCACTTCGATTTACTTTTTAGCTTCTGTGGAACTTGGTGCTAAAAAAGCCAGCGCTTATATTTTTACCGTCCCGCTAACAGCCATGGCATTTTCCATGATATTTCTAAATGAACCGTTGGTATTTACCACACTCATTGGTGGTGGTTTGGGGATTGTAGCGGTTTATTTGATTAATAAATAAAAAAGCCCTCACCAATTGGCGAGTGCTTTAGAATCTTCTTTGAAAGAAAATTAAGCAGGCATTTTCGCTTGTTTAAATTTCTCCAATTGTTCCTGATAGTGTTGATATTCAGGATCAAATTCAATGCACTTTTCCACTTCAGAAATGGCATCATCAACACGCCCCATTTTAAAAAGCACTTCCGCTTTCGTATCAATAAACATGTGCTTCCGTTTTTCATTCGGTTCATAGTAAATTGCCCAAGTGATCTTCTCCAAGGCCATGTCCAGATTCATTTCCAATTCTGACATCCGCCAGGCAAAACTATTCAGCATGCTGGGATTCGGTTCTTTCATGGCATTTATTACACGAAGAAACAAATTTGCTTCTAAGTCTGTATCTTCCCTTTTGATGCGGACTAACCAAAGTGCCTCTTCCAATGCGTCAGTAGCATAATCACTCTCCGGATTGGCATCGGCGTAGGCGATCAACGGATTTGGGTCACGCGTTTCCTTTGCGCCATAATAAATTGTTAAAAAAGCAGCGGTTCCGGCAGAATCCACATTGGCAGCAAGGATTGCATTGGCCATTCTCTTTGCCGAACCCAAATCATCCATATTTTGATATTTCTTGGCAAGT
>CAXFCD010000176.1:0-10925 GCA_964001155.1 uncultured bacterium | reverse complement strand
TAATTTTGTAAATATTCGAAGCGTTCCATATTCGCTTTGTGGACAATAATGGTTCCATGTTTTAAACCATCACGATAATCAATTTTTGTCATGATTTGTAAATCAGTATTATCCCACTTTTGTTTTTCATAAATCTTATCAGGCTCTATCCAAATCCAGCTCCCATTTTTTTTATCATTTACGTATAAACCCATGATTCCAGGCAGCACCTCCTTGGTATTGTAGTACTGCATAAAAGAGCCATTTTTTAGTCCGTTCACTAATGTGCACTCGACTATTTTTTGTCCATTATTATTTTTCGAATAAATCTGCAGCCTTAAGGTAGCAGGTTCATTATTAGTAGCGGTATACCAAAGCCCTTCGCTTTTATATAGACTCTCAGGCTGGAAAAAGAATTTATCATTTTTGTTATATAAAATTTCTATTTCATCTATGGGCTGTCCCTGAAGCACAGCAATGAATAATAGAAGTGATATATATTTAACCATATCTAAATCTAATCATCCTTGGATAAACAAAAAACCTCGCTGATCAAGATTAAGCTCAATAGCGTTGCTGTGATTTTCATAAGAACATCCTTATGTTATTAAATCTTCCAATAAAAAGAAACAAAGGGCCGTTGAAAGTGAAACCCCAGCCAAAAATCATCAGAAAAAGAAATTTTATTGGTTAAAAACCCAATATCGAAATGAAGCGGTGTTGTCATTTTACTATCACTGTCAAAATTTTGTATTTCCGGGTAATAAGCATCATAAAAGACCTCTGCCATCACTTTCACGCTGCGGGTTACATCTGTGTCCACAGCAACAAACACTCTCGGCGCTATTTCTTCCCCGGGGTAAATGGTGGCGCTGGCGCCAAAGGTGGTATTCATCCGTCCGTCTCCTGCAGGTCGAAGCTTAGATAATGTATAAGCCCCAAAGACCTCGAACCACATTTTATCGCCATCAAACGGATTATCATCATACCAGCCATCTTCATCTTTTGTAGAGCCTAAGCGGACATAGCGGCCTCTGGTTGTATAACTTTCATCTCCGCCATCATAGTCATAATCGCGGGCATCATCCACCCATTTATATTTGCCGGGTAAACCCCGCGTATGGAGATGAAATCCCGCAGCTGCTGCAGTTTCTGACTCAATGGTGCCTGATTTGAAAAATGTCATTTTGGGTCGCACATTAAAATCCTGGAAAAAATAGTTGGTCCACCGTGATGTGATTTGCACTTTGTCACTTAGCCCGAATCCCCAAGAAAGCCCGCTCATATAGAGTTTATTCCTTCCAATTGTATAGCCGGTAGGGTCAAACCACACATCCATGAGACGTTCTTTGGAAAAAAACCATTCATCATCCGTGGGTTCATTAGACACAACCGCAACACCAAAAGGCGTATGCCGGATGGTTGTTGCTGGCGTGCCTGCTTCATCGATAGTGTCTATTTGGTCTGCAGGGATAGACACATTACCAAACGCTGTTGTTACAACGACCTCTGTAGCTGAACGGCTCACCAGTGTGCCGCTTATTTTATCGCCCGAAGTTAGAACAACCGTGATCATTCTTTCTTTCAGGTCTGATTTATTGATGGTCATTTCTCCCATAAGAGGGTTAATGATGGTAATGGTTGTTTCTGTTTCTGAAACCACTTGGCCGGTTATTTTATCCCCGGACTTTAACGTGAGTGTTTTGGTGTCCTGGGCATTCAAAAACCCGGTTACCAAAGCCAAGGTCAATAATATTGAGATTCTCATAGTGTTATTTTCCTATTTATTAAATTTTCCAATAGAATGCGAAAAAGGGCCGCTGAAAATGGTATCCGATCCAAAGGTTCTCAGATGTGCCCGCCCACCAGAATAATGGAATTTTGTTAGTCATGAATCCAACGTCAAAAAACAAATTAGACTCGGTTTTATTATGCTCCATCAGATCTAACCATTCAACATAAAAAGGGTCATAGAATACTTCTGCCATGACTTTTACACTTCTAGTTACATCTATATCAATAGCGCCATAAAGGCGGGGTGCAATTTCCTCATCGGGGTAAATCACAGCACTGGCGCCCACAGTGGTGTTCACTCGACCATTCCCACCGGAACGCAATTTTGAAATGGTGTAAGCCCCAAAGACCTCGAACCACATTTTATCTCCATCCGTAAAATCGGTGTATTCGTAACGGTCTTCTCCACCACTGAAAGCCTCGTCATCCACTTTTTCTCGCTTAGAACCAAAATTCACCCAACCGCCTTCTACGAATTCTGTGGAATCTGTGTATTTAGAATACCCCAAAGTTGAGTCATATTCCCATCCGTGATATTCCCACCAAGTTTCCTTATCATCCACCCATTTATATTTTCCGGGCAAGCCCCGGGTATGGAGGTGGGCCCCTGCAGCAAAGGCAGATTGTGATTCCACATTACCGGTTTGGAACAATGTTATTTTAGGTCGAACATTAAAATCCTGAAAAAAATAGTTTGTCCACTTGGACGTAATTTGAACCTTGTCCGTTAAACCAAATCCCCAGGAAAGACCGCTCAGATAAAGTTTATTTCTACCAATAGTATAGCCTGTGGGATCAAACCAGATATCCATAAGGCGCTCTTTGGAAAAGAACCATTCATCTTCTGTTTCTTTTTTGGTCACAACCGTTGTGCCAAAAGGCGTATGTCGAATTTCCTGCTTCGGCGCGCCACCCTCATCTATATTGGCAATTTGATCGGTGGGAATTGACACATCGCCAAAGGAGGATTTCAAAACCATTTCCGATTCACTTCGGCGCACAAGTTCACCCTTCACCACGTCGCCGGATTTTAGTACAACAACAATAGTTTGTTGTTTCAAATCGGATTTATTAACGGTCATTTCCCCCATGAGAGGATTAATGATGGTAATGGTTGTTTCTGTTTCTGAAACCACTTGACCGGTGATTTTATCCCCGGATTTTAAGGTGAGTGTTTTTGTATCCTGCGCAGCCAGTGCAGACAGGATTAAGATCGCAAACAGAATTGTTTTCATATGAAGAACCCCTTTTTTGGACGTTCCGCTTTTTTGTCGCGGAGATCTTGTTCTCGGATTTCTCGAACTTAAGGTTATTTTTCTGAATTTTTTTAGCATTTTTTACTGGCGCAGTAATTAATATATACTTAATTAAAATTAAGCAAAACAAAATTCGATTGGGGTGCTGGGTTTTACCCAGCAATCATCGTTTAATTTTTTAACGGCAAGAGAGTCAAAAAAAGAACATTAAATTTCCTTAAAGACAAGGGACCCCTAATGAAACACTCGCAGAAACTATTCTTAGTTATTCTTATGGTTAGCAGCGCATTCGCAGCTCGTCCAACTTTTGTTAATTTGCAAACTGTGGATGGTATCATTCACTACCCCACTATCATAACCGTGTCAGAAACTGAAATAACATTGGCAACCGGCACTGTTGTGAATATTGCAGATGTGAACAGCGTTATGGCTTATGGACAAACAAATTCTTTTTTCCCATGCCTTATTGGAGCAGGTTGCGGATACCTTGGCCTTTTCCCCGGTTGTCTTTTTGCGGTTTTAATTTTCCCAAAATCAATGACCCAAGGAGACAATCAAATCGGAGCGATGATGGTCATGTATGGCACGGCGGCTTTATCCGGGTATTATGCTTATCGCCGGACTGCTGTGCGCGCTTCGGAACGATCCCAAACAATGGTATTTATGGGCGGGTGGAGTTTGGAGCAGAAACGGAATTTCTTTGTCAGCGCATTGCCACCAAGTTAATTGATCCCATCCCTTAATTTTAGTTGAATTTCAGCCCTAAATTCTTCAGGCAATTTGTCTCCAAATCCATGGTTAGAAAATCTACCTTTCAATTAATTATTATTTCTGTTTTTGCTCTGTCCGTCTTTTTGACACAGAGGGCTGAAGAATCTGCACCGGCGCCTATCTATAATGATTTCTTAATTCATGACGGGGAAGTTCACTTCAAGAATTTGCGGCAACTCACTCATTCCGGCGAAAATGCGGAAGCTTATTTTTCTGCAGATGGTAAAAAACTTATTTTCCAGTCTCATGATGGTGATTCCCTCTGTGACCAGATTTATATGATGGATATTGCTTCCGGGAAAACTGAGATGGTTTCAACGGGCCATGGTGTAACAACTTGCAGCTATTTTGAATATCCGGACTGTGAAAAAATTATTTATGCCTCCACCCATTTGGGCGGAAAAGCGTGCCCACCCAAACCAGATTACAGCCGCGGCTATGTGTGGAAATTGTTTCCTGATTATGACATTTTCCGCGCCAATATAGATGGGACAGAATTAGAACGACTCACGGATTCTCCTAATTATGATGCTGAAGCAACGGTTGCTTTTGATGGGAGTAAAATTGTTTATACATCCATGGTCAGTGGTGATTTAGAAATCTGGACCATGAACACCGATGGTTCTGATAAAAAACAACTCACGAATAGATTGGGCTATGACGGTGGCGCTTTTTTCAATGCCACATCTGATAAAATCGTTTGGCGCGTCTATCATCCGGAAACAGTCGAAGAAGTGCAGGAATATCAATCCTTGCTGGTTGAAAATTCTATCCGGCCCATGGCCTTACAACTGTGGGTCATGGATGGAGACGGATCAAATAAAAAACAAGTTACGGATAATGGTGCTGCCAATTTTGGACCCTACTTTTTTCCTCATGGCAATCGAATCATTTTTTCATCTAATTTACACGACCCCAAAGGGCGGGATTTCGATCTGTATGCCATCAATACGGATGGGACCCATTTGAAACGGATTACCTATTTTGATGGGTTTGACGGGTTTCCCATGTTTAGCCCGGATGGGAAATACTTGGTCTTTGCCTCCAACCGCAATCAGGCCAAACGGGGCGATACAAATATTTTTATTTGCGAATGGAGCGATTCATGAAACACATACCCTTTCTATTTTTTATGACATTTTTACTCAGCGCCCAACCTTTGAGCGATGACTTGGCTTATGTTATGGTCTCCGATCATCTCCAGGGCAGCAATATTCCCGATGCTTTTGTCCGGGAGGCCTTTACTCATAGCGATATTAAAATCCACATGGAAATCCCGGAGAGGTTTGCTCGCCCTTACGAGAAAAAATCCTGGGAGGAATACCGGAAAATTTTCATCAAAGAATCCCGAATCGCCGGCGGGGCAAAATTTTATCAAGAAAATAAAGAATTAATACAAAACGTAGCTGCCGAGTATAAAGTTGACCCAATGATTGTTATTACTATCGCAGGGATTGAAAGCAATTACGGTGTGCACCATTCCCAGTTTTCTGTTTTTAATTCCCTCTATACCCAGATCCACGAAATGCCCAGGCGCGCAAAATGGGCATCTAAAGAATTAGCTGAATTCATCAAGTATTGTTTTAATGATCAATTGGATACCCAGGAAATTGGCGGTTCTTACGCAGGTGCGTTTGGGTTTGGCCAATTTATCCCATCCAGCTTCAATAATTATTCTGTGGATTTTAATGAAGACGGTGTCCGACAACCCTATGAGTGGCCCGATGTGTTGGGCAGCATTGCTAATTACCTAAGGCGAAATGGCTATAACCCCAATAGTGATAACTACGAACGAAATGGAGATATTTGGAAATCCATTTACGCTTATAATCATTCCAACAATTATGTTATGGCAGTATTAGAACTCACAGAAGAAATACGGAAACGTTCAAAATCGGTCAATAATAATTAAAATGAAACGAAGAGAATTTTTAAAACTGAGCGCCCTCAGTACAATGACTGCAGGTGTAGCCCCGTCAACCTTCCTACAAGCTAGGGACTGCGACTTAACCAGCGAAGACATCTTGGGACCTTATTGGGACGAAAACCACCCCTATCGAACGCTTCTTGCACATGCGGATGAGCCGGGGACACGCATTTTTATTTCTGGTACGGTGAAAGCCAATGATTGCGACATTCCCATATCCAATGCTACAGTAGATGTGTGGCACGCCAACGATGATGGATGTTACACCGTTTTCCAGGAATGCGATACGGGGAATCCTGATGACGATCCTTATAATCTCCGGGGACAAATGCTTACCGGTGAAAATGGCGAATATGCGTTTGAATCAATTTGGCCGGGATATTACACGGGCCGCCCCCGCCATTTTCATTATAAGATTACCACACCCAATGGGCTGGAACTGGTCACTCAATGTTATTTTGAATCGGATCCTGAGGTAGATGATGATTGGATTGAAACCCATATCGGATTGGTGATTCCTTTGGAAGAAGGGGAAGAAGGACTCTATGGTGTTTTTGATATTGTCATGGACGAAACCGGCGTAGAAGTTAGCGCAGATGATGTAAAAGGAGCCGTTCCATCCAAACCATTTTTAAATAACAACTATCCCAATCCGTTTAATAATACCACGCAAATAGAATTTGGCATTCAACGACAGGGACATGTGAGCCTGACAATTTATGATATGGCGGGGAAATGGATTGTCAATTTGGTGGATGGCACACTTCCGCCAGGCACTCGTGTTTTACAGTGGAACGGAACAGATTCATTTGGAAATTCCGTTCCTTCCGGGAATTATTTGCTGGTGATGAAAAGCGGCGGTTTTACCAGATCGAAGAAAATTGTATTGTTGAAATAATCGTAAAGTAAAACCTTGCGAGGATTTTTCAGGAATAATTTTTTCTTCTCCCCTTTAAAAGGAGGAACAGAGGGGTTCTAAAAAATAGGTTTAGTCAAATAATCGTTAAAATGAAAGATGATCGTATCAACCCAGAAACAATTACCGGTAAAATATTTTTGAAAATTTTTCAATTGTTAGCAGAAAATCCGGAGGGGTTACAATGGAGGGATTTATTAATAGAAATAGAAAAATCATTTCCTGATTTTCATCCCAAAACAATCAATGGGTGTGTGTGGCAATTGGTGAATAAATTTCCTGACAAGGTCCACAAGCCATCCAGGGGCCGGTTTCAATTAATTCAAGACTGAACCCAATTTATGTCTCTTTTCCAATTTTTTGGATTTGATGTATGCTCTAATTTGTTTCAGGGGAACGATTAAACACAAATCAAAACGAAACGGACAATTCCATTTCTGTTCCATCCCGATCTATCAACACAGGAATGATCATACCCGGTTCTAATTCACCCAACCGATCCATGAATTCATAAATATCCTTGACAGATTTTCCATTCATAGATGTAATCACATCTCCTTTTTGGATGCCTGCTTTCGCTGCGGGCCCATCCGGTTTGGAAATGCCATCCACCTCCAATCCTTCTTTCGTACTGCCGTAAGACGGTACAATTCCAAATGTAACCTTAAATCGCGTATTGCGCCGCATTTGTCCCTGTTTTGGTCCCGCTTCTGTAAAAACAGGTCGTTCCTGAACGCCGGCTATATGAAACGCCACATCATAGATCAATTCCAATAATACTTTTTCACCTTTCAGGTTAATGAGCTTCCAAGTGTCCTCTGGTGTATGATATTCGCCATGAAACCCTGTGAAAAAGAAAAGCACCGGAATATCCTGCCCATAAAATGCTGCATGGTCACTGGGACCGTATCCCGGTTTTGTCATATTTAACGTGAAGTCCCTACCATAAGATAAACTATCCAACAGGGGTTCAAATAATGGTGATGTTCCCACACCGCCGGCTGTGACGGTGGAATCTTTCATGCGACCAATCATATCCATATTCAGCATGGTAACGATTTTATCCAAATCAACTGTAGGATGTTCAACAAAATATTTTGATCCCAACAATCCTTTTTCTTCCGCATCAAACCCCAACAGAATTATGCTCCGCTTCAAGCGGCTTTTTCGCGCTGAAAGCTTTTGAGCCACTTCCAAAAGTCCCGCTGTACCGGAAGCATTATCATCTGCGCCCCGGTGAATGCCCAACGTATCCGGTTTCCGGGAGCCCGTTCCGGGGCCGCCCATGCCCACATGGTCAAAATGAGCGCCAATCACCACATATTCATCCCGGTATTGCCGATTTCCGCTTTGAATTAATCCCACTACATTGGCCGCCCGTACTTGGATAGGATTGATCTCAACATTGGCATTGATAGAAATGTCGGGCAGCTCAAACGCGATGGATTCCAGGGAACGGTTCATTGTTTCCTGAATGGTTTGTCGGGACCAGCCCACCGTTTTGAAAAGACGATCTGCTGATTCATTGGCGAGGTGAATAGCAGGAATCCCCGCATTCTTGTAACCAGAAATATACCTGAGAGGATAAAGGTCAGCATCTTCCACTTGGGAAACAAATATGACACCAATGGCACCTTTGTCCCGGGCCACCAACATTTTTTTATGCAAGTCGGAATGGGGCGTATAGTGTGAATGTTGATTATTTCGCTCGGGGCTGTGCCGCATCACAATGACCCATTTCCCATTCACATCCAATTCGGCATAATCATTCCATTTCAATTCATCGCTGTCAATTTCAAATCCATAGCCGGCAAATACTGCAGATGCAGATGCTGATGCAGTACCGGAAAACCAAAGTGGCACAAAATCTGATTGCACAGATAAAGTGTCATCTCCGATTACCATAGTATTATTTTCACCCAATTCAATCCCATCGGTGATATTGAAAGGCTGGACGTAGGAACCATTTTCCCCGCCGGGCTTCACCCCATAGGATTTCAGATTTCGGATCAAATAAGAAATCACATCTCTCGATTCCCGGGAACCGGGATAGCGCCCGCCCCGGTCTTCGTGGGATAAATACCGGATATGATCCATAATCTCATTTTCTGTAATGTCTACAGAAGAACTTGACATATTTTTCATCAAGACCGATGCAAGTCCAAGAAAAATGATTACTATAAAGGCGTAAATCGTGCGAGTGTCTTCATTCATAACGAATCAAAATTTATAGGGAATAAAATCGGATGACAAAGATAAAGGAATTATTTTCTCCCATGGAAAATTCAATCAAGATCACGGCTAAACCGCACTATGTTCAAGAAAAATCAGACCCAGTGCGTTCCTATTATTATTTTGCGTATCATATTACCATTGAGAATGTAGGGAACAATTCTGCCCAACTGCTGAGCCGCTATTGGCATATTACCGATGGACAAGGGAATACCGAGGATGTTCACGGTCCCGGTGTGATTGGCAAGCAACCCAAACTGGCTCCCGGAGAGTCTTTTGAATATACCAGCTTTTGTCCTTTGCCGACGCCCATGGGATTTATGGAAGGCGCTTACCATATGGTGGATGAAAAAGGTAAAGAATTTGATGTAGAAATCAAGCCGTTCCGTCTGGTTGCGCCACAGATGTTGAATTAGTTTTCCTTGAGACCCTTGCGCTGGTTTTAGCACCTTCACATTGTCAAATAAATCATTTCAACCCCAGCCCCAGTAAG
The DNA here is from genome assembly GCA_964001155.1 of uncultured bacterium. Classification (GTDB taxonomy): domain Bacteria; phylum Fidelibacterota; class Marinisomatia; order Marinisomatales; family UBA1611; genus CAXFCD01. Next base: position 1,557 of record CAXFCD010000176.1, on the reverse strand, counting down.
TCTGATATTTTATAGGCCACATCGGTAATCACCATAGCATCTGACTTTCCTTTTTTGATGCCCCGGCCCGCAGCGATATAAGCGGTTTTTAATATTTTTTGTCTTGGGTCACCGCCGTGGGAACCGCCGGATTTTTCCGTAATGAAATTGTCATTTAGGGAGCGGACAAACCCATAGTCCTTTTTTGCTAATAAAAGAAAATCAGTTTTTTCCGGCGCCCAAAGTGTCCCGTTCATATGCCGCTGTTCCAACACTTCAAAGGCCTCTTGTTTAGAGAGCAACAGCCTCACTTCCTTTTTAAACTCACGATCCGATGGATCTTTAAGTCGAACAAATGCAGAACCGCCGGATCCCAAACATACAACCTGCCAATCCTCAATACCTGTATCGTTTGCTTTCAGCCAGCCTTCTTTTTCAAACAGGCGGTTCACATTCACCTGTTTTTCATAATTACGGAATCCGTGATCGCCTGTGATTATTAACGTCGTTCTTTCCCAAAGATCATTCTCATCCAGAAAAGTCAAAATATTCCCAACCAACGAATCCATAAACATAAATGCATCATGTGATTCAGGTGAATTTTTTCCATGGGCATGCTGGACGAGGTCTGTCTCAATCATATGATACAAACTTAAATTAGGTGCTTTTCGCGTGAAGGCATCCATAAAAACTTCATGGAGTAACAAGTCCCGGTTATATCCTGTGGGGTTGCCATCCTCAGGAACCACACCGCGAACTTTCGCCGATTCTAGAAATGTTTCCGGCTGATCGTGTTTTCGTGCCAAGTCCACAGTGGAAATAGTGTCATTCACTGATTTGATCTCCGGCAGCATCCAATCCATTTCTGCACCAACCGTCACTGGCCAACTCACACCCAAAGTGACAAGACCTAGTTCTTTGGCTTTGGTGATCAAGGTAGGCACTTTGATGGAATCCGCATACCAATACCAATCCACAAAATTCTTTTCCGGCAAAAATGGACGGTTATTTACAATTCCGTGTTTATCCGGCAGAACGCCGGTAATCATGGAGGTGTGGGAGGGATAAGTTAGCGATGGGAAAACAGTTTGGACATTATCGCAGGATTTGCCCATCCCTATTAGTCGGGACAAATTTGGAAAATCTTTTGTGTGTTGGATTTCAGTAATTAAATCTCCACGGAAACCGTCAATGGAGATTAAAATCACCCGGGGCTCAGACCAACTTCCTTTGGGGCCGCCGCAGGAAATCAACCAAATGCAGAATAATATGCCAGTAAAATGTCTCATTGAGTACGTGTAAAATGGTTATGATTGCAGGTAATTTAAACCCATGGAATTAAGTCGTACGAAAATAATTGCAACAGTGGGGCCAAGCTGCGCCACGCTGGAAATGATTCAAAATATGGTGGCCAAAGGTGTGAATTGCTTCCGCGTAAATCTTTCCCATGGATCAGTTCAAGACAAAGAATCTTATTTCAAACTGATCCAATCTATCACCCTTCCCACCGGTAGCCGGCCGGCGATCTTGGCAGATATTGCAGGACCAAAGATTCGAGTCACCGATTTAAATGATCCC
>CAXFCD010000175.1:0-7335 GCA_964001155.1 uncultured bacterium | reverse complement strand
TAAAAAAACTTATTTCCAAAATTCTAATTGGAATTTGTTTCGTCATTTCTGTCAAAGCAGATCCGGGAGATTTGATTGATTATAATCTACAAGCCAGTATGACGGTGGATGATATTAACTGGTTATTAATGTTAATGGGCACGGAGGCAGATGTTGCTTATACCATCTCAATTTATGATATCAAATACGAAACTGAAGGTGAAGGAGGTTATATTGATACCTTGACCGGATTGGTTGTTTTGCCCCATTCCAACACAAAGGCATTTCCGTTTCTTATTTACCACCATGGAACAACAGCCTTGGATAATGAAGCGCCTTCTATCACCGGTCTTTCCATGGATAATCCGGAAATATCCTTGATCAGCCTCATCACATCTCCAGCCGGTTTTATTACTTTATTCCCTGATTATGAAGGGTTAGGCGATCCGGATAAATTTCATCCCTACATTGTTGCAAATTCTTATGTTCACGCAGATGTGAATATGGTCCGGGCGGCAAAGCAACTAGCATACGACATTGAAAATTCCGAATCAGTTCAATTTAATGACCAACTTTTTTTATTTGGATATTCTGAGGGCGGTTATGCGACCCTGGCAGCTCAGCGTGGATTTCAATTAAATCATTCAGATGAATTCACAATAACAGCCTCTTGTCCTATGGCAGGGCCTTATGATTTAGAGGGAACCATGGTGGATTATTTTTTATCTATCCCAACCTATCCACGGCCATATTATGTGCCCTTCGTCCTCACCAGTCATCTTTGGTATTATCAGGGATTAGAAATTGATTTTGGAGAATATTTTGAGCCTTTTTGGGCGGATACGTTACCATCACTGTTTGATGGCACACATTCCGGAAGTGAGATTGATGCCTTGATGCCCGACAATCCATTGGATATTTTGATTCCGGAAGTATTGGAAGATTTTACGAATAATGAAGATCATTTTTTCCGGCAGTCCTTGATAGAAAATACATTATTAGATTGGGTTCCGGAAAGCCCCACCCATTTTTTTCATGGATTGGGGGACGATATTATTCCTTATGAAAATGCTCAGATCGCCTATGACACATTTGTTGAGAATGGTGCATCGGACGTTTCCATCACTTTATTTTCAGAAGCTTTAGGCGGTCATTCTGGGGTAGCACCCACCTGTTTATTTGCCGGCTATGAAGTGATTTTAGGATATCAGGCCATCTGTCCGAAAGGAGATTTGAATAGCGATGGAGATATTTCTATAGTTGATGTGTTTTTTCTGATGGAATCCATCTTATATGAACCGGAAATAACCGATTTTCAATGGTGGGCCGGCGATGTGGATTATGATAATTCCCATTCAATTTTCGATTTGCTCCGTGCTTCTGATATGATTGATGAATGAGTTGAGTCCTCAAATTTTAATACCCGGTTTTATGCTGGTTGGATGGACGATTTTATTCACCCTCCGGCATTATTTGACCCAAAAGAAAGCCGCCAAAGAAAGAGATGTGGAATACCGATATTTTCGAACATATAAAGGGGAAGCACCGGATTATTTGCGCCAATCCCGGGAGCATTATAAAAATCTCCACCAACAACCAATTCTATTTTACTTCATTTTAATCGGCTTCGCCTTAACTGGGCACAGTTCTGTGGATTACTATTTGGCTTGGAGCTATGTCATGGCCAGAGTGGTTCATAGTTTGATCCGAGAATTCACCAATTATGTGCCTCATCGATTATTGGTATTTGGATTGGCCTATTTTATTTTAGTTGCCTTGTGGTTTCGGTGGGGCCTGGTTCTTTTTGCCCTATAAATTTGGAGTGACATTATGTGCCATGAAAAAATAAGGGACTTGGAAAAGAGGATTTAATGATTTAAAGATGAATTGGGCACCGAAGTGTTCCTATAACGAGAATGAATAAAATTTTACCTTTTATCCAAAGGGGCAACCAAAGGCGAAATCATCCGTAATTCTTGCCCACCGAAGACATATTCACTGCCACATTCAATGAATTGACTTTGTAATTTTCAACATGAAAAAAATTGCAATTAGGCTGTTTATCATTATTTGCCTTGGGTATTTACTGTTTAATTATTTCCTGATTTGGTCCACACATTTATAATGGTTTCACCACTGAAAAAATTTACATTGATGTTTCTTTGGATGGGCATTGCTGCGTCCTTTGTGTTGTTGATATATTCCTATTTCAATATTCCTGATGAGGTAGCAGGTGTCCTTTATTTTATTGCCATTGGTGTAGCAGCTTCCGGCGTTTTGAATTATTATCGTTAAATCTAAGGTGTGAATTAAATCACTATTTTTCATTTGTTTATAAGGTAATATCTCCTGTGAAAAATTAGTTTTCTTGGGGGAAAAATGAACTGGAATTGATATGAGACATGCAACTGATATATTTAATGAATGGGCGTTAGGCGGCAAAGATGAAGGGATGGAGAAAAACCATGCTTCAGCCGTATCAGAAATGCTTTCCTGTTTAACACAAGATCAATCTGATCCTTTTTCCTTCATTGATGCAGGATGTGGCAATGGTTGGGCGGTGAGAAAAATGAAAAATCATCCTTTATGCCAAAAAGCAATCGGCGTAGATGGGGCTGAGGATATGATTCGAAAAGCAGGTGCAATTGATCCACAGGGAGAATACATTTTTGCTGATTTAATGATATGGAATCCTGAAGAAAAAGTAGATTTCATTCACAGCATGGAAGTCCTGTATTATTTTGAAAATCCCGCTGAAATAATTCATCATATGAAATCCAACTGGTTAAAGCCCGGGGGGAAAATGATTATGGGCGTGGATTTTTACAAGGAACATGAAAAGAGTCATTCCTGGCCAACGGATTTAAATACACAGATGACACTTTTGAGCGAAACGGATTGGGAGGTCATATTTATGGATAATGGGTTTACTAATGTTAAAAAATTTCGGTCGAATATGAATGGTGAATTCCCCGGAACTTTGGTGGTCTCCGGTGTGTTGGCATCTTCATGAAATCCCTTCGAATTTTATCCGGATTTTTAACCCTCCTTTTGTTTGGGATTATTTGGAATTCAAAAATTGCGTCTCAAGATCAAACTCTACTCAAAAAAGATGTAAATTCAAATCAACAGAAATCAACAGATCCAATGAAAAGAACAGATTCAGAATGGAAACGCATCCTCACTAAAAGCGAATATCATGTCCTTCGGGAAAAAGGTACAGAACGTGCTTTTACCGGGAAATATGACGGTTTTTTTGAAGATGGGACATACAATTGTGCCGGCTGTGGAAATCCAATATTTGCCTCTGAAACGAAATATAAATCCGGTTGCGGTTGGCCCGCATTTTATGATGTTGTTCCGGAATCTGTGGTAGAAACGGAAGATTCTAGTTATGGTATGGATCGGATTGAAATAACCTGCAGTAAATGTGAAAGTCACTTAGGCCACGTGTTCAATGATGGACCGGATCCTACTGGATTGAGGTATTGCATTAATTCCATTTCTATGGATTTTAAGCCCCAGGAAAAATCGGAATGAAAAAGGGTGTGGTTAAGGAATATGATGCTTCGAAAGGATTTGGTTTCATCACCGGCGAAGACAGGGAAGATTATTTTGTACACGTGAGCGGGCTACGAGAACATTTGCAATCACGAGGTCTCCGAACCGGACAAAAAGTTTCCTTTGATGTAGATTTCGGTATGCGAGGGGATAAAGCGATCAACGTTCGGTTGGGCTGAAAGTCCTTTATTCCCTAATTAAAGCATCCAGTCTCTCAAAAGTCAATCTCATGCCCAACAAGGAAGGATACATGTTGGGCTTTATTTCAATAAAGTAATTTTCTGATGCAGGATCGAACCGGCAGCTTCCATTTGGGCGATATAAGTGCCGGAAGAAAGACTCCTACCATCCAATTTAAATAAATGTTTTCCGGCTTTTTGTACCCCCAAACGGTGCGTTTTTAATACACGCCCGCGAAGGTTCAGCAGCCGAATGGTTACAGATTCATTTGATGGTAAAGTATAAGAAAGAGTGGTTGTTGGGTTGAATGGATTCGGATAAGCTGAATGCATTTTGAATTTTGCCGGTAAAGGTGGATTTTTTACTGAAAGTGGCGTTTGGACAAAGGGAATTGTTTCGAATCCCTGATTAAAAACAGTTGTAGCAATACTTTGGTCCAAGCCAAACCAATCTGTAATAATGGAGGAATAAAGCTGGCGGAAATCATATTGGATATGAAGATTCTCAAATTGGTCTAAATTCGTTAATGATGGTTGTTCTCCGAACATTTCCGGTACAACATTATTCCCAAAAACCATGCAGGGCGCGCTGGTGCCATGATCCGTACCAAAAGATCCATTCTCAAAATAACGCCGACCAAATTCACTGGTGGTCACGATCATCACTTTATCCATCAATCCTTGATTTGCCAAATCTTCCATAAATGCTAAAATCGAATTATTTAAGTCCATCAATAATTGTGCATGATAATTTTCCTGATCAGCATGTGTATCATAGCCGTGCTGGTAAATCCGGTAAATCGGCGTTTCCAGTCCGCCGGAGATCATTTGGGCAGTTAGAGCCAATTGATAACCCAAGTTGGAATTGGGGTATTCCACAGAATTGGAACCATGCCCTGCTGTTTCATTGATGACTTCCGCATATTCAAAAGAGAGCAAATCTACCTCTCGTACAAAATCCAATTCTTCTCCACCATATGTGTCCGGTGCGGGATCATTTTGCCCTGCAACATATTGACCATTGATGATATAATACATGGTTTCCGGGTCAAACACCATCATGCCTGTATTGGACTCAGATGTTTTGAACTCTAATAAATTGGCACTGTTGAATTGAATCGCCAGTGGATGATCCGGTGCATTGGAGGGGAAATCAGGATATTCCTGTTCCAAAAGCCGACCGATCCAACCCGTTTGCAAATATTCATTCGCATCAGAACCGGTGACCCAAATGTCTGAAGAGCGAAAGTGAGACAAATTCCCTTGGGGATACCCAATTCCATGGATCAAACTCATATTTCCGCTTTGATACAAAGCTTGAAATGCAGACAAACTGGGGTGGAACGCATTTTCATCGTCGATAGTTAGAGCCTGATTTTGGGGAATAGCCAGCGTCGGCCGGTTGTTATAATAAATATTATCTTGGATGGGAATAACGGTGTTCAAACCGTCATTGCCGCCATTGAGTTTTATCAAAATCACAATGCGGTCTGTTTCCCATTGAACCCTGCGTCCTGCCCTATTTTTTCGTCCCAAAGCCATGACCGGGATTTGAGTCCCGAAGGCAGAAAGGGCAAAAGCCGATTTAATGAAATCTCGCCTCTTCATGCTAATTGAAACTCCGGTACACGCATAATATAAATCATGAGATCCCGCATGCGGTTCCACTGAGGGTCATTTTCCGGTGCATTGATAGACCAGTCATAAGGTTCTGCGCCATCGAGAAGTACAGACAACATCCTGCCCTCAAGGTTTTCCGACAATGGATTTCCAAAAAAGAGGAATCCTAATTTTTTTACAATTTGTTCTGACGCATATCCTTCTTCATCCGGGTCATACATGGATTGGGCTAATTCCCGCACATCTGCGCCAATATCAAATTGGCCCCATGGACTATCTCCGGAAATAACAGAAGATGCCTGCAGTTTTCGGACCGGCAGGGTAATGGAATTGATCCATGAACGGTAACCGGGCCAACCGCTCACATCAGGCGGTTCTAAAGGCAGCATGCCTAAAAATTCCTGGGAATGAATAAAATATTGTAATGAAAAATCAAAATCTTCCATGCCGCATTTGCGGATGAGTCCCTGCATCAATGTGACCGGGTTCTGAATATCAGCGCCACGGAAATTCTCATCATAAAAATGTTCCGAATTAAAAAGAAAATACAAAGCATTGGAAATATTATAATCGTTGTTGCGAAGGACATCTGCCATTTCATTTACCACAGTTTCGTCAACATTCTCATACACAAACCATTTGTAGAGCCGCGTGCAAATATGAACAGCAGTGGCGTCTTGCTCCATGATGATGTCAATGATATCATCTCCATTGAAATTGCCGGTTTGACCTAAAAATGTCTTGGGACCAAAATCATGCCATTCATTCCACCACCAACCGAATCCTGTGCCTTCTTCAAAATTGTAATTTGTATCCACGCCATTGGTAACATACCCGGTAAAAGCACGAGATGCTTCCACAATATCGTCCTGTGTATAATTATCGACACCCATGGTAAATAATTCTAACAATTCTCTGGCAAAATTTTCATTGGGTTCTTCATGTTTACTGGCATGAATATCCAGCCAAATCATCATGGCAGGGCCAAAAGTGACTTGCCGTAACAATTCTTTGAAATTGCCTAATCCATATTGGCGGAAAACATTATTTTGCTGATACATGGCTTGAGGGAAAAAAACTTTAGATTGGGCCGTAGCAAAAAAATTATGCCAAAATAGTGTTATCATTTCCCAAATGTTCACTGAGTTCCGCATCATGTTTTTCATCCACCAATAACCCAAATCCCACATCCATTCATTGTATTGTTCTATTAGCGCATCAATTTCATCTTCTGTTAGAGCATCCCATTGCGGTGCCGGTTCATTCACCCATTCTCCGGGAGGCTCCGGCATGTCAATTGTATTGAATAATGAACTGACGGCAATCTGGACCGGATTTTCACTGGCGGCCTTGATTTCAGGGTATTTAGGGCCGAACATGGTCCGGCATAACAGGTGCTTCGCTGCGCCCATGTTCCAATCAATATTCCGCAAGGATTGTGTGCTGTGAGTAACGGGGAGAATCGGTGGAATTTCATCCACTTTGGGTGGATGGTAAATGGGTGGTTTTTTTTCTAAATAGGTGCGGATGCGTTTGGCGGCACGTTTGGTGGGCCAATTTGGATTGAGCCGGTCAAGGTCGGGGCGGGATGCTTGGCCACCTTTTAAAAATTCTCTTCTGGATAGGGGTAAACCGGACATTGGTCAAAACTTAAGACTGATTGCCCACATGTGACCATAAGAAGATCAAAAAGTTAAACGGATAATATAAAGTCCTCTATCACGGGGATCGCTTTCAATGGTATCTTATGCCCAGCGGATAGAAGATGATATTCCACGGTGTAACCTAATTCATCAAAAAGATTTTTTGCTTTCTCACTTCCTTCCGGCAGGATAATATCGTCCCGGTCCCCATGCAATAGTAAAACACGGGTTTGTTTACTTCCAGAGGTAGCTTCCTTTTTAAACCGGTCTTTATCCCGGATGAACCCAGCGATGGGAATAATCCCACCCATGGAAAAAGGCTGGCGGATCATGAATTCCATGATGAAACAAGC
>CAXFCD010000174.1:0-5035 GCA_964001155.1 uncultured bacterium | reverse complement strand
GGTTCTTCCGTTGCAACAAACTCAGACAAGTCAATATCCACAAGATTTGTAACCTCATCCATCCGTTTTAATGCAGCATCTAGCGGTTCACCTTTTTTGGTTCGAACCATTTGTTCATTAAAACGCCACTGCCCTGTTTTATCGGACTTGACACTTTTTATATATTTGACATAAACCGCATCTTTATCCTTAGTACCAGCGGCTTTGTCAGCAAAACTTTTTTGTTTTTTAGCCATTTTCTTTAAATCTCCTACGAAATAAGCCGGCGAATTTATCAACCAATTAATTGAATCCCAACCAATAAGAGAGGCCTGAATTATTGATTATCATCCTGCTCCTTTTCCATCATCTTCGCCGTAGCTAATTTCCGCATATCTACTACTCGGTCGTGCTCATCTACAATTTCCACGCCCAATAAGGTTTCAATGGCATCCTCCAAAGTAATTAAACCGGTTGTGGTTCCAAATTCATCCGTCACCATAAAGATCTGTTTCCGTCTCTTTACAAATTGGTCTAATACATCCGAAACTGATTCTTTTTCTTTCACTGTATGTACCGGTTCCATTAAATCCATCATCTTGATATGAAATTGGTCCTCAGCTTGTTTATTCACCAAATTATAACGGTTGACAAACCCAATCACGTGATCTAAGTCATTTTCAAAAACAGGAATCCTGGAAAATGCAATGGGTGAATTTTTTTCCACCACTTCCCCTACAGTATTATCTCGCTCCAGTGCAAAAACAACTGATCGGGGTGTCATGACTTCTTCCACAGCAATATCGTCCAGTTTAATCAAATTTTCAATAATATCCCCCTCCTGCTCATCAATGGAACCTTCGTCCTCACTGATTTCCGCCATGGCTAATAATTCTTCACGGGAAGCTTTTATTTCTCCACCATTTTCTCCACGATGGATGAACCTGGACATGGATTCGGATAAAACTACAAAAGGATAAGCAAAGACCATGAGAACTCTAATGATGAGGGCTGTAAAAGATGCCAGCGATTTACTATAAACCGCACCGATAGTTTTGGGAATAATTTCAGAAAAAATCAAGATTGATAAAGTGAGAATACCGGACGCAACCGCCACCCATTCATTGCCGTAGATGATCATGGTTTGCGCTCCCACGCCAGCAGCGCCAACTGTGTTGGCAATGGTATTAATTGTTAGAATCGCCGCTAAGGGACGATTAATATTATCCTTGAGTTCTACCATGATCTGCCCGGTTCGTTTCCCCTCCTTTTCCATGACAGAGACATGGGCTATGGACACACTCAGTAAAACTGATTCTAAAAGAGAACACAAGAACGACACCAGAAGTGCCGCTAAAAAATACGTGATGAGGGCTGTCATTAACGATTGAATTTAGGAAAGAAAAGGAATATAGCGAGGAAATTCAGGCACGAATCCAGCGAAAAATTTCTTTCAAGGTAATTTTCTTTCCATACAGCAAAATTGCTGTGCGAAAAATTTTACCGGAAAGATTTAATAATGCCCAGCAGGATAATATCATGATAAGTGTGGTATAAAGAATTTCTGGTAATTCTACCGTGCCGGTTCCTAATCGAATAATCATTATGAAGGGTGTCAAGGGCGGAATGTATGTAGAACCGATTGTAAAGGCTGATCCGGGATTGGTGATAAAATATGAAGCAAATACAATGGGCAAAACTGCCACAATACTAACCACACCACTGGATTGTTGCGCCTCTTGTTCCGAAGTAAAAAAGGTTCCCATGGCAGCGAAAATGGCTGCATAAAATAAATAGCCTGTGATAAAGAAAATCAGAAAAACCGGAATCTGAGAAAATTCAATTGTTGCCATTTCTTTGTATTCTGTGACGATTAATCCTACGATGAGATAAAAACACATTTGAACCATTCCCAAGAGGCCCAATCCTAAAATTTTTCCACGCATGATTTCATCCGGCGTAACAGAAGACAATAAAATTTCTATCGTTCGGTTTGTTCGCTCTTCCATAACAGAACGCAGGAGCAGTTGCCCACTCATAAAAACAGTCATAAATAATATCATCAGAAAAAGGTATGGGATGAGAAAACTGGATAATTCGTCTCCCTCCGATGCCTGCCCTTTTTCATCAACTTCAAAAGTTTCAAATGCAATTCGTCTGCTTAACTGTCCCACCAAAGAAGCATCAATATTCTGTTCAACCATCCGTTGTTCAATCACAACTTGATTCAATATCCGGCTCAGTGATGTGTATAATTTGATATTGCTCAGCGAAAGGCTGTAATAATTCACCTGTCCAGTATCCGTTACATTATCCGGGATAAACATGTACCCATCTATAGATTTGGACAGAACACTATCCAGCGCTTCTTGCTCTGTATCAAATCTGGAAAAGATAAATTGCGGGTTACCATTCTTTAGACGATGAATGACATCCACATTCTCCTTAAATCGTTCAACAAGCGGTTGAGTCGCATCTGAATGGACAAGTCCAATTTCACTAATTTCCTCCGGTTCCAAATCCATCAAAATGGTTGGGAGATACATCATCCCGCCCATGAAAAAAGGTAAAGCAAATGTGGTAATCAAAAACAGTTTCGATTTTACACGATTCATGAATTCCCATTTGATAATTTTCCAAATTTGATTCATGATGATTTTCTCACTTCTTCAATGAAGATTTGCTCTAAGCTAGGGATTTGAATCTGGAATGATTCCACTTTGACAGATTGATTGATCCAAGATAAAAATTCATCGGGATTTACCTTTAGCACACCTGACAGGCTGTGATCTTTAAACTCAACGTCTATAAAAAAAGATTTCGCTTTACCTTGATCCAAATCCCCGGAAAATTTCACTTCCACAGCATCACTGGAATGAGAATTCCGAATGTCCTTTAAAGCACCTTCCACAATGATTTTACCTTTATTGATCAAACAAATATTGGTACACAGGCGTTCCACTTGTTCCATCTGATGCGTGGAAAAAACTATGGTCTTCCCTGCTTCTCTTTTTTCCTGAATAATTTCTTTGAGCAATAATTGGTTAATTGGATCTAATCCTGTGAACGGTTCATCCAAGATCAATAGTTCAGGATCATGGATTAAGGACAAAATGAACTGAATCTTTTGCTGATTCCCTTTGGATAGTTCTTCGATCTTTCGGTTCCCCTGATCTCCTAAATCGAATCGTTCTAACCATCCCCGAGCTTTTGTTTTAGAATCCGATTTATTGATGCCTCGAAGCTGGGCGAAGTAAACAATGGTTTCTTCTAATTTTTGTTTTTGATAGAGTCCGCGATCCTCAGGAAGATAACCCAGATTTTCCCTGCCTAAGGAATTGATGTCTTCACCATTTAATTTTATCATTCCAGAATCCGGCTGAATGATGCCCATAATCATCCGAATGGATGTAGTTTTCCCGGCGCCGTTTGGACCTAAAAAGCCGTAAACATCTCCTCGTTCCACTGTGAAGGAAACATCATCAACAGCACGAACGCCGTCAAATTGTTTTTGGAGATTTGAAAGAGATAGCATCTTAAAAGGGCAATACCTTTCCATCTACAAATTCAGGATTGGTGATCCCCAATCTTTTGGCGATAGTTGGCGCTATATCTACAGTTGCGTGGTGAGATTTTTCCAAATAGGGCTTAAAATGTTCTTGAGCAAAAATGAGCGGAACATGGGTATCATAATCATAGGGTGAGCCATGTCCAGTTCCATATGGATTTTTATAAATATATCCGTGAGTCACAATTGGGAATATTTCCGGTGTATAAATCGGATGTACCATATTTTGTAATCTTTTAACGATTTTATCCTCACTTTTACTATTGATGATATCCTCTTTGAAAACTACAGATTCGATTCCTTCAACTTTCGGTAAATATTTTTCAACGATTTCAAAAATATTTCTTGGTTTCACATTGGCTTTTTTCACTCGCTCCGCATCAAGAAAGAAATTTCCACCGGAACGGAAATAAAGTTTTTTCCCAAATCTTTCTTCAATCTCTTCCTCGATCCATTCAAATGCTTCTGTCAAATGTGCTTTGTTGATCCGTCCGCCAACTTCGCCTTGTTCAACTACATATTCGGGTAATGGTAACCCGCCGTGGTCTGACGTCAGGACGAATAATACATTTTCTAATCCAACAGCCTCATCAACATATTCATTGAAATTGCCTAACCATTTATCCAATTTGATACACGCATCCATGATCTCTTGAGAAAAAGGACCAAAATCATGGATCATCCAATCCATAGCAGAAAAACCGATAAACAGTAAATCCGGATCGCTATCTTTACCAAGATTTTCATTTTCTATAGCGGATTGGGCTAATTTCATGATTTCCCGCTCGAACCAAGGCCTGCCCATAATGTGAGACGTTGGATCCACATCGGGATCGATACCGATGGGAAAAACGGGAGAATACTCTTCCTTATCAAAATCATCCAATTCTCCATGGTAAAAATCCTTACGGGAATATTTCAAATAAAGATCGTCTGACAAAGATTTTGTCCACATAGAATCTTTGTAGGATTCCGCGTTGAATTGTTCATTAAACTCACTGACCCAATTCGGTAATTCATCGATATAATAATCGGATGAAATAAAACTTCCGGCATAATTGAAGTACAATGCTACATCAGGCTGCCTCCCCCCCAATAAAACCGCAGTACGATCTTTGCCACCTATGGAAATCACTTTCGAATTTGGAAAAGTTTCTTTGACCCAATCTCCCAATCCGGTGGTTTCATACCTAGAATAGGATCGGGCTTTCCCTTTTTCTGCGCCTACAACATTCGCATTTGGATCTTCCACACAATTCACATTTTTCTCCAAAACTCTGTCGTAAAAACTGTTTCCAATGATGCCAACCTTCCCAGGATATTGCCCGGAACCTATAGCAAAATGTCCCGGACCTGTGGCGGTATAACTATGTTCATGGTGAGTATCCGTGAACCATACGCCGTGATCTATAAGCCACCGAAATCCACCAGTGTATAGATCGTCAAATCGAGTCAACAAATCAGGCCGCAACTGATCTACCACAAGGG
>CAXFCD010000173.1:0-13599 GCA_964001155.1 uncultured bacterium | reverse complement strand
CGCCCCACATATGGATACTGTAGAAGGGTTCCAAAAAGAAGACTATCCACTCTTTTCCATTCCAGTCGCTGAATGGGAAGGTTTTATTTTTATCAACTTCAGCGATAATCCCCAAGATTTTGACACAGCATTTGCGCCATTGTTCAATCGATTTAAGGATTGGACCATCAGCGATCTCGTTCCCATGAAAAAGATCCATTATGAAGTAGCGGGGAACTGGAAACTGGTGATTCAGAATTATTGTGAATGTTACCACTGCCCCATTCTCCACCCGGATTTGGCAGCCATAACGCCCTATATGGGTGGAAGAAATGATCTCCACGAAGGACCGTTTTTAGGTGGGTACATGGATTTCAAAGAAGATAAGGAAAGCCTCACTGCCAGTGGCCATTTCTGCTGCCCGCCATTGAAAGGTTTAGGTGAAGATGATAAAAAACGGGTGTATTATTACAGTATTTTCCCCAACATGCTTTTGAGCCTTCACCCGGAATATGTTATGTACCACACTGTTCAGCCCGATGGGGTTGATAAATGCAAGGTAGAATGCACGTGGCTATTTGATCCAAGTGTGGATACAGAAAAGCATAACCCCAATGAAGCCATAGATTTTTGGGATATGACCAATAAACAGGACTGGTATATTTCAGAATTATCTCAGTTGGGCATTCAGTCAAGGCGATATTTACCTGCACCCTATTCAGGTCAAGAAAGTTTATTGGCGGCGTTTGATAAGTATTATAAAAAAAAGTTGGTTGCGACTAAATCAAATTAATATATCTTGGTTTCAAAAGTCGGTAAATCAGGAAACGGATTTTCCGCCGCCTTTGGTTATGACACACGGTGAAATTGATGAATTAGTAGAAAAAGCGAGGTTGTGTCTAGGTCTAACTTTGGAAAAAATTGGTTAGGTTTTTTAATCTTTAACTTTATTTAAGGAACTTGAATTCTTCAATTGCCATTAGCTCATGAGAGTGTACCAACTGCGCTTCATTATTGGCATGAGGATATTTTAACCTTGCCGTTTGGCTGATAGACCGAGCTTCCTCGTCTTGTTTATATTTTAAATAATAATTCTGATGTTCCCGGGCCTTGTCCGGATTCCCTAACTTTTTATTCACTAGCATCATATTGTAATGGGCTTGGGCATCTTCCGGATCAATTTTTATTCCCTCGTAATAAACATATAAAGCCTGATCATATTCTTCATTATAATAATACGTTTGCCCTAATTCATTGATGTTGATTCTGTCTTCAGGATGGGTCTCTCTCACTTGTTCAAAGAATTGTATCGCTTTAGGATAGTCACCTTGTTTTTTTGCAATCATACCACGGAAAAATGCAACTTTGGGGAATTTCGGTTTCAAAGATTCCGCCCTTGATAATGCAACCTCCGCCACATCAAAATGACCTTCTTTGATAAGAACTCGAGCTAAATTAACAAATCCATCTGCATAATTCGGGTTGAGTTCTGTTACGGTCTTAAAGGCATTTTTTGCTGCTTCAAAATTGTTTTGCCTAAGCATGCCGATTCCGTAATCGTTTACTCGAACCATATCCTTTATCCCGGGATTTATAGGAATGTGATTTTCCGTAATTTGGACTGTGTCTGTTGCCATGGTAACGATTGGCAACTCTTCAGGGTCTTCAAAAAATGTTTTTGTAATACTGCGGTTAAATTTTCTGTAATTCAGATTAGCAATAATTTTATAACCAGCTTCTAACTCCTTTGGAATTTCCCATTCATAATGTATCACATCTGCTGATCCCGGAGGAATGGAATTATTATATAATGTAGTTACCCATTCGTGTGGGTTTCGTTTTAAAATGAATTCACCATGTTTATCCAATAAGACGCCACGGAAAAAATGGGCTGACTGATCCACATATCTTTTTTTATTTAACAAACCGCTACCAAAAACAGTTTCTCCTATTTCATTTTGAACCAGTATTTGTAACCATGGTTCATTGGAATCAATAGTCCCTCCGGGGAATTTATGACCTATACCTTTGGTCCTAACCACAACTTCTATTCGAACCTTTTCGCCTGTTTGTAATGAAACCATATCACCTAATGGGCCAATAAATTCCCCTTCTTTTTCAAGGCCATAAATGTCAACGGAAATTTTATCATCCTGCATGAATTCTGTCGTTCGTTTCACCCAATGAGGATTCAAATGATCTTTTAGTGCAGGCAGGGCTGTATTAACTGCATTAAAAAAGTGTCCTCGGACTTTTCCATTGTCATTTCCTTTATCCAATGAATTTTCCATCCCCATATGGCAATCCTGACATTTTAAAGGACTCGGTGGCGCATAATAACTTGCCACGGCATTCCCACTCACGCCACTGTGGTGCCACGCATCGTATTCATTTTGTCCTCGAATCCAGCGATAATTGTTTTGAGGTTTATCCAAGCTCACTTTGTGGCACGTCATACAAAATTCACTTTCTGAATGGAACGACTTGAGCATTTCTTGGCGATGTGCCCTGGGTTCAACTTTTATGAGCATTTGATTTATTTTTTGCAGAATCCCAGTGGTGTGGCTGAATGGATATTCTACAGGGTGACCTAAAACATAATTTCCATTCCCCGTGATGTCTTGAATGGCAGTCATCCCATGGCAGGTTTCGCATGTAATTCCAGAATGAGCTTCGGGGACTGTCATATCCGGCTTTTGGACCATCATACCAGACATCAACATAACCGGATCATGACAACTGGCACACCAACGAACCGAAGTGGAATCCGCAGTGGACAAAAGATAATCAACCGATGATTTGTAAAATGGATTGTTAAAAGATGACAAACGGTGGACAGACTGCTGCCATTGTTTATAAATATCCGGATGACACCCGGATGTCCCACACCGATCCGAACGGTCAATGGCAGATGCATTTAAAAAATGATCTGTATCTGTTTTTACAGGAGATGGGAAAAAATCGGTTTGCTTATTTGTGATTGTTTGAGGTTGATTAACAGAATAATTATTTATTCCCAGTAAGGCACCAATTCCGAATACCAGAGTAATTCCATGGCGAAGAAGAATCTTGTTTCTCTCTTTTAATTCAATAAGAGCTGAAAGAATTATTCCAACTGCGCCAATTAAATGAAGAATTACAAGTGTTTCACCTAATTGACCAATTCTACCTGTGAAAAAGATTAATAAGCCTAAAAAGGCCGTCAGGGCAATCAAAGGGACATGAAAATTTGAAAGCAGAGCCTCTCCGGATTTTACTTTTCTATATAAATAAACAGACCCAACGGTAATAAATATGAAACCGGATAAAAGATGGAGTAGAACTAAATAATGAAAAAATATTCCAACAGGATTTGCAAACCGCAGAAAAAAACCTGTAGCAAGCTGGAATAATATATTGAAGACTAAATTAGCCATGTATTACAGCTTAGGTTTTAATCTTTCTAATTCAGCCATGGCTGATTTGTCTCCAAAATATACTGCCTGTTGCCAAACCTCTGCTGCGGATTTAAAGTCACCATTTTCTTCAAATAAATGAGCCAGTTTTTTTCTTAATTCCAAATTGTTCGGGCTTAATGATATTTGTTTTTTGAGTGTTTTTTTTGATTTCTCAAAATCTGAAATCTGCTTGAATTTAACCAATGCTTCTTTGGATTTTTTCTTGTCCCCCAATGATCGATATACTTGTCCCAAAGCATAAAGGGCTTCAGAATTATTCGGGGCTAACTCTAAAGATTTTTCTAAAGATTTTTTCGCACTTTCATAATCATTCAAATGGGTAAAGGATTGACCCAAATGGAATAATATATCTGAATCGGTGGAGTCTATTTCAGTTGCTAAAATTAAATGTGTATTTGCTTGAATTGCATCCTCCTGCCCTAAATATACCAACCCCAAAAAATGATTTACTTTTCTATGAGCAGAATTAATCGCTTGGGCTTTTTGCAAAGAAATTAGAGCGTCATCCAACCTTCCAAGATAGAATTGGACGACACCTTGCTTATAAAATCCCTTCCAACTTTTTGAATCATAAGAAGATGCGATTTTATAATTTTGAAGAGCATCCTCATAACGTTCAGCCGATTTGTGAATGTCTCCTTTTGCAATCCAGATTTCTGCAATTGATCTATCATATAGAATGGCAGAGTCCAATACCGCCATGGCTCTTCCCTCATCATGCAGATTAGCAAAAATTTGGCTTAAGGATAAATAATATATGAAAACGGAGTGATTGTATCGGATGGCTTTCTGAACATGATCGATTGCCATGCCATATCTGCGCATTCTGAAATAAGCCAATCCCAAGTCGTGATGGACAGAATGAAGGTCAGGTTTTTTTGAAAGGACTTTTAGAAACTGGTTCTGAGCACTTTTAAAATCACCCGAAATGTAATAGGATTTTCCGAGCCAATATTGCCCTCGCATATTCTCAGGATCAAGCTGAATAGCCGTTTTCATCCATCGGACAGCATTTTCTCCATCACCATTCCTAAGAAAAATATTACCCAAATTTCTACAAGCTAATGCATATAGAGGATCCAATTCGTAAGCTGTGATAAAATGGGGAATCGCTTTTTCATATTCTCCGATCTCTTTCAATACAGAACCAAGATTATTATAAGCCATTGCATTTTTTGGATCCAGATTCACAGCATTTTGGTAAGAATCTACAGCCTCAGGATAGTGCTTATGGTAGTACTGGATGTTACCAATATTAATCCAGACTTGAGGTTGGCCAGGGTTTAACTTTAGACTTTTTTGATAAGTATGGATTGCAGTCATCGGGTCTCCGGAGCGGTGTTGGGCTTCAGCTAATCCATTTAAGGCTTCAATGTGCTCTGGTGCAGTAATTAACATGTCAGTAAAGAAAGTGACTGCTTGATTATATTGGCGATTATCAAGCATCGTTTTGCCTTCTGATACATCTTGAGCCACTAATATATTAAAGAGACAATAGCTTAATACTGCAATTTTGATATCTCTCCTCCTTCTTTTACCATGTAATAATGATTGGCATTTAATTTATCATAGTTTTCTTTTTGCCCGGATGACCAACGTACTATAGCCTTGTCCACAGATTTATTTCCGCCTAACCCAAATAAAACTCGATTATCGTTTGATGCAAGATAACTACCACTTGAATTTGAAATTGAGTTTTGCTTTAAGTCGCCTGAAATAATTTCAATCCTAGTTCCGATACCATCTCTATTCGACTCAGTTCCTTGAAATTTAAATCCAATCCAATTTGATTCTGGTTTCCCTGATCTAATCAATAAATTAGCCGGGCCATTATTATTTGAAATTACAATATCCAAATCTCCATCATTGTCTAAATCTCCAAAAGCAGCACCACGACCAACAGAAGGGTTTTTTGCATCTCCGATATTATCTGAAGAAATTTCTGAAAATGAACCGGAACCATCCCCTAAAAATATTTGTTTCTTTTGTGCGTGCGTGTAGTCTTTATTAAAATGTTGAATATTATCAATCACATGGCCATTGACCACAAAGATATCTTGAAATCCATCATAATTAAGATCAAGAAATTTTGTCCCAAAGCCCAAATAGTTCAGACTGGGTTGACCCAAGCCCGCAAGGAATGTTTGATCTACAAATGATCCGCTTTGATCATTAATATAAAGGGTGTTGGATTCACCACTGAAGTTTGTTACAAATAAATCCTGCCAGCCGTCTTGATTCACATCAGAAAAATCAACGCCCATACCTGCTTCAGACCGGCCGTTTTCGTTATAGCCTACACCTGAAAAAAGACCATCTTCAGTAAATGTTCCATCTCCATTATTTATATAGAGAAAATTCATCACCTTGTCATTTGCAACATATAGATCTAAATCTCCATCCTGATCGACATCGCCAGAAACCACACCGAGCCCTTTCCCGTTATGATTCCCAATTCCGGAACTCATTGAAATTTCTTTGAATTTTCCATCACCAATATTTTTGAATAATTTATCTGGGACACCTTTAAAAATATCAGGATCACAATAGGCTCTTCGGCCACTTTTTCGTTCGCCACACCAAGGGTTTTTATCAACAGAATACTCCACATAATTGGTGACATATAAATCCAAAAGACCATCGTTATCCATATCAAAAAATGCAGCACTAGAACCCCATTCTTCATTAATTAGTCCAGATTCTAAAGTCCGGTTCAAAAATGTTCCATCTCCATTATTTAAATAAAATTTGTCTGGACCAAAATTGGTCACATAAAGATCAGTATCCCCGTCATTGTCCACATCCCCGCAGGCACACCCAATACTGTATGATTCATCACCAACCCCGGTGGAACTCGTAACATCAGTCCATTTCCCACCATCATTTCGGAAAAGCTTATTTGCTAATTTAATCTTTTTACTCCAACCTGGAAGGGACGCACCTTGGCAAAAATAAATATCAAGGTCACTGTCATTATCATAATCCAAGATGCATACACCGGAGCCCATAGTTTCTACATAAAATTTTTGACCTGAACCACCATGATCATGATTAAATATTAAACGTTGGGTTTGGGATTCATCTTTAAAGTTGATACCGTCTGCAAATAATAATTGAAATGAAAATTGGGTAAAGAGGATTAACCTGATCATCATAAAATAAAACTACGAAAAAAGCCGTTCCTTGCGGAACGGCTTTTTCTTTATTATTTATTTTTGTTTAGCTACTACAAGGCGTAGCCAATTCCAAACCGCATCACATTATCGAAATGTTTCGTGGTTGTCATGGATACATTTGCAGTAATCCCTGCAACGCTTACACCTGCGCCAAAAGACATAGGTTGTTGTACATTACTCAGGTTATAACTGAACCTTAATGATGCTAAACCGGCAACATTATATTCACCATTAAAGATAAATTCTTCAGCCATATCCGCTTGTTTCAGTACATTAAGTCCAGCATTCATGCCTGCAATTGCTTCACCCACAACACCGAATGAGAATGTCATTGGAAGAGACATACCGGGAAATTCTTCAAAGCCTGCATCATCTGCAGCTTGAGAAGCAACATCTGGTCCAAAATTGGAAATAACTGCTCCCATTTTAATACCGCGATAACCGGTATCAAATTGGGTCCCAATGTCAAATGCCAAACCGCTAATGTTCACATCATCTATGGCTTGGGTAACGATTTTTGCAGTCCCACCAAGAGAAAATTTATCTGATAAACTTTTTCCAAAGCTGGCTTGAATTGCCATATCAGTTGCACTAAAACTTCCTTGATTTGGCTCAAACACAAATTCTTCGGTACCAGACCATCCAGATCTCATTATGTCGCCATAATTGACTGAAACTAGAGATAGTCCTGCTGTCCCACCCATTAGGGGCATTACAACACCAACATTCATCACTTGTGTATCTACTAACCATTGAGTCATTCCAGCACTAAGGCCGATTCCTTCAGCCCCTGCTGCTCCTGCTGGATTCCAGAAAAGCGCAGTAGCACCGCTGGCTTGGGCAGACAAACCACCCAGTGCAGCACCATGTGCATCGGTTTGAATGTTTAGAAATTTGAAAGCAGACGATCCAACTTTATCGTTATCACCTTCTGCAAGTATCATTGATTGAAATGAGATAACCATAAGAGAGATGGTCAACCATTTCATTGTATTTTTCATGATTGATTTCATTTTTATTTTCTCCTTCGGTTATCGTATGACAGCCAGTTTACCGGACTGACCACCTACTTGCCAATAATAAACACCTGTAACCACTTGGTTCCGAGTCCGAGAAACTAGGTTCCAATCAAAGGACCCATTTTCTATTGCTGAACTTTCATAAACCAAGTTTCCACCTACATCAAATACTCTAATAGCATCATCTTTTTTCACATTGTAAAAACGGACGAAATAGCTATTTGCTGTTGTGGCTCCATGGAAAGTTTCCATGATATCACCACGCCATGGATTTGGTGCAACAAACACATCATTAGTGGATCCATCCAAGCCTTCATAGGTTAGGGATTCCACAGAAACAGTTGTTGCCGGTGGTGTATCGCTAATCATACCGCCACCACCATCAGGTGCGGCTTGCATAGGATAGCACATTGTAAAATAGCTTTCTAATGACGGGACACTACCATGAGGTGTGCTAGTTCCTGCTGCATCGTAGGCAGCTACATAATACCAGTAGGTCAAACCAATGGCAACCTTTTCATCAGTCCAAGTGTACGTACCATCACCATTTGCGTAGGTACTCATATCAGCTGAAGGGATATCCAACACCATTGTATATGGCCCTGTTGAAGCTGATGTGAATTTGGTTCCTGCACTTGGATCCCCTATCATTTCGCCACCATCATCTAAATTATCTGCGGCGACACCTTCTGCATCCATGATATCAGATGAACTTTGCCTTGGGGCAGTTGCTGCTTTGTAAATCCTGAATCCTGCAAAATCAGCTGCACCTTTATCAGGGTCAACAGCTGAGATTTGAGCATCAGAATAGGACCAAGTCAATTCAACTTGCCCTTGGGCATTGGTTGCTACGCCATCTGCTGCGATTTGAGGCGCTGAAGGTGGCTTTGGCAAATTCCAATTCCAGTCATATGCTTGTCTGGCATTTGCGGCCGCCTTTTGTGTATTTGCCAACCCTGCTCCGGCCAATACTGCTACAACAAATGTAGCTGTGTCACCCACCGCAAGAGAACCGCCGCTATAAGATTGGAGATAACGCATATCCATTGGCGATGGATTTACATCTTTTTTGTCTCCTGCTCCACTTACCATAGTGGCCATTGCATATCTCGATGCGACAGTTTGGGGGTCTTCATCACCTGTCCACCACATATGATTTACATCTGCGGCAGTCAAATCACCATAAGCTTTACCGGCAATATTCAATGGTGTCTGTCCGACACGAACACCCCGATATTCTCTACCAGGATCGTCAATCCCAAAATCATTAGATGCAGATCCTGGATCATCTCCATCCATTTCCATGGTCAACATGTATGTTGCATCATAGTCAACAACATCATCTGTCCAAAACGCATAATCCCAATCGGGAAAAGGTACATTCCAAGTGCAGTCATGATCTGCTTTTGAGCCTAAGACTAAATTATCAACAGCTCCAACTGAACCGTTATTGATTATTTGAATCTCATCAATAACAAAATCATTATAATCATAATCTCCAATCTTGAAATAGGTGTTCATTGCACCATTAAAGCTCCAGGATCGACGAGTGGCAATAACATCCAAGCCTGCACTGGGGATTGACCACGTTGTAGTCGTTTCCCATGGTTCTTTATTATAGTCTTCGTCAGTTCCAGCCCATCCACTGGACGTTTCACCGGGTTCAGTTCCTTCACTCACATCATACTGTCCTGTGGTTCCTTCGTAAAGGGTGCCACCGATATCAGCAATAATCCAATAGCCTGCTCGACAGTTGTAATTCAAATATCCATGTCCAGCAGATTCATTGGCACCAGGATAAACCCAACCAGGAATAATAGCACTACAGGTTTGGTCTCCTGTATTACCGTATGAGTCCCAGCCCATCCATAGTGAACCATTGGTGTGGTAAACATAGGTTTGTTCCCCAACCGGCATAAAAGATTTACCAGCGATGCGGGATTTATCCAACACATCTAAGGGGTCTTTTGCCATAACGGTTCCAACGATCCCACAGATCATTAATCCCGTCAGGACAGTTTTAAAGATTTTCATATTGTTCATAATAAACTCCTTAATTCATCCTTTAGTAGTTGATCTGTACGCCAAAATTCAGCGTCATGGGTTTGCCATAGGCTAACAAATTATTTGTCGGTCCTGCGGCAATGTTATAGTAATCAGATGCTTCATCAAAAAAGGAACCTGGATCCGCAATTGCTATTACATTCTGTTGGTTTAAAACATTTTCAATCAATAGATAAACTGTCGGACTGACGGGGCCTAATGCTAATTGAGCGTCCAGTTTCAAATTTAAATCAAGCGTGTTTGGTGCTCTTTCGCTTAGCGATGCACCGCCTGCACCAGACCGTGCTGAAACAGGTAATCCACTTTGGAAATTAAACGTCAAGTTTGTTCCGGCACTTTGAATGAAGCCACCCATGTCCATATGATAGTCAACAAAGCCATTTATGATATGGGGTCTGTGCCAATCTAATGTTGTCATAGACAATACATTAGCTGCAATTCCACCACCATCTTGAGTCAAACTTCCGTTTCCGGCATTGATCTTATCGGATGCAGTTCCTCTTGCGATGGAGAATGTGTAAGATGCACGGCCAGTTAAACCAGATGAACCTGTTTTGGATAAGCTCATTTCTAAACCTCTTACATCACCGAAATGGTCACTCACCATAACACTGTAGTGTGCTGCTTCAAATGTTTCATTCGCACTCCATCCAGCTTCATTTGTGTGTCCTGAGCCATCATCTTGATAAGGGATTGAATACACTTCTTGAGATGCCTGAAGGTTTGAAATATCTTTATGATATCCGGATACATCCAGTTTGAGATCTGACGCTAAACTATATTGGAGACCCATTTCATAAACAGATGTTTGCATGGGATCTAAGTCTGCATTTCCTAAGTAAATAAAGAAACCAGATTCGGTTCCACCATCCATTTGCGCCATATGATTATTCAAGAGTGAATAAAACTCAGGACGTTGGAAAAATGATCCATAAGCATAACGAAAAGCCATTTTATCTCCAACAGGGAAGGACGCACCTAATCGTGGAGAAATTTGGGTTTTCATGGTTGTTGCAGATCTTTTTGTTGGATCAAAAGGATTCAGTGTTGCATCTGCGCCTGCATCTGCAACTGCATTATTTGCCCAAACACCTTTATCAGAACCTGCATCAAAACCATCAAACCGAATACCCACATTCAGAATCATATCATTGAATTCCATTTGATCCTGTACATAAGCCGCTATTTCTGTAGGACTTGCATCACCAAAACTGGCGTATTGGAGTCGCGGATTATCTTCTGTATATCCTAAGGTCCGTCCGTACCATACATCATGGCCCCAACGGTTAAGATCAAACATACGATAATCAAAACCTGCTTTTAATTGATGGCGATTATTCAACTGGCTTGTAGCATGGACTCCAACAGTAGTAATCTTTTCATCAGAGTTGAAATAATGTCCGTAAACATTTTCCATGTTATACCAAGCATTAGAATTTGCAATGTCTTCCATCACTTTTGTATGATTGGGACCTTCAGCACCATTATAAGATGTGGTGGCAGTTACTTTAGCATTCTTATTGAAATCAATAAATCCTTCATCATTTTTTGCACCATCCTCTTGCTTCCTCATCATCATATCTGCACGAACAGTTATATTTGTACTAGGTGACATAACGTAGTTGGCTGTTACACCAAATTGGGTTGCACTTTCTTCTGTCCGTGGATATTGATCCATAGCCCAGATCCATTGCCAAATGTCCATCCCGGCATCCATCCGCTCTGCATCATAAGTTGGGTCATAAAAACCATTTCTGGTATAATTCATAACTTCAGCGCTCAATTTAAGACTGCTTCCTAATTGGAAATTAAATTTTGCCTGGACATTTTGCAGATCTTCAGAAAGTCCTGGCAGTCTACCAGCATCATCTAATTGACGCATTGAAAAAACACCACCCATAGACCCTGTGCCAAATCCGGCACTAAAATCCATAATGGTTTTTTCACCCCCAAAATCAGACATGGTGTAATCTGTACCGTCTGTAGCATTGCTGTATTCTCCGGCATCATCAACAATTTTCATAGTTTCAGCATAGACTGCTGCATCTTTAAAATCACCTGCATCTGCTTTAAAGTAATCTTGCCCCAGTGTGGTTCGGAATCCAAACGAAGCATGAAATCCTTCTGCTGGTTCCCGCAAAACTGTATTAAATAAACCTGACATCGCTTGTCCGTATTCAGCATTGAATGTACCGGTGATTAATTGAAGCTCACCAACCATGCCTGGATTTACAGGAATTGCCTGACCGCCCATAACAGCGTTTGTGACTGATGCACCATCAACCAGATACATTTCTTCACCAGATCTACCACCACGAATATGTAAATCACCACCCAACTCAGTTACTCCGGGAAGCGTTTTAACAACATCGTTCACATCTGTAATTGCCATTTCTCCCATCATGTCTCCAGAGACAATTGATTTGGTAGATGTGAGTGTATTTTCAATGGCAGGGCGCTCAACGGTTACAACCACGCCTGTCATGGCAACTGCTTCTGTACTTAATGCAGCATTCACAGGTGTTGTAACATCAACACTTACTCTAACTCCTTCAGCTGTATAAGCTGCGTACCCAATCATGGAAAAATCCAAATCATAGGTTCCCGGAGAAAGGTTTATGATAAAAAACTCACCATTTGCATCGGTGCTGGCTCCTTGTGATGTCCCTTTTACTAGAACATTACAGCCTACAAGAGCATCCCCGGTACTGGCATCTGATACCGTTCCGGATATTTTTCCTGTAGTTCCACCGAATACTACGGCGCTAAAAAGCAACAAAAATAGTGTTGCTAGGAAGGGTCTACGCATAGTTACCTCCGTATTTGTTTCCTTATCCTATTTCTAATAACAAAATTCTGTTATTTGAAAGTGGCCCAATATAATGTATCACTGTACATAAATCAAATTATGAATTATCTGTAAAAATTGAATTTGAATTATTGTGTTTTTTCTTAAAATCCCATCGGAATAAATGTAAGTTCGCCACCGCTTTTTTGCGCAATGTTGATCCGGTAGCTCAGTTGGTAGAGCAGTGGCCTTTTAAGCCATTGGTCGTGCGTTCGAGTCGCACCCGGATCACTCGACGACAGCCCCTTTTTCTCGACGAGAAAGGGGCTTTTTTATTGGCCTTTATTTAGACTTTCAATATGACAGAAAAAGACACAAATAGACCGTTTTTGAAGTAACCACCGGCCAAACACCAACTATTTTTTCAAGCAAATTTTAAATTTTAAGCAAAAAAAAGCACCCATAAATGAGTGCTTTCTAATTCGGTTTACCAGTTTGAGTATCCATTAGGATTATTGTCTGCGTACTCAAAGTTGTTAGCATAATTAAGAAAATTAAAATAAGCATATTCTCCAAATCTACACATCATCCCACAAACAAAAAACCCCACGAATGTGGGGCTTGATGGTAATAATATAATAAATCTTATAAGACTTTAAAGTCATCTCCATCTTTAACATCTTCCCATTTCTTCTCTTCCTCATTCCATCTCTTCCAACCCGATTCCAACTTTATAATTTCTTGTAATATTTCTTTAGTTGGCTGCCGTCTTCCTTGACAGCCAGTTTTAGGATACATTCGGCAACCAAAGAACCATGAGGCTCCCTTAACCAATCGCATTTCTGAATTACATTCGGGACAAATGCTTCTATGTACAGACAATTTTTCTTTGAGTTCATGAAATGATAGTTTCTCTTCCATATCCAAATCTACCCATCATCCCACAAACAAAAAACCCCACTAATGTGGGGCTTTAGAACTCATTATCAATCAAATAGATTGAATAAAAGCGCAAAACCTAAAATCCCTATGAATACCCTTTCACTATTTAACCCTTTTGTGATTGATAAAGCGATTGCGATTCCAACAGATAATACACCTATTAAACTCCAAGG
>CAXFCD010000172.1:0-5160 GCA_964001155.1 uncultured bacterium | reverse complement strand
GGAGGGGTGGCAGAGTCTGGCTGAATGCACTGGTCTTGAAAACCAGCAAGGGTTTACGCCCTTCGGGGGTTCGAATCCCTCCCCCTCCGCCAAAAAAGCTCTGAAGAAATTTGGAGCTTTTTTAGTTCAAATAGCTTTTCAACCAATCCAAAAAATATTCCCATCCTGCTTCAAAACTTTCCTGTCTGAATTCGGGTTTGTCCTGTGGGGGGCTTTAATAGCATTAAAATAACTCTTTAATGCTATGAATTAAAATATGACTTGAGAAAGTCCATCAAGCATCCTTGCTTGAGGGTGGTTTGTTTTTTCGAGTGTCCCAACAATCAAGATGATTGTTGGACTTTTTTGCTCTACGATCAACCAGTAATTTCCATGCTTATCTCGAGATAGAAAATTTTCAATTTATTTATGAATCCACGCGTAAGATTTGCACCCAGCCCAACTGGCCAACTTCATATTGGCGGTGCGAGAACGGCCTTATTCAATTATTTATTCACTCGTCACAATTCTGGTCAATTTTTAGTTCGAATCGAAGACACAGATTTGGAACGTTCAAAAAAAGAATATATTGACCAAATTTGTGAATCCATGACTTGGCTCGGTTTAGATTGGGATGAAGACTTGGTTTATCAATCCAAAAGGACCGATATGTACCAAAAAGCAATTTCACACTTATTGGATTCTGGGCATGCTTATCGGTGTTTTGCTTCTAAACAAGAATTGGATAAAATTCGGGAAGAATCCGGTTCTTATTCTTATCCAGGCATTTGGCGAGATAGACCTGCGTCGGAAACTGAAACAGAATTGGAGAAAGGGACACCATTTACAATTAGGCTAAGAGTTCCGGAAGGTGAAGAAACATCCTTTGATGATTTGATCTATGGATCCATCACAGTATCCCACACCGAAATTGATGATTTCATTATTGCCCGTTCAGATGGAAGTCCTGTTTACAATTTGACCAATGTTGTAGATGACCATTATATGGAAATCACCCATGTGATCCGCGGTGAAGATCATATTTCCAATACACCGAAACAAATTCTAATGTATCGAGCTTTTGGTTGGGATGTGCCAACATTTGCTCACTTGCCTATGATTTTAGGACAGGATCAAAAGCGGTTAAGTAAACGACATGGTGCAACAGGCGTTCAATCATATCGAGATGAAGGGTACCAGCCTGAAGCATTGTTGAATTATTTATCCTTGTTAGGCTGGAATCCCGGGACGGAAGAGGAGGTGATGAGCCTGAAAGAGATCATAGAAAAATTTGACTTCAGTCATGTTCATAAAAAGGGCGCAATTTTTGATGAGAAAAAATTGAATTGGATATCTAGCCAACATATAGCAAAACAATCAAATGAAGACATATTATCCGGAATCCGACAAATAAATTCAGATTGGGGAAATTCAACTTCAGATTCATTTTGTATGAATGTGATTGATTTAATGAAAATCCGTTCCAAATCATTAACAGAACTCATGGAACATTCCCGTTATTTTTTTGAAGATCCAACCTGTTTTGATCAAAAAGAATTAAGAAAATTCTGGAAAGATGACACATGTGATATTGTTGAAAATGTAAAAACTATTTTAAATGAATTAGAACCGTGGGATGAACAATCTCTGGAAGAAAAGTTGAAATCCTTTATGGAAGAAAACGAATATGGATTTGGGAAAGTCATGAAACCAATCCGGTTTTCAATATCCGGAACAGTGAATGGCCCGTCTCTATTTTCTATATTGAATCTTCTTGGAAAAGAGACAGTGTTAAGAAGAATTGAATTAGCATTAACAAATTTTTAATATGACAGAAAACCAAAAAGAATCGGCCAATTTTATTCAAAAGATCATTGATGATGACTTTGCTTCCAGAAAGTGGGATGGACGTGTTCAAACGCGATTTCCACCGGAGCCCAATGGTTATCTCCATATTGGACATGCAAAATCCATTTGCCTGAATTTTGGATTGGCAGAAAAAAATGGTGGAAAATGTAATCTCCGTTTTGATGATACGAATCCGTTGAAAGAGGAAGAAGAGTATGTCAATTCCATCATTAAAGATGTGAAATGGTTGGGCTTTGATTGGGAAGACAGGTTGTTCTATGCATCGGATTATTTTGATCAATTGTATGAATTTGCAGTCCAATTGGTCAATGAAGGGAAAGCATTTGTGTGTGATCTATCCGGAGATGAAATTCGAAACACCCGCGGCACTTTAACTGAACCCGGAAAAGAAAGCCCCTACAGAAATCGGTCCTTGGAAGAAAATCTTGATTTGTTCAATAGGATGAAAGAGGGTGAATTCCAAAATGGAGAAAAAGTGCTACGAGCTAAAATTGATATGACGCACCCGAATCTGAATATGCGGGATCCGGTTATGTATCGGATTCTCCATGCGAGTCACCACCGAACTGGTGAAAAATGGTGCATTTATCCCATGTATGACTGGGCTCATGGTTTGGAGGATTCAATCGAAAGAATTACCCATTCTGTCTGCACCTTGGAGTTTGAAGATCACCGCCCACTCTATGATTGGTATTTAGAGCAATTAAATACCTATCATCCGCAGCAAATTGAATTTGCCCGATTGAATCTGAATTTTACTGTTATGAGCAAGCGGAAACTGAAGCAACTAGTAGATGAAAACCATGTCGATGGTTGGGATGATCCACGGATGCCAACCATTTCCGGATTAAAACGACGAGGCTATACGCCGGAATCAATCCGCAATTTTGCTGAGGATGTTGGCGTGACAAAACGGGATTCCATCATTGATGTGACGCGATTGGAAAATTCGTTGAGGGAAGATTTGAATAAACGTGCGCCACGAGTCATGGGCGTTTTACGACCACTGAAAGTCGTCATCACCAATTATCCTGATGATGAATCCGAAGTATTAGACGCAGTGAATAATCCTGAAGATCCTGAAGCCGGAACACGAGAAATTCCCTTTTCCCGAGAATTGTATATTGAGCAAACCGATTTTATGGAAGATCCACCCAGAAAATTTTTCCGCTTAGGCCCTGGAAGAGAAGTGCGTTTCAGGTATGCTTATTTTATTACGTGTAATGATGTCATCAAAAATGATGAGGGAGAGGCTGTGGAACTCCACTGCACCTACGATCCCGAAACAAAAGGCGGCTCCGCTCCTGATGGTAGAAAGGTGAAAGGAACGATCCATTGGGTTTCTGCAAATGATGCTGTGAATGCGGAAGTTCGGTTGTACGATCGTCTTTTTGTAAAAGAGAACCCGGAAGAAGGTGGTGAATTCATTCACAATTTAAATCCTGATTCTTGTGAAATACTTTCCAATGCAAAACTGGAACCCAGTTTAGCAAAACCGGAAAATTTGACCTATCAGTTTGAACGAAATGGCTATTTTGTAATAGATGATAAAGTTTCATCGGATGGTAATCTCGTATTTAATCGTGCCGTATCCTTGCGGGATTCTTGGGCAAAAATGATGAAACGGAGCAGCCAATAAAATCAATCTGATTTTGGGTTGGATTAATTCAATGTTTTCCCCTAATTTGAGTTTATGAAACCGAGCCAACGGATGCGGACATTCCTGCCAATTTTACTTTTTCTTACCATTCTCTCAGCCAGGGAACCCTACACTTATGTGTATTTGCTTCCCTTTGACAACATCCAAAATGATCCTGCGGTGGAATGGATTGCTGCCGGATTAACGGATATGGTATCCCGGGAATTAAAAAATAATTATGGTGTCCGCTTAAAAAATAAAGATGACCTGGAAGTCATCATGAACGACCGCTCATTGATGCTGAAGCAACCCCGGGGTTCCAGAAATATTCTTGTTTTGGGGAAGTACAACCGGCAATTAGATAAGGTCCACGTATCTATCCAAGTGGTAGATGTGGCCACATGGGAAGAACTCGCAGTCCGACAAATGACCGAAGTTTATTCTCAAATCCCGGGTTTGAATAAAGCGGTTGGGTCTGCTGCGCAGGAAATGATAAAACCATTTTTTCCTGCACCACCAGTGGCCAAAGTATCTCTTTACCCTGCATTCACCACACCAAAAGTAGAGAAAAAGCGCCATCCTGTTTCGTTGGAGGCGGACAAAGTCGTTTCAAATTTAGACCAACAAATCGCTGAATTGGAAGCTTCCATGGATGTTCTCTTAGGTGCAAGAGTCCGGAAAAAGGATAAAGATAAACCGGTTAAAAAAGATGTTCCGCGTTTTGATTCCGGCGAATGGACCATGGATTTTGATGTAGATCGAAAATTGGAAGACAATCCTGAAAATGACGCCAATACGGCCATGCTGTCCTCTGTATTGGATCAATTGCTCACTAATCCCTATAACGTGGAACTTCAACGTCCGGAATTTGAATACCATGAAGATGACGAATTGTACATGACCGTTCGCTTTCCCGTGGTGTACCAGTTGAAGGATAGGATCATTAAAGATATGTTGTCCACGTTGCCCTACACTGCCTTGGAGCAAAATGGCTCATTAACCATTTTTTATTTCGATCGCAATTCATTCAATTTTCCCAAGAAGCATGTGAATGCTATTAAATCAGGCGCTTTTCGTATTGTGCCTGTGATTCGCATTTTTGACCAAAACAGAAATACCTTAATCGTGGTTGCGGATACACCGGAAACGTATTGGCATGCCCGAAACAGCGATAAAGTTTTATACGTTCCTCAGCACCAATTCTCACCGTTGATTGATTTCACTGTGGGAGGGTGGTCCATGCAAATTGCCATGGAGACTGTTGAAATCCAAGCTGTGTATGAATTTATTCTTCCCGTATCAGAGGTTGAATCTTTGAGTAATGTGAGCTTAAAATTCGTTAATGAAAATAAGCTTAAATCATTCCTTGATCCGCTTCTTTAATGTACGCCATATTTAAAACGGAGACATTAGTCCTATGAAAAAACTAGTTTTAATTCTTGCAATATCCTTGCCATTTGCGCAACAGTTAGACCCAATGGAATTAGCCATTGAGGAGTTAAGAACTGTTGTGGAAACAGCTTCCAGAGCTTCTCAGAGAGTCTTTGTGGAAGATTTTACAGGCCTTTACTGACCGTACTGTCCATCCGCGAGTTTCGCGATATCAGAATTGCTGGATGAATTTCCGGCAACATTGTTCAGTATTGAATGGCATAGCCCGCAGTTTACCCCAG
>CAXFCD010000171.1:0-33052 GCA_964001155.1 uncultured bacterium | reverse complement strand
GCGGCCTTGCCGTTTCATTTTGGCGTATTGTGTCATTTAGATTTTCCTAAAACATCCATACCGGCAAACTGGGCTGATGCACCTAATTCTTCCTCAATTCTTAATAATTGATTGTATTTGCAAATGCGATCTGTACGAGAGGCGGAACCGGTTTTGATTTGTCCCATCCCCATAGCCACTGCAAAATCAGCAATGGTTGTATCTTCCGTTTCACCGGAACGATGGGAAATGACAGCGCCATATCCGGCATTCCGGGCCATTTCTACTGCCTGGATGGTTTCAGTCACAGTGCCAATCTGGTTTAATTTAACCAGAATTGCATTCATACTGTTTTCATCAATAGCTCGCTGAAGGCGGGTGATGTTGGTAACGGTCAAGTCATCCCCAACGATTTGGATTTTGTCCCCAAATTCTTCAGTAAAATGATTCCACCCTTCCCAGTCATCCTCATGGAGACCATCCTCGATGGATACGATGGGATACTTTGATGCCAAGGTGCCCAAGTAATATACCATATCTTCCGAAGAAAGGGATTTTTCTTCCGATTCTAAATGATATTGACCGTCTTGGTATAACTCACTGGCTGCCACATCCAAGGCCAAGTGTATATCTTTCCCGGATGTATATCCTGCTTTTTCAATGGCCTCCAAAATGACTTCCACTGCTTCTTCATTAGAGGACAAATTTGGCGCAAAACCTCCTTCATCGCCAACAGCAGTGTTCATGCTCTTGGATTTTAATACAGTTTTCAAGTGGTGGAACACTTCCGTTCCCATTTGTAGCGCTTCAGAAAATGTGTTTGCCCCAAAGGGGAACACCATAAATTCCTGGATATCCACCGTATTATCTGCATGACTGCCGCCATTAAGAATATTCATCATGGGAACAGGAAGTATTCTTGCTTTGTCTCCGCCTAAATAATGGTAAAGAGGTCGACCTGTTACTTTTGCGCCAGCGTGTGCAGCAGCCATGGAAACACCTAACAATGCATTAGCGCCTAAGTTTGATTTATTCTCGGTACCATCAAGATCAAGCATCAGTTGATCAATGTCCACTTGGTTGGTGACATCTCTGCCTTTAAGGGCATCGGCAATAGATAAATTAATATGGGTGACAGCCGTTCGAACGCCTTTGCCTAAATAACGGTTATTATCTCCGTCCCGCAGTTCAATAGCTTCGTGGTCTCCCGTGGATGCGCCGGAGGGTACCGCCGCACTGCCTGTTACACCATTCGTTAAATGTATATCAACTTCTACAGTTGGGTTGCCACGGGAATCCAAAATTTCCCGGGCATGAATTTTTTCAATAGCAGAATTCAACAATTACTCCCGTAAATTAGATAACCAAATTAGAAATAGTGGCAACCACCATTCAATAGATATAACACCCAATCGAAGATTCGGAACTACATTCAAAGTTTTCCATTAAATCGGAATTATGTTCAATTTTAAACAATACACCACTGAGGATGAATCACACTGGGATGACTTCGTGCCTACGGGCAATAATGGCACACTATTTCATCTTCGGCACTTTCTAAATTATCATCCAGAAGACCGGTTCAAAGATCATAGTCTCCTGATTGAAAAAAAAGGAAAATTGTTTTCTGTTTTCCCCGCAGCGGAATGGGAAATGAATGGTGAACGAGTTTTAGTGTCCCACCCCGGCTCAACTGTGGGATCCTTTGTTGTACGGGAAAACTTATCAATCGCCGATGCTATGGGTATTACGGAAGCGCTGGTGTCCTATGCAAAAGAGAATCATTTTTCCGGGATTCGGATTACTCTACCGCCGACCCTGTACCAACGGCGCCTCTCGAATTATCTGGATTTCGCGTTTTTCAAGCAAGGGTTTTCTTACGCCAAAAGAGATGTATCCAGCATTCTCTTTTTAGAAAATTCGTTGGAAAAAAACCTGGATAAATTTCGACCATCCCACAAACGAGCTGTGATAAATGCGCAAGAGAAAGGTGTCATTATTCAACAGACGAATGATTTTGAATCCTTCTATGGCATTTTGGAACAAAACCTGAATATCCGCCATGGCGTAACGCCAACCCATACTCTGGATGAATTGCTAAACATTCAAAACCGTTTCCCGGAAAGGATAAATTTATTCGGCGCATTTGTTGATGACAAAATGGTAGCAGGCGTGGTGAACTTTATTGTAAATGAACAGGTTGTATTGGCGTTTTATATTAGCCATGACGAAGCATTCCAGGATTACCGTGCAGTGAACCTTTTGTTCTACTCTATTTTTGATTGGGCCATCCAAACCAAATTTAAAATTTATGATTTTGGCATTTTTACCGTGAATGGTGAACCCAATATGGGGCTGGGGAGGTTCAAGGAAAATTTTGGCGCCAGCGGCATATTCCGAGATACGATTGAACTCAAATTGTAGAAAAAATGTCAATTAAAGCACTGGGAAAACAATCTCTGATTTACGGCTTCGGGCATGTTTTGGCCCGGTTGGTGACGTTCCTGTTACTCCCGCTCTATACCCACGCTTTTTCACAGGATGAGTATGGGGTTATTTCCTTGGCCTATGCCTTTATGGGCTTGACACTGATTTTGTATCGCTATGGCATGGATACAGCTTTGATGAAATTTTCCGTACAAAAATCAGGTTCCGATCGCACAAGTTATATTTCAACGCTTATGATTCTGCAATTGGTGTCCAGCTTCGTTATTTCCTTTATATTGTACGCATTGAGAAACAAAATTGCTTTCGCAGTTCTGGGTGTTAATGAGCCTCATTGGGTTACTCTTTTAGCGTGTATTTTATTTTTGGATGCCATGTGGAATTTACCGTTACTCATTTTGCGCACTGAAGAAAAACCGGTTCCTTTTGTTGCATTCAGCCTTTTGAATGTTGGCTTATCCCTGGGTTTAAATATTCTATTTGTATTGAAATTTCAGTGGGGCGTAGAAGGAGTACTTCTAGCCAATGTTTGGGCTTCAGGGGTTTTGTTCATTTTCACGTTTCCAATTGTAGCGAAACGAATCAATGTGAGATCAATCACCCAGCCTGTAATGAGGGCAATCTTGATGTTTGGACTGCCTTTCCTTCCCGCAGGCATTCTTAATATGATCATGGAATTAGCAGATCGATATCTTTTAGCTTGGTTGGCGGATACAGCCAGTGTGGGATTGTATTCTGCAGGATATAAATTGGGTTTGTTGGGCTTGATTGTTGTCACCGGATTCAATATGGGTTGGACACCCTATTTCCTGAAGCGGGGTAAGGAGCCTGGTGCGAGACTCGAATTTGCTCATGTGGCGACGGTTTTTTTAGGCGTGTTGGGATTTATAATTTCTATTGTAACCATTTGGATTCCTGAAATCATGCGAATCCAATTGGCAGGGAAATCCTTGATTGGACCGGAGTTTTGGGCAGCGGAACAGGTGGTGGGCATTATTTTGGTGGCCTATTTTATTCATGGGACTTACATCATACAACTTCCGGGCGTATTCTTAAAAGAATTAACCAGCTGGGTGGTGGGCTTTCGAGCCGTGGGTGCGGGTGTGAATGTGGGCCTCAATATTATCCTGATCCCTCTTTATGGCGTTGAAGGCGCTGCATGGGCAACAGTGATAGCTCAACTGTGTATGAGTACTTCCGTTTGGGCCAGAATCCGGAATGTGTATCCTGTCCCTTATAATATAAGAGCATGGATCTTCCCCTTACTGTTCATTGGCTTCTCATTTTTTATAAACGAAAGCATTGTGCAACGATTGTTGGTGTCTCTCGCTTATTTACCTCTGTGGTTTTTCTTAGCCCTGAATCCTGAGGAAAAACAAATCGTGAAATCATTTCTACCATGATTACCATTGTGTCCTACCACCATTTCCCGGATGATGAAAGGGTGTACCATCGGGAATTGTTGTCCTTAAAGAAATTGAATCAACCCATCCAATATTTCACACGGTCAGACTCAGATTTGGATTTGTCTGATGAGTTGGTGAAGCATAAGAATTTCCCGGCAAATGAATTTTATATGCAGTCCTATTTAACTGCATTAAAAGAGGCATTCATGAACGCACCGCCTTCAATACTCCATTTTCATGAATATGACCTTTTGCCTTTAGCCCGATTTGTCAAACTCAGGTATGGTTCCAAGGTGATTTATGATGTTCATGAAGATATTCGTTTTTTAGGCGAAACATTTTCCACCCGCCATCCCCTTTTGCGGAACTTTTTAATCTCAGTACGCACGTTTAAGGAACAATATCATTTGAAATGGGTGGATCGGGTTTTACTGGCCAATCCAATATTGAATGATTGTCTTTTTGCAGATCAAGGATTTGACCCACTGATTATTGAGAATTTTCCGCTCCAGTCTTCTATTGTCGATCGACCCAAAAATGGTTGCAGAGGAAATACAATTCTTTACCATGGTCATTTGGGTCCGGAGAGAGGCATCAAGGAATTGGTAGAATCAATTCTGATCGTTGGCAAAAAAATCCCAGATATTTCTTTGACACTTCTTGGCACCTTTCGAACACCAGAATTTCAGGATGAAATATTCTCCCTTATTGAAAAACTTGATCTTTCAAATAATATTAACTGGTTACCACAAGTTCCCCATGAAGCAGTTTGGGCGTATTTAAGTGAATCTGCTGTGGGTGTCATTCCTTTCAGAAAAAATCCCTTAACCCTAAATAATACACCAACAAAATTATTTGAATTTATGGCGGCTGGCTGTGGGATTGTTGCCTCGGATCTGCCGCCTATTCGCCATCATGTACATGATTCAATCCAATGGTCAAATCCGGGCTCAGCTCGTTCTATTGCGGATGGATTGTTGAATTTATTCCAGAATCCTGAATTGTTGGGAAACCAATCCAAACAAAATCGTGAACTCATTAATAATCAATATAACTGGGAAAAGATTGAATCTGTTTTACTGGATCTTTATCGAAGCCTGCAAAATTTAGCGTAGAAATCTCCGAGTTGCTTTCATGGTAGAGCGATCCACTGGATTCTTATCCATCCTTTGTATTTCACCGGTTCGTTCAACATAATAATTCAGAACCAGATAAAAGAACCTTTATACCCAGGTTGTTACAACCCGGTGAGCAGGCAAAAATCACCGTCTGATATCCCACTGGAAGGGGAATGCTGAGCATAAATATTTTCAAAATAAATGGCTCTCTTTTCCAATGAATTAAGAAAAGGTGTAATCTTTTTATTGTTACTGTGATGCCCGATCAACCGGATTCCTTCTGAAACACAGGTCCACAGCACACCGAACTGGAGTATGCTCCCGGCATGATTTTCACTCCCGAGACACAATTTTTTATTAATAGCCAATCTGGATTCATTCAAGTCGTATTTATTCTAGCGCAGGAGGATCGATTGGGTTTCAGTATAGAATTGAAACAAAACTAAACTCAAAAGGACAATCCCTAACACAGGTTGTAGGTTAACCTCGGTATACCATCTTTGCTTCATAGACCTTAATTTACCTTATCCAGGAACGAATTAAATTATAAACCATACTAACGATACTATTCTGTGAAAATCCTTTACATTTCCCCTGAAAATACCGTTGGGACCCTGTCCCTGTGGAAAAGAGAGCATGAGTCCCGTGGCCATGAATGCCGTACGGTTACCTTTTTTCAATCTCCGAAAAAGTTCGAAGAAGATATTTGTCTCAATTTGCCTTTCAATTTTACAGGTACAAAAATGTCTACTC
The DNA here is from genome assembly GCA_964001155.1 of uncultured bacterium. Lineage (GTDB taxonomy): Bacteria > Fidelibacterota > Marinisomatia > Marinisomatales > UBA1611 > CAXFCD01. The sequence goes on along the minus strand of CAXFCD010000171.1, from coordinate 27,351 downwards.
TCAGGAATTTTATTTATAAACTATACCGTGGGGAGGAGGGATATTTTAAATCCAAAGAAGGATATCCACCTGTTTGGCAGCCCGAGGGCTGGTTTGACAGCATGTTTTTCAAATTCAAAGATTGGCTTTGGAAACCGATTGTAGAAAAAGCGATAGAAAAATTTGATTTGTACAATTTTGATGTAGTTCATTTTGAAAGTGGTTCTGATTTTTTGAAAAATGAATTCTTTGTGAAAGAACTGTATAAGAAAGGGAAAAAAATAATTGCTCATTACCACGGGGAAGATTTACGGTCCCGGGGCGTCATGCCCTCAATAGATTCATTGTCTCACCAGAATTTGACCAATGAGGTGGACCTTTTAGAAAAACATCCGAATATTGAATACCTGTTTTTACCTTACTATACGTCCCAATTTTCACCGAAGAATGAACTAAATGAGAAAATACGAGTTGCCCATGCGCCCACAAACCGGTTCTATAAAGGGTCAAATAAAATTATTTCAATTTGTGAAACATTGGCATCAGAAGGTTTAATACAGTTTGATTTGATAGAAAACCTACCTCATGAAGTTGCATTGGACAGAAAGTCCAAGTCTGATATTTTCATTGATCAAATTGGTGATAAAGGCGGTTGGGGCTATGGCATGAATTCTGTGGAATCATTATCCATGGGTATTTGCACATTGACGGAAATGAATGAAAAATATAATTCTTTTATTCCTGATCATCCTTTTGTGAATGTAAATGGAAATAATCTCGGACACGTTTTGGGAAACTTGGCTCAGGACAGACAAGAAATTTCAGCCAAGGGCAAAGAGGGGAGAAATTGGGTTGTGGCCAACCATGATACCAATCATGTGGCTGAAAAACTCTATGATTATTATCGAACGTTGGGACTGCCGGTATGAATGGTGATGTGTATAATCCGCGGTATATATTTTGGTCTCGGATTGTAAGTACTCTGATTTGGCCAATTTATTTTTTATTTAACTTATTCCGCCAGGCACACAAAATTAATCATGAGGATATTGGGTCAATTTTGGTCTGTCAATATCAACGGATTGGTGATATTCTTCTCATCGTACCAGTTTTGGAGTCATTAAAGAAAAGGTTTCCGAAAGCAAAGATCACACTCCTGTGTTGCAGCGCAGGAGAACCCCTTGCACGAGATTTAGAATTAGCGGATAAAGTTATTGGCATTGATGTACCCTGGACGACGTGGAGCTTTTCACCGTTAAGGTGGTTCTGCGCGCGTTCCTTTGCGAGAACTTTTCAAAATCAAAATATTGATTTGGCCATTGATTTTAAAGGCGATCTTCGAAATAGTTGGTTTTTATGGCATGTAAAACCTAAAATGAGTCTTGGATATACGGATACCGGCGGTTCATTTTTTTTTAGTGATCCGAAAAACCCTTCCTTTGGCGTTCACCAGACAAATCGATCGTTAGAATTAATATCCCATCTTGGCTGTGAGATAGAAAAAAGGGGTCAAGGCGATTCTGTTTTCAATGATGATGGATTCATCGTTATCCACATCGGGGGGACTGATCCAAGAAGATTGTGGCCGGAAGAAAAATGGGTGGAATTGATTAATTTACTATCGAGAGACCATCATATTGCTTTTGTAAAAATCCTGGAAACAGGCTCTGTTATTCAAAGAATAAATGATAAGAAAATTAACATAGAAATATTTGAAGGTGATTTAGTTCAGTTTAAACACTGGTTAAAAAATCAAAAGATGCTGATTGGCATTGATTCAATGCCGGTGCATCTTGCGGCTTATGTAGGAATCCCCGTCCTTACTCTCTTTGGCTCTCAAGATCCGAATTTGACACACCCTCTCGGTAGATGGACTGAAATTGTTAGTCCGGAATTGCCGTGTCATCATAAACGGAACCACTGGCGATTATGTTCAAAATGCATGGATGCCATTGCACCGGAAAAAGTCTCTTTAGCTGTAAAAAACTTATTGTCTCGAGTAAAGAAGACCCATTAAATAAAAATATTGCCAATATCCTCTTTGTTTGTAAATTTGGTCAATCAAAAGGGATTGACCTCAAATTCCACGAATAATGAGTGTCAATCTAATAGAAAGAACTTGGATAAAATGTCTCAGTTCTTACCAAAGAACCAAACCATGGAGGTATCGGCATGGCTGATGTGAACTCAACCGTACAAAACGCAGCGTCAGGAATCGTTGGCATTATTAAGGCACTTATTGTGCTCTTCGTTTTTGTCAACATTGTTTATTCCACACAATTTGACCCAATTGGTGGGATTGTTGATCTGGTAAATACATTTCTGGATGGTGGTTTTGCCGGTCTGCTAGCTCTGCTGGTTTTTCTCTCGTTTCTGGGATAAACACACAGGTATTGACACGGAGTCTTGGTAACCATTGGCCCCGTGCATGACAACAGGAGGAAACTATGCTGAAAGATGCATTGCAGACCGTTAACGAGTGGATTGATCAAGTCGTTGACTTGCTCAAGACCTTAGTTATCGTAGGTATCATTGTAGGAATTTTGTTTGATGACTTCTTTGGAGTCATCGCCGGACTGGGTCGTGTAATGGCTCAGTTTGGAGACGCAGGGTTCGCAGGGATACTCGCTTTAATGATACTCGTTATGTGGTACGACAAAAAATAGCGCGAATTTAAAATCCGCTGCTGCGCCCCGGTTATTATCCGGGGCGCATTCATTTAAAGATACCATGGCCCTCCATCAAAACTTCTGCCATGTGTCTCGCACCTTACTGTTTTGCAGTATGGTATTCTTCTGCCCCAACTCTCTCGAAAGCGCATTTGAATCAGAAAAAATATCCCCCCTTCAAAATGCTGCCGGCGCTTTCCCCTTTTCATTATATGCCAATTCACTTGGAGCTATTTCCGATCCAACAATTATTTCGAATAACCAATCCTTATTTAGTGCAGGGAGTCATCACCGGAAATTTGGTTTAAAATCTCTCACCCAATCCTGCTTTGTCATAGGCGGGACGTTTCATCAATATGGTGTCGGATTGGGTTTGTCTCGTTTTGGGAATCCGAATTACAGCGAAACCCAAGTTTCGATTTTGGGTGGAAAAAATTATAAAGAATTAGTTCAAATAGGAATCTCACTGAATATGTATCAATTGAGTATCACCAATTATGGGCAAGCTGTGGCCATTGGATCAAGAGTCACCATCAGATACGCAATGGGATCCAATGTTGAATCAATCATCTCATTATTAAATGTTAATCGGCCGGTACTTGGGCAATCCCGGGAAAAGCTTCCCCAAGTGATAGCCACCGGATTTTTGGCAAAGCCCCACGATCAGATTAGGGGTCAAGTTTCCCTTGTCCAAGATACGGAATTTCCCATTAGTGTCCGTTTGGGGCTGATCTATCAACCATTTAATCAAATTGCCATTGCAGTTGGTAAAGTTCATCAGCCTAATATTTTTACAACAGGAGGTTATATTCATTGGAAAAATTTTCGAATTGAAATAGGTTATCTTTCTCATGCAAACCTTGGCCTCAGCACTTATCAAACTGGTATTAGTTACACTCGTATTCCATGATACTACGCTGGGTCAATATGATATCATTGAAAACTTTGACCCGGAAAAGGAATTACCGGAATCTGATTTGCTATTGCTGAACAACCTTAAATTTTTACACAATTCCTTAACCCCGGAATCCGCAACACTGCTTACTCAATTGTCCTTTCTATCCGCTGAGGAAACCCTCGCCTTGGAAGAATTCAAGAATGGAAAACTGGGCAATGTTGATAATTCCCCTCGATTAAAAATCTTAACAGTACATCTTTGGTCTGATGTAGCAATATCAAAAACGAAAGGTACTTTTTTACACCGAATGAACCGTACTGATGGCATTCAATACAAGTGGTTTGGCACCGTGGATTTTGGACAATTTACAGTTGGTGGCCTCGGTGAAAGAGACCCGCAGGAGGTCGATATCTTGGATTATCATTCCCTGTTTTTGAAAACAAAGTTTCAAAATTTTGATTATACCATTGGGAATTATCAAATGTTATTGGGACATGGGTTGGTGAGTTGGCGGTCTATTCCTGTGAAATCAGATTTTGGGACAACCAATTCAGCCTTACGCCGGGGAAGAGGAATTCAACCATTCAGGTCTGGGCATGAATCTTGGGCTTATCAAGGATTAGGTTGGACACAGCCTTTAAGACAGGGAATTCTAACTGCTGGTATTTCCTATAGGAATTTGGACGGCTCTTTGGAAAGGAAAAAATTCAAAACCTCAAATTCCGGTCTTCACGTTTCCAAGAGTCAGATTGAAAATCGAGGGAATATTTCTGAAACAGTTGGAATTGCAGACTGGGGAAGAGAGACTCAACATGGTCATGTGGGCTTCATCCTGGGTGGTGCTGCCTGGAATAATGATAAGGACAACTTGACCAATTTGGCAACTTCAGTTTACGGAAATTATCAAGTATCAAATTGGCAATTATTTTCTGAATTGGCTTACACGTCTCAAAATAAAAATGCGATAGTTGGCGGCGGCAAGTTGAAACACAAATCATTCCACTACGGTTTTGTACTTAGAAAAATTGATCCGGATTATTTTGCCCTGCGGGATAATGTTTTCCGGAACTGGAATAACCAAGAATTAGGAGAAATGGGCGTGTTGCAAGAGATTCGTTTTCGCCTACACCAAACTATGGTAAATATATATTCAGACCTGTTTTCCCGGATAAGAAAAATAGAAGGTGAATTTCAAAAATACGGCCATGAGACCGGAATCAATATTGAACATAGATTTAACACAAAACTCAGGATTCAATCAAAATTGAAGATCCAAGAATCATCCTCTGAGCATTACGATTATACAGAATACCAATCTTCAGCTTTCCCTGTTTCAACATTTAAAACAACGATTAAGTGGACGCAATCAAAGCGCCAATCGTATCAATGCCAAATTCAGGAAAAGCATAATCAAGATGGGAATCCTTCCAGTTGGGGCATACAGTTCAGAGGGAAACATCTATGGGACCGGTGGGGCATCAATATATATTGGGTGACGGCTAGAATAGACGAAAAAAATTGGCTATATTACTGGGATGTAAACCTGCCCGGTGAAATGAAAAGTAAAGTGTTCACTCAGTCAGGCCATTATTTAGGCAGCAGTATTTACTATCATACCAGTGATTACAGTGAAATACATCTCCGCCTTTCAACAGCGTGGAATTCTTGGAACTTTGACATAGTCCCAATTTTCAGAGGTGCCTTGCAAATAAATGTCTCGATTTAATGCTATTTCTTTGTTCCCCTTCAAACAGATAAGATAAATTCAATCTGATGTTTATAAGAATAATCATTCCATTCCTGTTAATCTCCAGCGCACTTTGGGGAGAAGTCCATGTTTTTAACCGTAGTTCAGGCACAGAATCGGAAATCAAAACGCTCCGGGATTCAAAGAAATTATATATTTCAGCCAAGGATCTTTCCCGCTCCCTTTCCTCTAAGTTGTATGAAAATGCGGAACGGAAAAAACTTGTTCTTTATATCGCCGGCCGCAAAATAAAAATATCCGGGCGTACCAGTTTTGTCATGATTGATGATCAACCCTACCAAATGCCACAGATTACGCAAGTAAAATCCAATGACCTATATGTGCCAGCTGAGGAATTTCTGAACATTTTAAAATCCACTGTTTTACCGGGAATTAATTTTGATCCCAAGAAGGAATTTCTGGATATTGATGTAGTGCGATTTAACATCACTGGGATTCATATAGATGTGAAATCTAATGGAACAATCATTCGGCTCACCACCCGAAAACCATTTTCTGAGAGAAATATAAGTTCATTTATCAATAAGCACGGCTGGTATTATTTAACAGTTGCGGGTGCTATGGTGGATACAACCCGCATCAATCATGGTTTAACTCGCGGTGCAGTACGACGAATTGAGTCTGATCAAATTGGTGAAACGGCACAAGTAGCTTTTAAATTGGGGACGGAAATAATCAGCCATGAATGGTACCAAAGTTTAGATCCCAACGAAATTGTCATCACCTTGCGAACACCCCTTGGAAAAATAGAAGAACGGATTGAAGATGTGAAAGATCGCCAACGATTGGATACAGTTGTTCTGGATGCGGGACATGGTGGGAAAGACCCTGGATCTTTAGGCAAATATGGAACGAAAGAAAAAGATGTGGTGTTGGACATTACAAGAAAGGTAGGACATCTTTTGGAAAAAAAGACCAATATAAATGTGATTTATACCCGGGAAGAGGATGTGTTTATTCCTTTAAACAAACGAACAAAAATTGCGAACGATGCAAATGGAAAAGTCTTTGTTAGTATCCATACAAATTCAAATAATAATCGTAAGATACAGGGATTTGAAACATATTTGTATAGTTTGGCAAAAAGTGATGATGCTATTGATGTTGCATTACGTGAAAACTCAGTCATTAAGTTTGAAGAAAAAGCCGGAAATTATAAGAAACTCACCGGTGAAATGCAGATTATGGCAGAAATGACATCAAGTATGTACTTGAAAGAGAGTGAAGATTTGGCAGCTATGATCCAGATGGAACTGGATAAAAAACTCACCACACCCAACCGCGGTGTGAAACAAGCAGGGTTTTATGTTCTTTATGGCGCATCAATGCCGAATGTTCTTGTAGAGGTGGGCTTTATTTCCAATCCGGCAGAAGAGAAAAAAATGAAACAAGAAAAATACAAACAGAACATTGCAGAGGCGATTTATGCCGGAATTATGCATTTTAAGTATTCGCGTGAAAAACTCCTGGCAGAGGAATAGAAGTGGATAATAGGCCCATTGGTGTTTTTGATTCCGGTATTGGCGGACTTACCGTTGTAGGTGCAATGGCAAAAACATTGCCCCAAGAATCTATCTTATATGTGGGGGATACGGCCCGAGTCCCATATGGCAATAAAAGTGAGGAACGCATCCAGACGTTTTCCAAAGAGATCACTGAATGGCTAATCAACCAGAATTGTAAAATGATTGTAGTGGCTTGTAACACAGCTTCATCCTTAGCCTTGGCATATTTAAAATCTAATTTTGATTTGCCTATCATTGGTGTGATTGCCCCCGGTGTCCAGTCCGCCATCACTGCAACGAAAAACCATCAAATCGGTGTATTGGGCACTCACGCTACCATCAGATCCGATGCATATGGAAAAAGGCTGTTGGCAGTTAATGGTGAAATCTCTGTTGTGAGTCAAGCCTGTCCTTTATTTGTTCCCTTAGCGGAAGAGGGTTGGGTGTCTGGTGACGTTCCGGAATCCGTTGCGAAGAACTATTTGAGTTCTATTATCGGATCTTCCGTTGATACTGTCATTTTAGGGTGTACCCATTATCCTCTGTTGAAGCCTGTCATCAGTGATGTATTAGGAGAAAATGTTCAATTAGTTGATTCCGGGCAAGCCACTGCCACCGCGGTTCATGCAGTCCTGAAAAAGAAAAACTTACTCGCAGATGAAACACCCGGAGAAATTCAGTGTTTTGCTACGGATTCTCCCGAATCATTTGAAGCGCTTGCCGGACGGTTTTTAAAAGCCACCATCAGTTCAATCCAACACATTGACATCTCCTGAGTTTTCTTCTCTTTTAGAGTCTCTTTTTAATCTCCAGCGACATGGGATTAAACTGGGATTGGAGCATACAGTCCGATTGTTAGATTATATCGGGAATCCGCAAAAAGATCTCACCATGATACATGTGGCAGGCACCAATGGAAAGGGGTCCACTTGCGCTCAACTTGCCAGTATGTTAAAGGCATCGGGACAGAAAGTTGGTTTATACACATCACCGCATTTAATCCGGTTTAATGAAAGAATTCGGGTCAATGGTCAACCAATTTCTGATGAGGAGATTATTGCATTTATGGCAATGGCTGAGCCTGAAATTGAAGAAATTGAATCTACCTTTTTTGAAGTCTCGACGGCCATGGCGCTCTATCATTTTAAAACTCACCATGTGGATGTGGCGGTGATTGAAACCGGGCTGGGCGGCCGCTTGGACTCTACAAATGTGATTGAACCGGTGGTGACAGTAATCACCCATATCTCCATGGATCACATGGATATTTTGGGGAAAGACTTGGAGAAGATCGCCCGTGAAAAAGCCGGGATTATTAAAAAGAACGTCCCTGTAATTGTCGCGGATCAAACGCCGAAAGTGAAAACTATTCTTCAGCAAACAGCAGATGAGAAGGATGCACCTATTTTTGATTTGGCCGAAATCTCTGAAATTTTACCTGGCACCTTGGGAACAGAATTTCAATACAATGGAAAAAAATATTTTACATCTCTCATTGGAGAGTACCAAGCTGTGAATGGCGCCTTAGCCATTGAATGTGTTAACCGGCTTGATCCTGAAATTCCAAATAAAGTGATCCGAAATGGATTAAAGAAGGTGGTTTGGCCCGGTCGTATCCAGCAGTTAAATGACCGTATTTATTATGATGTAGCTCACAATGAGGATGGAGTGGAATTTCTCATACAAACAATTCGGAAAATATTTCCCGGTGAACCATTGATAGGATTGTTTTGCCTGAAAGGTGATAAAGCATTGGATCGTCTCGTTCAAAAACTTGTAGGCCAATTTTCTAAGTTATTTGTTACAACGGATCAAAATGGACTTTTAATGGGCGAAATTGAATTATCAAAAAAACTGAAGTCCGAGGGGTTGGAAAACCAACCTGTCGATTCTGTAACATCAGGTTTGATCCAATTAAAGCAAAACATAGATGTAAACGGAGTGGGCATCATCTTCGGGAGTCATTATATTGCAGATGAAGTATTCGCTGAATTTGAAATATCTTTTGACTCGGGTATTATTTGATGTAACTTCTCCTCTCTCCAGTATCCCCCCGGAGACTTATATTTTTACAATTCCAAAAATTATTAACAGGTTTTAAATTATATGGATCTTAACGAATTACAATCCCTGCAAATTCGGGAACTCACGGAATTAGCTCAAAAGCTTAATATAGATGGCGGCGTAGCCGGACTCAATAAACAGGAATTAACTGTCCGTATTTTAGAAGCACAAGCGAAGAAAGAGGGTGTTCTATCCGCACGCGGTGTTTTAGAGGTCATGCAGGATGGGTATGGTTTTCTCCGGTCACCGGATTTTAACTATTTACCTGGCCCCGACGACATTTATGTAAGCCCATCTCAAATCAAGCGTTTTGGACTCAAAACGGGTCATCTCATTACAGGTCAAATCCGGCCGCCAAAATCTAAAGAACGGTTTTATGCGTTGTTGAAAGTGGAGACAGTGAATGAAGAACCGATTCAAAAACTGAAAGAACTTATCCTTTTTGATAATTTTACACCGCTCTATCCTGAGGAAAAATTTAAACTAGAAACTGATGAGAAAAACCTGTCTATGCGTATCATGGACTTGATGGCACCTATTGGGAAAGGTCAACGCGGACTCATAGTTGCACAACCCAAAACAGGGAAAACAATTCTGCTTCAAAAGTTGGCGAATGCCATTAGCAAAAATCATCCGGAAACAAAACGGATTGTTTTGTTGATTGATGAACGACCTGAAGAAGTGACAGATATGAAACGGAATGTTGATGCTGAAGTAATCAGTTCTACATTTGATGAACCGCCAGAACGACACGTATCTGTTGCGGATATGGTGTTGCAAAAAGCAAGGCGAATGGTGGAGTTTGGAGATGATGTTGTCATTCTTTTAGACAGCATTACCCGTTTAGCTCGTGCTCATAATGCTGTGATACCTCATAGTGGCAAGATATTGTCGGGCGGTGTAGATTTCAATGCGCTGAAGAAACCAAAACAGTTTTTTGGTGCTGCAAGAAATACAGAAGAAGGCGGTAGTTTAACCATTATTTCTACGGCCCTGATTGACACCGGCAGTCGGGCAGATGAGGTCATCTTTGAAGAATTCAAAGGTACAGGTAATATGGAATTGGTCCTAGATCGCCGGTTGAGCGACCGTAGAGTGTACCCTTCATTTGATATTATTCGGTCTGGTACCCGGAAAGAGGAACTTCTTCTGGGACGAAAAGAGTTGGGCAGATTGTGGATTCTGCGCAAATTACTGAATGATATGAAAGTGGAAGAAGCTATGGAATTCATGCTTGATCGCATGAAACGGACAAAGTCCAATGCCGAGTTCTTAGATACAATGAGTCAATAAATACAGGTTTAATTTTTAAGTAAGATGAGTGATACTTTTCCAGATATAAAATCAGTTGTAGTTCGTGTTATCACGGATAAGCCCGTGCGGAAAACTCCCTATCAAGTGAAAGGTGTTTTTATGCGCCAATATTCTGATGAACCCATTATTCCCATGCTGGATGGTTCTTACCGTGATCGATTTCTTTACCCAAGAGTCCAAGTCAAAATATTGAATGAGCAGATCTACATTATTGGTATACATGAGGGAGTAGATCCTGTATTGTCCTTAGCAGAAAAATTTGAAATATTCGACTTTGGGAATATCACCTTTGAAGTACAAGACAGCGATATTGAAAATGCCAAACAACAGTTTATTCCCTCCAGCCGCTTAGTCAGATACCGTTTTATTACACCTTGGGTGGCTTTGAATCATATGACAGGCGGGCGGTACCGTTTTTTAACCAATCAGGAAAAACCATCATTCCTTAATCGTCTATTGGGGCAAAATATTATCTTCTTGGCCAATGAGGTTGGTGTAAACCTGGAAGACAATATTTTCACAAAGGTAAAAGTATCCAGCCTTTTTCCTCGTCCAGTAGACGAAAATAAATGGGGCGCTTTCATGGGTGAATTCAAAACCAATTTTGTTCTGCCAAACTATATCGGTGTTGGCAATGGCATCACCCGCGGATTTGGTACCATCTATGGCATGTTTAATCCAGACTCATTCACATTTGATGAGGAAGAATTGAAAAGTGAAGCCACAGAAAAATCACCTGAACCTACACCAGAAAAGTTTGAAGATTTGGAAAGTGTTTCAGCAGCGGATGTTCCCAAACCCAGCCGAAGACGGCGAAGAGCAACAAAAGCACAACAACCTCGTCCCAACTCTAGTCCCAAAAAGAATAAAAAACATGGACGTCCTTATAAAAAACATAATAACAGGAACGAGCAACAAAAACGCCGGCCACCCAGAACCGGAAGAGTCTTTTCAGAAGAATTTGACATTGAAGATGATGGACCAAAGAAAGATAATTGGGTTTCGGAGGAGAATCCGGAAGATGCAAAATTCAACACTGAAAAACACCATAAGCGCCAGCATAAACTTTGAGCTATAAACTTTCGGACCGAGTCCATAAGGTCCTTCCATCTTTCACATTACAAATGGCCACCAGGGCTGCAGAAATGCGTTCCGAAGGAATTGATGTGATCAATTTTTCTGTCGGTGAGCCGGATTTCAATACCCCTTCCCATATCATAGAAGCCGGTAAAAAAGCCATGGATGATGGCTTCACCAAATACACCGCCGGCCCAGGTATGATCGAATTTCGCAGAGCCATTTGTGAAAAATTGGAAAGAGAAAATGGCATCTCATACGAACCGGCAGATATTCTTGTTTCCAATGGCGAAAAACAAAGTCTATATAATGTATGCCAAGCTCTTTTTGGCGAAGGTGATGAGGTTGTTGTTTTTCGGCCATACTGGGTCTCTTTTCCTGAGTTTGTTCGATTAGCAGATGCGGAGCCTGTATTGGTCGATACCATAGCAGAAAATCATTTTGAACCGGACTTTGATGATTTAGCTTCCAAAATTTCTCCCAATATAAAAGGCATCATTTTGAATTCGCCATCTAATCCCACCGGTGGAATTTGGAGAGAAGAAGCAATTCTTGAAACTCTGAAATTAGCCAAAGAACATAATTGGGTAGTGATTTCTGATGAATGTTATGAGCGATTGGTGTATGACGGTGAATTTGTAAGCACGGAAAAATTGAATCGAGATCACGGCGTTGGTGCCACAGTTATTACTTGTTTAAGTTTGTCAAAAACCTATGCCATGACCGGATGGCGGATTGGCTATGCAGCTGGCCCAAGAGACATCATAAAAGGAATGTCAAAAATCCAAGGGCAAGCCACATCTTGCGCCAATTCTATTGGACAAAAAGCAGGTATTGAAGCACTTACCGGTGATCAATCTTGTGTAGATGAATTCAAGCATGCTTTTAAAGAACGCCGCGATTTAATTGTAAAATTATTGAATGCATTGCCCGGCGTAACCTGTGCTATTCCCGGTGGTGCATTTTATGTTTTTCCTAATTTTTCATCCTATCTTGGCAGAGAAGTTGATGAAAAGAAACTCAAGGATACATTCGATATTTCTGAGTATATTTTGGGCTGTGCAAACGTGGTTTCAGTACCCGGTGATGGCTTTGGCGCTCCGGGACATATTCGATTTTCTTATGCAACCAGCACAGACATCATTAAAGAAGGGATTGATCGGGTAAGGTCAGCCTTAGAAAAAATTGCTTAATTAGGAGTCAATCATGAAAAAAGGTGTACATCCAGACAACTACCGTTTGGTGGTTTTCAAAGACACATCATGTGATTATGCATTTTTGACACGTTCCACTGTAGAAACAAAAGAAACTATCACTTGGGATGACGGCAACGAATATCCGTTGTGCAAAATTGAGATTTCAAATAAATCTCATCCGTTTTTTACCGGAAAACAAAACCTGGTAGATACAGCAGGACGTATCGAAAAATTCAATCAAAAATACGGCCGTAAGTAGCTAAACCGATCTTTAAAATGGCTCTGCATTCAGTTGAGACAACTGGGTAGAGCCATTTTTTTATTCAAAATGAAAAAATCACTTTTACTCTTCACCATGAAACCATCCATCCTGGTTGGCGGTCAAGCCGTCATTGAAGGCGTGATGATGCGTGTTCCCGGAGCTTATGCTACAGCAGTGCGAGATCCGGAAGGAGAAATTCATATTCAGAAGAAAGAATTTCAGTCCATTACGGAACGATCAAACTTTTGGAAAAAACCCATCTTTCGCGGCATGGCATCCTTATACGAAGCTATGAAAATGGGGATGGCGACTTTGAATTATTCCGCAGATATCGCCATGCCTGAAGAAGGTGAACAAAGTAAATTGGGTGAATTCTTTTCAACGGTATTTGCCATTGGGCTAGCGATTACTTTATTCATGGTGGCCCCCATGTGGATTACCACAAAACTCATGAATATTGAAAAAGAAGCTTTGTGGTTCAACTTGGCTTCAGGTGGATTTCGGATTGCATTTTTTGTTATCTATCTATTGGCGATTTCGATGTTAAAGGATGTACGGCGGTTGTTCCAATATCATGGCGCAGAGCATCGGGTGGTGTACAATTTTGAATCCGGAAAAGATGTTAATGTGGATAACGCTCAATCATTCCCAACACAACATCCACGGTGTGGTACGAGTTTTTTATTTATTGTGCTTTTGTCAGCTATTTTGGTTTTTGCCATTGTGGATACAATCGTGATGTATTTTTTAGGGACTATTTCTTTGCCCATCCGACTTTTGGCACATTTACCCTTAATTCCACTGGTTTCAGGCGTGGGCTATGAATTGATCAAATTATCTGCAAAAAGTGATTCCATCTTTTTTAGTATTCTAAAACAACCGGGACTGTGGCTTCAAAACATTACCACAAAACAACCGGAAAATGACATGGTGGAAGTATCCATCACTGCATTGAAAGAAGCCTTTGGTGATCGGTACGAAGACATGGTGGGGCAAGAATACACGGCAGAGGCCATCGGGTGAGAGACAAACTCCAAGCCATTATTGAAAAACATTCTCACTTAGCAGAGCAAATGGCTGACCCTGAAATTTTTGGTGATCAGGAAAAATTAACTGCCATCGCCAAGGAACACAGTTCTTTGGAAGAAATAGTGACTGTAGGTAAAGAATATGTTTCTGTGTTAGATCAAATCACTGATGACAAAGAGATGCTGGAAGGTGAGGATGAAGATTTAAAAGAGATCGCCCAAGAAGAATTACCTGAATTAGAAGCACAACAAACTCAATTAGAAAAAAAATTAAAACAACTTCTCCTGCCAAAAGATCCCATGGATAATAAGAATTTGATCTTGGAAATTCGAGCAGGAACTGGCGGTGATGAAGCTGCACTTTTTGCGGCAGATTTGTTCCGCGTGTACACGCGGTATGCAGAACGGAATAGTTGGTCATTCAAGGTCATGGATTCCTCGGACACAGGTATTGGCGGTATGAAAGAAGCAATCGTTTCTATGAAAGGCCAAGGCGCATTTGGCATGCTCAAATATGAGAGCGGTGTCCATCGTGTTCAGCGAGTTCCAAAAACAGAAACAAGCGGACGTGTTCACACATCAGCCGCAACGGTAGCAGTTCTTCCCGAAGCGGAAGATGTGGATATTGAAGTGAATGAGGGAGACCTTAAAATTGACACGTACCGTGCCAGTGGCGCTGGCGGTCAGCATGTGAATAAAACAGAATCTGCCATTCGGATTACCCATATTCCCACGGGATTGGTGGTGACGTGTCAGGATGAATCATCTCAACATAAAAATAGAGCCGCTGCATTGAAAGTGTTGAAATCCAGACTCTTGGCTGCAGAGCAAGAAAAAGCCGCAGCTGAACGTGCTGCCGAACGTAAAAGTCTGGTTTCCACCGGTGATCGTTCCGCCAAGATTCGCACCTATAATTTCCCCCAAGGCAGGGTGACAGACCATCGTATCAATTTTACCACCTATCGTTTAAATGAAATTTTGGATGGTGACATTACCGAAATCATTGAACAATTGAAGATGGCAGAACAACAAGAACTCTTGGCTGCTGAAACGGAATAATGTCCGTTTTAAATTCCTTTATAAAAAATAGTACTCTACAATTCTTATAATGCCAAAAGTTTGGCGCATCATCGATCTCATCAATTGGGCGGAATCCTATTTTAAAGAAAAGGGATTCGAAAACCCCCGTGGTGAAATTGAATGGCTCCTTCGCGCTGTACTGGATTGCAGTCGGATGGATGTATATCTCCGGTTTGAAGAACCACTTTCTCATCCACAATTAGAGACACTTCGTTCTTATGTAAAACGACGGTTGGAAAAAGAACCACTCCAATACATAACAGGCTCCTGCAATTTTTATGATCGAGATTTTTTGGTAAATGAACATGTGCTTATTCCCAGGCCGGAAACAGAACGACTCATTGATATTGCTTTAGAAAAATTGAAAAATATCAATGCACCAACTATTTTGGATGTGGGGACCGGGTCTGGTTGTATCGCCATCACGCTTGGATTGGAATTGCCGGAATCCAAAGTTTTAGGGATGGATGTTTCAAAAGAAGCGCTCACAGTTTCGAATCAAAATAAAGAAAATAATTCCGCAGAAAATGTTTCATTTCAACAATCAAATTTTCTGAGTGAAATTCCGAATGGTGAGTTTGATTATGGTGTTTCCAATCCGCCTTATATTCCGAAAAATGAAATGGGTGGACTCATGAAAGATGTAAAAGATTTTGAACCAACCGTCGCCTTAACGGATGAAAAGGATGGACTTACATTTTATAAACGATTTGCAGACGTTGGGAAATCATTGGTTAACAAAGGTGGTTTCATGATTTTAGAAGTTGGTCAAGGCGATCATCCGAATAAGGCAAAATCTGTTTTCGATGAAGCTGGCTATAAACAAACTGAGTTAATCAAAGATTTCAATGGCGATGACCGTGTGCTGATTGTGCCTGTATAAATGTCATTGCGAGGATGAGCGGTAACGAGGATGTGGCAATCTTGTTTTATTACCAGATTGCCACAGTCGTAAACTCCTTCGCAATAGCATTAATTTCTAAACAATGATAAACGCTTTTTACTATCATATCAAACTTCTCCGGCCGTTGAATGTTTTCACAAGCGGACTGGCCATGGTGATTGCCTCTGCCATCTTGGGCGTCCTCCATGAAACGGACACAGTGATTTTAATCATGGCTGTGGTCATGTGTTATGCCGGAGCTGCCAATGCGTTGAATGATGTGGTAGATTATAGAATCGATCTCATCAATCGTCCCATGCGTCCTATCCCATCAGGTCATATTTCCAAACAAACAGCACTTATTTTATCTATTCTTCTTTTTATTGTTGGGACAGTCCTTTGTTTGGAATTATCCGAATCTGCGAAAGTCATCGGCATAGCCATCGCCATGCCGCTTATGGTGGTCTACAGTAAATATTTGAAATCGATGCCTTTGGTGGGCAATGTTACCGTCGCATTCATTTTAGGACTCTCTTTTCTTTTTTGCGGTGCTGCATTTGATAATATGGCTCCTATGTGGATTCCCATGATATTGGCATTTGGGCTCACCTTTGTTCGTGAATTAGTGAAAGATATTTCTGACATGGAAGGGGACCAATCTGTTGGCCTAAATACATTCCCAATCACTGCAGGGATTGATCGAGCAATCCAATTGACCATCTTTTTATCTGCCTGTATCGGCATTGGATCATTCATCCCATTTTTGAATGGAACTTACGGCATGTGGTATGGCATTTTGTTAATTCTCGGCGTTGAGATTCCCTTGGTTGTGGTTGTAGTTTCACTCCTGAATAAACCTGGAATTTCGTCCGCAACGCACGGCGCGCGGCTCCTAAAATTCAGTACTCTCATGGGACTGATTGCCATATACGCAGGAACACTTTCATGACATCCGAATTCGTCCATTTACATAACCATTCTGACTATAGTCTTTTGGATGGTGCCCAGCGCATCGATCAATTGGTGAATACCATTGATGACCTTGGCATGGATTCAGTGGCCCTCACCGAACACGGCAATATGTTCAGTGTTGTTCCGTATTACAAAGAAGCAAAAAAGACCGGCATTAAACCCATCATTGGTTGTGAGATTTATGTGGCGGTGGGCAGCCGTTTCGATAAGAAGGCTCGGGCTGAAGGCGGCTGGGGGAACAACCATCTCATACTGCTAGCCCAAAATTATACGGGCTATAAAAATCTCATGAAGTTAGTCACTGCTGGTTATTTGGAAGGATTTTATTATCGCCCCAGAATTGATATCGAATTACTCCGCCAATACAGCGATGGGCTCATTTGTTTGTCTGCATGCTTAAAAGGGGAAGTGCCGGAAAAGATGCTTCAGGGTGATTACGAGGGTGCCAAAGAAGCCGCTCTCCGATTTGCTGAAATTTTCCCGGATCGCTATTATCTTGAAATACAAAACCATGGCATTCCGGAAGAAGAAGCCAATATTAAAAATATGCAAAAGTTGGCGGTGGATTTGAATCTGCCTTTGGTCTGCACCAACGATGCACACTATGCCAAGCAAGATCACTGGGAAGCCCACGATATTCATATTTGTCTCGGGACCGGGAAAGAGCGGAGCGATCCCAATCGATTGAAGTACGCCACACCTGAATTTTATTTTAAATCTCAGGATGACATGTTTTCGTTGTTTAAGGAATTTCCCCAGGCCATCGAAAACACACGGCGCATTTCAGACAGCATCGATATGACGTTACCCATGGGTGAATATCATTTACCGAATTTTCCCATTCCAACAGATTCGCCCACTCAAGACCCAGATGAATATTTAAAGATTTTAACACAAGCAGGCGCTGAGGCGCTCTATGGTGAAATTTCGCCTGAAATCCAAAAACGGATCGACCATGAATTAATGGTGATTCGAAATATGGGCTTTGCCGGTTACTTTTTAATCACTGCTGATTTTGTGAAATACTCCAAAAACATGAGTATTCCTGTTGGCCCCGGCCGTGGCTCCGCTGCAGGCAGTATTGTATCTTACGCATTGGGGATTACCAGCATTGATCCACTAAAATACAATTTACTTTTTGAGCGATTTTTAAATCCGGATCGGGTGAGTATGCCTGATATTGATATTGATTTTTGCATTGAACGGCGTGGCGAAGTGATTGATTATATCAAAGATCAGTATGGTGAAAATTCCGTAACACAAATTATTACATTTGGAAAAATGAAGGCCAAACAAGTGGTGCGAGATGTGGGGCGCGTCATGGGATATTCTTTTGGTGAAGTGGATAAAATTGCAAAAGCCATCCCAAATGAACTCAATATCACCTTGGATTCAGCCTTAGAAAAAAGTCCTGATTTGCAAGAGATGGCAGAAGGCGATTTTAAAGAACTCATGTCTCATTCCAAGGTGTTGGAAGGGATGCACCGCCACGCATCAATTCACGCAGCCGGTGTGGTGATTGCGCCGGGCGATCTCACCGATTACGTCCCGCTTTATAAATCATCCACCGATGATGTAACCAGTCAGTATGATATGAAAGGCCTGGAAGAGTTGGGTCTTTTAAAATTGGATTTCTTAGGATTGCGAAATCTTACAGTGATTGATAAAGCAGTCAAATTGATTCAGGCAAAAGGCGATGATGTTGATGTAGAAAAACTCCCATTGGATGATGAAAAAGTGTATGAGTTATTTGCCAAAGGATTGACCATCGGTGTCTTCCAGTTTGAGTCTTCCGGTATGCGGGAATTTTTGAAAAAGCTCAAACCCACTGTCATTGAAGATTTGGTAGCAATGAATGCGCTCTACCGTCCCGGCCCCATGGATAACATTGATGACTTCATTGCCCGGAAGCACGGAACTAAGCGAATTAATTATCCCCATCCGTTGATGGAACCCATCTTGAAAGAGACCTACGGCATCATAGTTTACCAGGAACAAGTAATGCAAATCGCAAACGAAATTGCGGGATTCACACTGGCAGAAGCGGACATTATGCGCCGCGCCATGGGGAAAAAGATTAAATCTCTTATGGATGAATTGGCCATCAAATTTGTGGCTGGCGCAGAAGAAAAAGGCATCAAGAAAAGGAAAGCTGAAGAAATTTTTGCTTTAATTGAGAAATTTGCAAAATATGGTTTTAATAAAAGTCACTCTGTTGCATATGCCTATGTGGCTTATCAAACTGCATGGCTGAAAGCACACTATCCTGCAGAATTTATGAGCGCCAACTTGACTAGTGAAATGGGCACCATCGACCGCGTGGTGATTCTCATTAATGAATGCAAAAAACTAGGCATTGAAGTGACCCCACCAGACATTAATGTGTCCTTTGAAGATTTTCGTCCTGTGGATAAATCCACTATTTCTTATGGCTTAAACGCCATTAAAAATGTTGGCGCTAAAGCACTGGAAACCATTATCGAAGAGCGGAGTGAGAACGGCGTCTATGAATCTATCTTTGATTTGACCGCTCGAGTGGATCAGCAAAAAGTGAACAAACGTGTATTGGAAAGTTTGGTCATGTCTGGTGCTATGGATTCGGTAGAAGGAAGTCGTGCCCAAAAATTTACCGCGGTGGATGAAGCAGTTCGATACGGTCAACAAATGCAAAGTGAAAGAGATCGAAACCAAGTAGATCTGTTCGGCGGTGGTGGCCAAGATGATGAACTCATCAAAACACCGGATTTGCAACTGATGGGTGACTGGAGCGAAAAAGATTCATTAGATAAGGAAAAAGAAGTTCTTGGATTATATGTGACCGGGCATCCACTCTTGGAACATGCAGAAGATTTAGAAGAATTCACGTCAGTTTCCTTTGAAGAAAACCAGGAGTTTTCTAAAAAAGATACTATCATTGTTGGTGGCATGATTACTCGGATCGTTCGCCGGTTTGACCGCAGAAATCGCGAAATGGCTTTTTTTGATATGGATTGTTTAGGCGGCCATGCGGAAGTGATCGCATTTTCAGATTGTTTCAAATCCTATAGCAATTTGATTGAAGAAGGGAATGTTGTGTTTGTGAAAGGAAAGCCCTCGGACGGTACTGATTTTTCTGATCTAAAGATCATGGGAGATGAAATTATTCCTGTGGATCGTGTTCGGGATCGGTTATCGCAACGGCTCAATATCAAATTCCCAAAAGGAGAGATACGACCGGAAGATGTGGATGAACTCATGACCATGGCAAAGCGGTACCCTGGGGAATGTCGTCTCGTTTTTCATTTACCGAATAATGGATCGCCACGTCCCATGAAAGTGATGGCACACAATATTAAAATTTCTACCGAAAAAGATTTCATCCGAAAACTCCGGGATAAATACGGCAAAGATAATGTTTGGGTGGAATAGAATTCTTAAGTGTTTATGTAATCAAGTGTTAATATATCAAGCATGTGAACACATGAACACGCCACACACGAACACTTAGGAAAAATGATTACCGTTATCCAAAGATGTTCCCGGGGGAAAGTCACCGTTACCGAAAAAGTGGTGGGAGAGATAAATCATGGACTCGTCATCCTCCTCGGTGTCCAAAAAGATGATTCGGAAGCAGATGCTGATTTTTTAGTGAATAAAATTTCCGGTCTCCGAATTTTCAATGATGATAATGACAAAATGAATCTATCCATCAAAGATGTGGATGGTAGCGCTTTGGTCATTAGTCAATTCACCTTATGTGGTGATACAAAAAAAGGCCGGCGCCCAAGTTTTATCAATGCTGCAGCGCCGGAAGAGGGAAACCGTCTCTACGAATATTTTATGGCAGAACTTGAGAAAGAAGGTGTCCCGGTTCAGTCAGGACAATTCGGCGCTTTGATGGATGTAGAACTGGTGAATAACGGACCGGTGACGTTTGTCCTTGATAGCAAGGTTTAGATTTTATCTAAAGCTTGATCCAAATCTGCGATCAAGTCTTCCGCATCTTCAATCCCGATAGACATCCGAATCAACTCATCTTTAATCCCCGATGCCAGTCGGTCTTCTTTTGCCATGCCTGAATGAGACGTTTGAACCGGCCGCGTCACCAACGACTCTACACCGCCTAAACTGGCCGTATTGATAAACAAAGTTAAGCTTGACATAAATCTATCCGCATCATCCACATTACTGTCAATTTCAAAACTCACCATACCACTAAACCCACTAAATAACTCTTTTGCCCGTTCATGATTCGGATTGCTCTCCAGTCCGGGGTGGTTCACCTTTTTCACCTTAGGATGTCCTTCAAGAAATGTTGCAATTTCCAAAGAATTGGTGTTTTGCCGTTCCATCCGAAGTCCCAACGTCTTCATGCCTCGATGCATCAAAAAACAGGCATTTGGGTCCAGCGCACCGCCAAGGTGATTCAATTTATGGCGGACTTTTGTCACTATATCTTTAGAGCCAATGGCGGCACCAGCAACAATATCTGTATGTCCATTCAAATATTTCGTAGCGCTGTGGAGAGACAAATCAAACCCATGTTCGATAGGACGATAATTCACCGGAGATGCAAAAGTATTATCGATCATGGAAACAAGTTGATTGGATTTTGCGAAAGACACGACAGCATTCAGATCAAGAACATCCAACAGTGGATTCGTGATGGTCTCTACATAAATGAGTTTTGTATTCGGACGAAGTTTATTATGCCAACCGCTGGGATCTCTGCCATCAATAAAATCATATTCAATACCAAGTTCGGGGAAATCTTTGGTGATGAGATCATGCGTTCCACCATAGAGCGATTCGTGTGCTAAAAAATGATCCCCGGTTTTTAAAAATGCCAATAGCGATGCTGAAATAGCCGCCATGCCGCTGGAGGTGACCAATGCATCTTCGGCTCTTTCCAAGGCAGCTAATTTTTGATGGAGAGCAATATGGTTGGGCGTATTGTTAAGCCGAATATATTTCAGATCGTGATAGTTAGTCTCTCCGCCAAATGCAAACGTGGAGGATTGAAAAATGGGCATACTCACAGCCCCGGCATACCGTTCTTTCGGCTCACCAGCATGGATAAGTTTTGTGTTGAGTTGATGTTTATTGGACATGTTATTCTCTTTGTTCAGTTTATCTTATTCAAAATTTACTTGATTGATGGATGGCTGATTTTTCTTTAAGGGATTTGGAATATCATTAAGGAAACTTCTTTCTTTCCGCCATCTGTTTCTTGTGTCCCCACTTGCTTGAATCCAAATTTCTCATGAAAAATTAGGGACCCTTCATTCTTCGGTTTCAAATTCACTTCGCAGGTTATGATTGGAGAAATTTGTCGGGAGAATTTGATTAAATTATGATAAAATGCCTGGCCCAACCCTTGCCCATGAAATGTTGGATTAATGACGATTCTATCTACATACATGAATTGAGTATAATGTTTTTCAAACCATTTGTAATTGGGGCTAGCGTAATCCTTTCCGGGCGTCAAAGCGATGAGGAAACCGACAATTTTGTTGTTCGTTTTTATGATATTGAAATAATCCGATATTGTAAGAAAATGGGTTAATTCTTTTTCTGTAACTCTACTCACAGCTGGGAGTGCATGTTGATTTAATTCATGAATGAATGGGAGATCTCCTAATTCCGCTTTGTTAATAGTAAAGTACAATTTCATTATTTCAACATAAATGAATCCATTCATTCATTTCGTTTTACTAAAATATTTTAAGATACTTTTTACATGCCACCAGAAATGTTTGGAGAAAATATTCCTATTCTCCTGATGAACCATATGAAAAGCTTTGATGGATGGAATGTATAAACAATGTGTTCCCATTGATTTTGCTCTGGCACAAATATCAATATCTTCGCAATACATGTAGAAACTTTCATCAAACCCGGACAAGTCATTAAATAAGGATGGCTTAAACCCTAAAAACGATGCAGACGCCCAATCCACATTTTTAGGTTCATGGATAGCCGATTTATCATAACTGTACCCAATCTTTAATAAGAAAGATTTAAAATATGCCAACCAAGTTGGAAAATACCGCACATTTTCATCAAACTTAGTGAATTCTTTATCTAAAAATAAATTGATCGAAAATAGATGCGGATTTTTCTCAGCTGTGAATTGA
Source organism: uncultured bacterium (assembly GCA_964001155.1). Lineage (GTDB taxonomy): Bacteria > Fidelibacterota > Marinisomatia > Marinisomatales > UBA1611 > CAXFCD01. The sequence goes on along the minus strand of CAXFCD010000171.1, from coordinate 4,540 downwards.
ACCAATTTTTCAAAATCAGATTCATTGATGATAACATCAGGGTTCATCACAATGAAATTATCATCATCATGCAGGGAATGGTTCTCTCGACAATGCTGAAAAACAGCATTGTTATTTTTTCCAAACCCTTCCGGTATTTCATTGGATAAATAGTTAAAGCCATTTTGGTTGCAGTGATCTTTCAAGGATGGGCTCTTTACATTATCCAACACAACGACAGTCACATCCTCTCGGTTTGCGAGGTGAGTGAGTTCTAAGTTGTTGATTAAAAATTCATCATGTCCATGAGACACGATGGAAAAATAAAAATGAGTTGAATCCATTTTAGGTTGAGTGATTTATATAAATGGTATTTTCTGCACAGGCGGAAAATAAGTATAATTTATATGTTAGGCTTCTATTTGTTCCTTCTTAGATAACCTTGCGAAAGTGATCGATGTTTGTACTCTTTTCTTGGAGGAGTTAGACTACTTATTTTGGTACCCCCCTCCTTTAAAAGGAGGGATTAGAGGATGGTCATAAATATGAGAATTCCTTATTTCAACAAAATCAATTTTTGGATGTCGCGATTTTTCCCAGCTACCAATTCCACAAAATAGATACCGCTGGCATGTTGAGATGCATTCCATTGGATTTCATGGTGTCCCGGATTTTGTTCACCATTCACCAAAACATCAACCACACGCCCGGTGATATCGTAAATCCGTAGGGAGACGCGGTCATTGAGCTCTGTCGAAATGCGCGTCTCTACCAAATTAAACCTAATCGTTGTAGTTGAATTAAATGGATTGGGATAGGGTGGCTGTAGGGCGAATTCTGTTGGAAGAATGTCATCATCGATTCCGACAGTTCCAGTGTAAGGAGACTCAAAAGATCCCATATCTGGTGCATTGCCACCATAATAAGCAGGGGAGACATTAATAATTGTATCACCCATCCACATTTCGCCCGGTAACATGAGTGTATCTAAATTAATAATAACTAAATCACTACCTGCATCAATACAGGGAGAAGTTTCTTGTAGATTGAAATCAGTACTGCTAACAAAAAGTGGATCCAAATTAATATTCCCTTCTCCACCCATACCGCCATCCAGGTTAGAATAATGGGGGAAAACTGATTCTCCGTATACATCATTGGGAGAATTATTCCACATAATTGAATTTGCAAGAACAGCATAATGTCCCATACCAATATTTAAACCGCCACCATTACCATCTGCAGAATTATTGACAATTGTCACATGGTTGAATAATATAGACACATAATCATCATAAACAGAAAAGGCGCCACCATTTTCTGTAGCATGGTTTCCAGAGAAAACAACATTCTCAACAGTAATATGAGCTTCTCCCATCCAAATGCCTCCGATTCCTTCAATGATAACACCACCACCCTTACTGGCTTGATTATTTGAAATCACAAGATCTGATAAGAGCAAATCGCCTGTCATTTTAATTTGCATTCCACCACCACGGCCATTTGTGAATCCATTGGTAATTGTAAAACCACTAATCTCTAATGGCGGTAATTCATCGTCTCCAACCTTAATGACACATCCATTTTGATTTCCATCAATGATGGTTGAATCTGGCCCGGATCCAATTAATCTTAAATCAGCGGTATTTGGCCATTGAATGTTTTCAAAATACGTACCGGGACTAACATGAATTGTATATCCCGCTTCTGCTGAATCCAATGATTGCTGGATTGTTGGATAATCTTCCGGGACACTAATAACATCTGGCGTTGAATCAATTAATGCAGGAACCCAATTATTGGTCGCCCAATAAATTCGGTCATATTGACCAATCGAATGTCCCATTTGGCACTCAGAGCCATACACATAATTCATCACATTATCTACCGGATCATTCCCAGGATCATCGGGACAAGAGTCTACAGTATAATCACAGACATTATTGGCATAAGCATGCGTAGGTGTGTCATCCACCCAATCCCCATGTGATTCCAGATCGCAGCCATTGTTAAACGTGTGAAGCAGTCCTAACGAGTGACCCACTTCGTGATCAAACACATGATCTCGCCCTTCTTCAGCGGAAAGATCTGTTAGGTATATTCCCTTCATGGAAACACGATAAAAGATGGAATCACCATCATCAATAGTCCATGGGAAAAGACCAACACCGCCTAGACTAAGATTATAATAGAAGCCAATTAATGAATAAACATTTAACACCTCACCGGCACCATACCCAAGGGTATAAATAGATTCCCAAGTGTTCCAGAGGTCTTCGCCAATGGCCCAGGAATTATTGTGTGTATAATCAATAGAATCTATTTCAAAATGAAATGGCGATCCGTTTGTATGCCTATCATTCAGCCGTTCCACTGCTCTTTGAATTTCATCTTCCGGAGTTTTGCCAACCGGTGTGTCTCCAATTCCTGTATCAAAATTAATATAAACGCTATTATATGCTGTTGCAGATTGCCACTCTAAAAATTCATCCTCATTCCAGGAGATCAAAACATTGTTATTCGAATCTGTAATGTATCCTGAAACAGCACCACTTTCATGTGGAGAATAAATTCGTAAATAATGAGGACCGGCTTTCTCAGAGAATGTTAATTCCAAAGTCTCATTTGATTCAGTAAAACTGACCCAATCATCCATGAGCCAATGTTTTGTGAACATATCATACAACAATATCCCCGCAATTTGGGAACCACTTTCAAAGTGCTCATTAATGGTCAAATGTAGTGTAATGTCCGTAAGAGAGTATTCTCCATAAATAATATGAAAAGAGAGACCAATATCATATTGTGTTTCTCGGTTTCTGTCTATTTGAGTGAATTGCTGTGCTTCAGTTGGAATCTGGATGGCTTCTGTTTCATTACCACAGGAAAAAGGTAGTTCCTTTTCAGGGAACTGTGATAGTGATATCCCTAAAAAGAAATGCGCAATACAAAGGTGTTTAATTTTCTTCATCTTCATGGTTTTGGTTTTTTCTTATTTCAACAAAATCAATTTCTGGATGTCTCGTTTCTCTCCTGCCACCAATTCCACAAAATAGATCCCGCTGGCATGTTGAGATGCATTCCATTGAATTTCGTGATGTCCGGGATTTTGTTCACCATTTAACAATACATCAACCACACGCCCGGTGATATCGTAAATCCGTAGGGACAGCAAATTTGCTGTCCCTACACCAATGTCATACCGGATCGTTGTGGTTGGGTTGAATGGATTTGGATAACTTGAAAGCAGAGAAAATGTTTGTTCAATTAAAGTTGGCTCAATCACAAGAGGACTGTCATACACTGTTTTCACAATTCTGATTGATGGCGAATCGTAATTATAATCTGGCCAGTAACTGCAGAGTGTAACTTGCGTGTTGGTAGCCAAAGTTGTTATATCATAAGCAGATCCTAATCCAACCCCAATACCATCTGTTACATCACCACTTGAATTTATTAGTGAATACAATAATCCATATTGGATGGCGTTACCTGCAACTATATAAGTACTATCTGCATGTTGTACTAAATTAATAAAGGGAATATCTAAAGAAGTCCATTCAGTATTTCCTAATGAATCTGTTTTCCAAATCCAACTTCCAGTATAATACTCAGATGAGTATTGCCCACCCACGATAATTCCATTATCAAGAGTTGAGTGAATTTTTTCACCGCGTGTTGAATAAGATTCCATTTCATCTACTATCCATTCCAGGTTACCATTCGTATCAATTTTCCCAACATAAGCAGTGGTTGGCATACCCCACGATCCATAACCACCAGTAAAAAATAAATTTCCATCCTGACTTTCTATAATATCCAGCATATCATTTATATCGTAATTATTTTCCCACATAATATTCCCATCAGAATCAGTTTTTATCAGCCAAGTTTTTTTCTCGCCATGCAGGTAAAAACATCCAAACAAAAGCAAATTACCATCTTGGAGAACTAAACTCTTAAAATCACGATATTGACACAAATCATCATAGTTGATATAATCTTGGATATAAGAGCGAGTCCATAATGTATCTCCATTTGATGCGAGTCTAAATAAAATTAAAATAGTTTTTGATGTTGAATCCGCAGAGCCTGTACAAGAAAAATTAGATTCCATTGTTAATACCACTAATCCATTGTCTGAAGTTCCGTCAATTGAATAAGCACTCACAAATTCATAAGTCTGATGTGGAAGTGTTTTTATCCATAAAAATTCACCATCAGAATTCGCTTTCATTAAATAAATTGTGCTAAGGTCAGTTTCATTTTTCTGTCCGAGAACAACAAACCCGCCATCTGTCGTAGATTGTATAGAATGCCCCCATAGGGATATTGAATCCAATTCTTCTTCATAAGTTTTAGTCCATAAAGTGTCGAGCTGCGCCATTGTGATTTGGCAAAAAAACATTAATAAAACCAATTTCTTTATCATGGTACTTTCCTTATTTCAACAAAATCAATTTTTGGATGTCTCGTTTCTTTCCTGACACCAATTCTACAAAATAGATCCCAGTGGCATGTTGAGATGCATTCCATTGAATTTCGTGATGTCCGGGATTTT
>CAXFCD010000170.1:0-12261 GCA_964001155.1 uncultured bacterium | reverse complement strand
TCGGTAAACAAGGTTACTTTGACTCAATTTCAAGGTAAATCAGCATATGATCAGAATAGCCACCTAATAACCGGTTTCCGGCCCAAAATCGGAATGGATATCCATCATATTTTCCGCCATGTTGCCGATATTTTTTACCATCAAAAATGCCAACAGAGTTATTAATTACTGCCAATCCCTCCTCATCAGTCAATCCAGGACTCACTATCAAATGATCATAAACCATATCTTTCCCGCCATATTTGTAAGTGCTGCCATTTTCATTCCGATGCCAATACTCCATCACATTCCATAAAATAGTATCTTTATTATCGACTTCCTGAAGTGACATAGAAGTACCCAAATGTATTGTTACGGATGGATCAACCGGTTCATCGTTCAGATCGCCCATAACAACAATTTCAGCCTTGGGATCAGATGATAAAATTGATTCTACTTCTTTTCGTAATGTTTTAGCTGCAGCAGCTCGGTGCGGAATTGTTTTTTCAGCACCACCATATTTAGAGGGCCAGTGATTTACAAAAAGATGAAGGATGGAACCATCCACTTCTGTTTCCACATATAGAATATCCCGGGTGAGCGATCCTGTAGGAAGTCGAACGGATATTGGTCGAGCAACCACCAGCGAAACTTTGGATTGATCGAAAAGTAGAGCAACATCAATGCCTCTTCTATCCGGTGAATCAAAATGTACAATGGAATATTCAGTTTTTGCCACTCGGTTCAATTCTTCTAAAACAAACAGGTTTTCAATTTCACAAAGACCCAGAATATCTGCACCTGCAGCATTAACCACTTCAGACAGGTTCTTCAGTTTTAATTCATATATTTCACGTGTGACATTTTTCCTACCTCCAATTGCAAATTCATTATCATTGGTTTTGGGGTCATCAATCAAGTCAAACAAATTTTCCACATTCCAAAATGCGATTTTGACCGAACTTGCCTGCACAGTCATCCCGCCCCATAAAACGAGTAAAATCAAATAATGAATAAAATATAATTTCATAGGTTGGTTTTTCAAATTTAGGTTTTGAAGGATAATATCCTAGGATAAAGTTAGGAAAATTATATACGAATTTTTAATATTCTCCTGTAAAGTTTTATTAAAAATTTTAGGTTTAGTGTTATGGAAACAGGAAAAGAATTTAGTGCGTTGCTCCAAGTTCTGGCAGGCGAGCAGCAAATTATCCAGCGAACAGATCAAAAAGCATTCACCCTCCTCTCAATTTTGGGTGTATTTATGGTTTTCTTTATTGTTCATTTTCCAAAAATTCAGATGAGTGCATTGATTTTTGTACTAATGATGGTGTATTTCACTGCTGCCCTGGGCACAATTTATAATCTCGTTCGTGTGATTGTCCCTCGTGTACAAAAACGGAAAGTGAAAACGACCAGTGAAGATGTTGAAAAAGATGAAGTAATTAACCCGACATTTTTTGCAGGGATCAGTCAATTCAAATCACCGGAAGAGTATGCCTATTATCTAAGATCAATCGCCAAGGATGAGGAGCAACTATACCAAATGTTCGCATCCCAAGTCTTTGCATTGGGCAATATTAATTTGGTAAAGAATGAAAATATACGCCGAACTATTTTCTTTTTTATTATAGCACTCGTGTCTGAATTATCAATTATAATGTCCATGGCATACGCTCGGGCTTTGCCATTTCTTTTTCCAAACGGATGAAAACGCTTTCTGCAATTTCGCTTTTATTTTTTGTCCTGTCCGGATGTATGCCGCAGCTGGGGACTCCGGGGCCTCAAGGACAACCTGGTAAGGATGGATTAAAGGGTGAAATCGGCCCTCAAGGGCCAAAAGGTGAAACCGGTGCTACCGGACCGGCAGGCAAAAGTATCCCCGCTGAACAAATAAAACTTGTCGAATCTATTTTAAATGGGAATGAGGAAATTGTAGTTGGGGTGGAATCCTATAGCTTTGGGCTAGCGCCTCGCATTACAGGTTTTTGTTATTTAACAAATCATGGACGAATTTTTAAACTAGAGAATAAAAATACACGCGTCTTAGGTGAGACGATTGACTATGTGTCTAAAATAGCAAACCACAAAGATTTTATAGGGATTTCACGTATTGCTTATGGCGACGACATTAAACAGTATTTTTCAGCATTTACAAAATCCGGGATGGTTTATACCACAGAAGATTTGAAAATCTGGAAATTACAGGGAAAAATTTCCTTGGAATAAATTGAAACTTTTAACGCCCTTTGGTGTAGGCTTAGGAAAGGAGCAGGCACACTTCCCTGTAACACTATTGTTACTTCCTCCTTGGTTTGGCCGCGTCTGCTCCTTTTTTATATTCTTCAAGATTACCCTCCCCTTTCGTTACAGATCGTACTAATTGAATCAAATCATTCAATCTCCCCGGTTTGACTTCCACCACCCAATTTAATTTGTCACTACTTTTATCCTCCACAATTCTACCATTGATATTCACGATTGACCGAGATAATTCCCCATAATAAATCAAAGGACAAGTGATTGTATATTGGGCCAATTTTTCCCAAGGTCTGGAAGGAGTTATTTCAATTACCTCACGGGCAGATTTGCCGTAAGCATCAATCAATCCTCGTTTGCCTAATTTGGTTCCGCCAAAATATCGAATGACTGCCAGACCGTTATTCACCAAGTTTTTCTGCTTCATTGCATTGAGAATAGGGAGTCCTGCTGTGCCCGAGGGTTCGCCAGCGTCTGAGTAATTCTCCTCTAATTGTATATCGGTGTTGATCCGATATCCCCAGCAAATATGAGAGGCATCATGATATTGTTTTCTTAAATTAGACAACCAAGTTCTAAATGTTGGTAAATCATCTTTGGGATGAAGATGGGAAATGAATTTAGATTGGTGCTCTTTAAAAGAGTATGATTGAGGTTTAGTTGGTGTTACCAAACTCATTTTTTACGGAAGGATAATTTGACCGGAATTCCATGAAAATCAAATTGGTCTCTAATCCTGTTCTCTAAATATCTTTTGTAAGATGTTTTTACCAATTTCGGATGATTCACATACAAGGCAATCACAGCCGGATTCCGGCTTACTTGTGTAGCATATTTGATTCGGACCACTTTTCCTTGTTCAGCCGGGGGTGGATTCTTAGCAATAATTCTATCCAATGCCTCATTCAATTTTTTGGTAGAAATCATATTTTGGCTGCGCTCAAATACAGTCCAAGCTGTTTCCAGCACACGGTGAATGCGCTGTTTTGTCAGCGCTGAAATAAATAAGAGTGAGTAATGATCCAAAGCCTTGAATTGGTAACGAATTTCATCTTCAAAATTTTTCATAGTTTGGGTTTCTTTTTCCACAAGGTCCCATTTGTTCACGATAAAAATGAGTCCTTTACCTTTATCTATAACAAAATCCACAATGGATTTATCCTGCTTACTGAACCCTTTTTCAGCATCAATCAAGACTAAAACCACGTTGGCACTATCAATGGCATTTTGTGTCCGAACTGTTGAGTAATACTCGATCTTATCTTTAATCTTAGCCAACTTTCGTAAACCTGCCGTATCCACCAAGGTGATGTCATGTCCATGCCATTTAATGTGAGCATCAATGGAATCTCGGGTCGTTCCTGCAATTGGCGTGACTATGGTACGTTCCTTTTGCAGGAGTGCATTCGTGAGAGATGATTTTCCCACATTGGGCATCCCCACAATGGCTAGGCGTAGACCTTCATTATCATCCTTATCCCCGGGCGGTTCAGTTAAATTTAATTTTTCTAAAATCAGATCTAATAAATCCCCTGTTTGCCGTCCGTTCAACGCAGAAATGGGTAGTGGATTTTCCAATCCGAATTCATGAAATTGATGGATTAAACTGTCCGTCTTATACCCATCGCACTTGTTCACAGCCAAGATGTACGGTTTTCCACTTTTCCGAACAAATTGGGCTAACGCCTGATCGCTGGAAGTGGGCCCTTGTTTGCCATCCACCATGAATAACACTAAATCTGATTCCCCCATAGCTTCTTTAGCTTGTTCCCGGACGGCTGCATTGAAAATGTCAAAATCTTCCGGGATGTAGCCGCCCGTATCTATGAATTTCAGCGGATGGGCGCACCACTCCATTTCCCCGTAAATCCGATCACGGGTGATTCCTTCTTGCGCATCCACAATCGCTTGGCGCTGACTGAGAACACGGTTGAAGAATGTAGATTTGCCTACATTGGGCCGACCCACAATGGCGATGAGTGGTTTTCCCATTTAACTGATTAACCTGCGATTTTGAGAATCAGCCATACAAGTACAAATGCAAACAAGGCATGTATAGCTAATGCACCTAAAAAGTCTTTCATCTTTTTCCCTTTTTTTAATTCAATGTTTATGTTCGTTCTAACTATTAATCCAAATCCTTATTCCTAACTCCTAATCCACTCTATCTTCCCATAAGTTAAAAACTAAGCCATAGGGGTCTTTCATATAACAATCTTTTCCTTTCCCTTCCCATTTGACAACTGTACAACCATTTGATTCCAAATATTCCTTTGCTTTTTCAACATCATCCACAAAATATTCCATAACGATGCCATCCAAACCAGGATTTTCCTGAACATACATGAAGATAGAGCCATTCTGAACCTTTAAATGAGTTTCTTTTTCCGTCACTTCAAGTCCCATAACATTTTGGTAAAAATCAGAAGATTCTTTCCACTTTTTTGTATGGAGTGCTACATTTGTGCTCATTCGAAATTTGGGGTTTTTCATAATTAATCCTAAAGAGAAAGGGCGGAATTTACGGACGGTTACTGGACGGGCGAAGCCGGGATTTACTTCTTTTGATTATATCGCCAAATAAACAAAACAATTATTCCCGCTACATTGGGAAACCAAACTTCCGGTCGATTCCAGGGAATGCCGTCAAAAGAAAAATCTGTGATAGGCCATAGGAGTTTTGTAGGGAAAAATTCCTTACTGTGGAATGGAAAATCCAAGCAAATGTGAAATGGCCAACCCAACATGGCAAAAGCATACTGCTTGTTTACACGCCACACCATCCCGATTACAATTGCAGCAGACACAAAACTGTGGGAAATATCATAATTAATAAACACCCACCATGGAATTGTCTCGATGGGTGGTTTGCCGGTAGAAAATTCAAATGTAACAAGGCGAATAAAAAAAAGAATCCCAAATGAAAAGAGATCAGGCGCTGCACCCCAAAAAAGCGCCCACAATTTATATCCTCTGTATCCAAAGAGTCCCCGACCCCAGAGTGCATGACTGAAAGTATCCATTTTTTCGTCTAAAACTTTGCGATAGTTTAAAACTTTCGCAAAGTTTTTTCACACAAAAATGAATAGAGCGGGTGATGAGAATCGAACTCACGTTTAAAGCTTGGGAAGCTCTCGTTCTACCATTGAACTACACCCGCAGCAATGCCAATTTTACCTAAAGTTTTTTTACATAAAAAAGGATGAATGACTGTTTTTATCGCCTTTGTTTTTCAGATTTTATGAATTGAATTTAATTGGTGATATTGCGTCATTTAGCTATCACAACTTTAAGTCCAACCTTATTTTCTTGGATGTGGATAATTTGTGGAAAAGTGTGGAAAACTAATTTTTTCTCATCAGTAAATCACTTTTTGGGAGTTTATTTCTTGTCTAATTTTTAAGGGTATTCTATATTCCCATTAGCCAACTACGCGATTTATCGCACTTTCATTTGTCATCCTTTTTTATAGCACATTGAAAACGGAACTCCGTACGTCCCTCGTGCGGTTATACAGACCAAGGAAAAACTTATATGGCAGAAGCTATGGAACTGAATCTTTCGCTGAATCAGCCGAGATCACAGTCATTAGAAACACCTGTTGTTCCATCGATAAAACCAACGGTGGATCCAGAGCCAACCACCATACCTGATGGATATACCATTGAATCTTATTATGGTGATGACAAACTTGGTTCTGATGTATTAAAACAAAAATATCTCGCACCCTGGGAACGCCACCCCTACGAGCTTTGGGTCCGACAAGCAAGCGCTTTAGCTTCTGTTGAGAAAACAAAAATCCTCCGTGAAAAATGGGAGAAAAAATTCTTTTCTATACTTGAAGATTTCAAATTTGTCCCCGGCGGACGCATCATGCATGGCGCCGGACGGGAGGATATAACGACCACGCTGAATAATTGTTATGTTGTGGCCGTACGGGATGATTCAATCAAATCCATTTATGATACCATTATTAATGAAGCATTAACATACAAGTATGGGGGTGGATGCGGACACGATCTCTCAGTACTCAGGCCAGCCGGGAAAGCCATCAATGGCACCGGTGGACAATCTTGTGGACCCACCGGGTTCATGAACCTGTTTAGTGAAAATACAAACACTATCGCGCAACATGGACGCCGCGGTGCTAATATGCAAACTCTACGTGTGGATCACCCGGATATTGAAAAATTCGTGGGCATTAAAACCGGTGATATTGACATGGTAAAATACTCCAATATCTCGGTTTTGTTAACGCACGAATTCATGGATGCGGTGAAAAATGATGGTGATTTTGATCTTAGTTATGAGGGGGAAGTGTACAAAACAATCAAAGCGAAAAACCTTTGGAATGACATTATTTCCCACGCACATGCCAGCGCTGAACCTGGTCTTCTTTTTTGGGATACCATGAAAGATTACCATAACGCTGAATATTGTTCGCCCCTTGTCTCTACCAATCCCTGTGCTGAACAGCCCCTCCCTGATGGTGGCTGCTGCAACCTCGGTGCAGTGAACTTGGCACGATTCGTTGATGAAAAGGGCAATTTCATGATTGACCAATTCAAGGAAACCGTAGTAATTGCCACGCGCTTTTTAGACAATGTGGTTGATTATAATATGGATCGTCATGCCTTAGAAGATCAAAAACAAAACGCCACCAACGATCGCCGTGTGGGTCTTGGCATTCTGGGCCTTGGTGATATGCTGGTGCACATGGGCATCAAATATGATAGTGAAGATGCACTGCAAACCATTGACCAAATTATGCAAATCTTCAGGGATACAGCTTATGAAACCAGTACAGATTTAGCTGCAGAAAAAGGACGATTCCCTAATTTTGATTGGTCCGGATATTCCAAAAGTAAATTTGTAAAAAACCTGCCCAAATCTCTGCAAAAGAAAATTAAACAACATGGGATTCGTAATTGCACCTTGACTACTGTCGCTCCCACAGGAAGCGGCGCTATTGTTTCTCGGGTGACTTCAGGCATTGAACCAATTTTTGCAACCTCATACAAAAGACGTGTGAAGAAAAATGATGGGTACGGTAAAACGTTTAACGAATACAAAGTGTACCACCCCATCATTGGAAAATTATTCGGTACTGATGAAAACCTTCCTGATTTTGTGGTAACTGCTCATCACATAGATCCTTATTTCCGCGTGAAAATGCAAGGCGTCATCCAAAATTATATTGATTCCTCCATTTCTTCCACAGTCAACTTAGCTGAAGAAATTACAGTTGATACGGTGGCGGACATTTATATGACCGCGTATGAAGCGGGCCTAAAAGGGATTACTGTTTATCGGGAAGGCAGCCGTGAAGGTATATTGGTTTCGGAAAAACAAGAAACGGACGCACCTAAACCTTCTCCAGACATCTCTGATGATTTAAACGATGACCTTGGTATCAGAGTTGAAAAAAGCCCTCGTGTCAGACCCACCCAAACAGCCGGTGTCACCCGTCGAATCCGAACCGGTGAAGGTACACTTTACATAACCATTAACGAAGACGAGAATGGACTCTGTGAAGTATTTACAACCATTGGGAAAGCCGGTGGCAATGCAGCTGCTCAATCGGAAGCCATTAGCCGTTTGATTTCACTTGCCCTACGATCCGGTTTAGATCCTCATGCGATTGTTCGTCAATTGAAAGGCATCTCTGGTCCGAACCCAACCTGGGAAGATGGACGATTAATATTGTCCACACCCGATGCCATTGGGAAAGCATTGGATGATTATCTCCAGGAAAGAGAGAAAGAGAATTCCATTGATCGGGATGGGATGCAAAATGAAAAACCGCTTATTACATTGGCCCAAGAGCCTCAAGATGATAATGGTGTTATGATTTGCACGAAATGCCACAACCACAGCGTAGTCAACGAAGGAGGCTGCCTCACTTGCCGTGAATGTGGGTGGTCTAAATGTGATTAAAAAAGTTGCTCAATAAAAAGAGCCTGACTAAAGAGGATAGTAAAAAAGCTCTGCAATGATGCGGAGCTTTTTTTATAAAATTGATTTTATATGAGATTGTTATACTTCTAAAATCTCTTTTTCTTTTTCATCCTGCAAAGCATTCAATTTATTGATATGATCATCGGTAATCTTTTGAATCTCACCCTCATTGTCATGAATAATATCTTCCGAAATGTGATCTTCTTTCCCAAAATCGTGCAAATGGTGAAGTCCATCGCGCCTTACATTCCTGACTGCGATTCTACCTTCTTCCACCAAATGGTGGACAAATTTATTTAGTTCAACCCGCCGTTCCTCACTTAACTGAGGGATCGGTATCAAAACGGATGTACCATTATTCCCCGGTGTAAATCCCATATTGGCATCCATTATGGTTTTTTCAATGGCAGGGATTAAAGTTTTTTCATATGGGGTGAGTGTGACTAGACGGGGCTCCGGGACAGAAATGGTAGAAACCTGGTTTAAGGGGGTCATGGAACCGTAATAATCAACGGTGAGGGAATTAAACATTTCCGGGTTGGCTCGGCCGGTTCGAACTTTATTTAACTCACCTTGGCAATGGACCACGGCTTGATTCATGCGATGGGTTACATCCTTTAAAATATCATCAATCATTGAATTACTCTGAAACTAGGGTTCCAATTTTACCGCCAAGAATCAGGTCTTTCAAGTCCCCTGAATGATTGATATTAAATACGCGAATAGGCAAATTATTCTCTTTACATAAGGTAATCGCCGTCAAATCCATCACTCGTAAATTATCCTGTAATACTTTGGAATATGATATGATCTCAAATTTTACAGCATCGTCGTGTGCCATTGGATCCTTATCATATACACCATCCACTTTCGTCCCTTTCAAGACAACTTCTGCACCCAATTCTGTTGCCCGCAACGCTGCTGCAGAATCGGTGGTGAAGAATGGATTGCCTGTTCCACCTGCAACAATCACAACCCGTCCTTTTTCTAAATGGCGAATGGCGCGGCGACGGATATAAGGTTCAGCAATTTGGGATACACTGATAGCGGATAGGGTTCGGGTTTCACAACCAACTTTTTCCAAGGCATCCTGAACGGAAATTGCATTCATGATGGTGGCCAGCATGCCCAAATAATCACCAGTGACACGATCCATGCCTTTGCTGGCAGCCTGCATGCCCCGAAAAATATTCCCGGCGCCAATAATAAGTCCAATCCCTACACCCAATTCATGAATGGACTTCACCTCATTTGCGAGGTAAGATGCTTTTGCAGGATCGATGCCAAACCCTTGATCGCCTGCCAATACTTCTCCTGAAAGTTTCAGGAGAACGCGACGATACACCGGTTCAGCCATGAAAACGGTTATGCTTGACCGTTAAGAGAGGGGTCGGTTTCGCCGATGGCAAATCGGACATACCGGTTGATGCTGATATTTTCACCCAAGGTGGCAATGGTTTCCGTCAACAAATCGTTGATCTTTTTATCCGGATCTTTGATGTAGGTTTGATCCATCAAACAAGATTCCTGGTAAAATTTATTCAACCGGCCTTCTACCATTTTTTCAATGATGTTATCCGGTTTTCCAGCAGATTTTGCTTGGTCTGTGAAAATTTCTCTTTCACGGTCAACCACTGCCTGATCAATGGATTCTCGGTCTAAAGCGACCGGGTTTGTTGCAGCAATCTGCATGGCAAGATTATGGGCTAATTCTGTAAACCCTTCTGTTTTCGCAACAAAATCTGTTTCACAATTTAATTCAACCAATACACCTAAACGGCCACCAGCATGAATATAAGAAAAAACTAATCCTTCCCTGGTTTCGCGAGTGCCTTTCTTTTCAGCTTTTGCGATACCTGATTTACGGAGATTATCTATCGCTTTATCCAAATCACCTTCGGATTCAACCAAGGCTTTTTTACAATCCATCATACCTGCGCCCGTTTTGTCTCGCAGAGATTTTACAAGTTTTGCATCAATGCTCATTTGAAATTATTCTTCCTCTTGGGTTGCGTCTTCAGAGGTTTCTTCATCATCCTGGACTTCAGGTGTTTCCTCCACGACAGGTTCTTCAGCAGCGACCTCTACAACTTCTTCAGTTGTGTTCTCTTTCGCTTCAACTGATTTAGCTTCAGCAGCGGGTTTTGTGTCAGTTTCAGCTTTCTTTTTCTTTTCAGCTTTTTGTTTGTCTTTTGCAGCCACTTCGCCCCGGGCTTCATTCACAGCATCAGCCAGGGCAGCAATAATTAATTGAATCGTCCGAATAGAGTCATCATTTGCGGGAATTGGGTAATCCACTTTTTTCGGATTTGTATTTGAATCCACAATTGCAATCACAGGGATATCCAAGCGTCTTGCTTCACGAATCGCTGTATCTTCGTATTGGGCATCCACCACAATGACTGCATCTGGTAAACGCCGCATATCCTTGATTCCACGATGTTGATCGGCCAATTTTACCCGCTCACGATTAAGCATCTGGGTTTCTTTTTTAGTCAGGTTTTCATAAAGAGTGGATCCTTCCTTTTCCAGCATTTTCAATCGTTTAATACTTTTCTTGATGGTGGAAAAGTTGGTCAAGGTTCCTCCCAGCCATCTTTCTACAATATAAAACATGCCGCATTTATCCGCTTCTTGCTGAACAATATCCTGGGCTTGCTTTTTGGTACCAACAAAAAGAATCTCACCATTTTTGCCTACAACTTCCTTAACAAAATTGCAAGCTTTTGTAATAGCTTCTATGGTGGATTCAAGGTTGATGATATGAACCCCATTCTTTTCTAAAAGAATATAGGGTTTAAAATTGGGATTCCATTTCCGGGTTACATGCCCAAAATGAGCACCGGTTCCCAGAAGGTCTTCAAATTTAACTTTGTCCATAAATAATTAACGTTTTGAAAATTGGAAATTTTTGCGAGCGCCGGGTTGACCGGGTTTTTTACGTTCAACTTTCCGCGCATCACGGGTCAGGAAGCCTTTTTCTTTCAAGACTGCTCGAAAATCACCATTCACACCTAAAAGTGCTCTTGATATTCCAAGACGAATCGCACCGGCTTGACCAGTGAGTCCACCGCCATTTACATTGATATTAATATCGTAAGCTTTTTCGCTTTCAACGGCCACAAGGGGCTGCATCACAACAGTTGCTAAAGTTTCCCGGCAGAGATAATCCCGGAATGGTTGCCCATTCACTTGAATCTTTCCTTTTCCAGGCGTTAAAAATACACGGGCGACTGAATTTTTCCTTCGGCCGGTCCCATAATAATTGACTTCTGACATAAATTTAAATTTCTAAAGTTTGGGGTTGCTGTGCTGCGTGCGGATGATTTTCGCCGGCATATACCTTTAGGTGGGACAAAACACTCCGTCCCAAACGATTATGAGGCAACATACCTTTTACAGCATTTTCCACAATTCGTTCTGGATGTTTGCGGCGCATCTCAGCAACAGTGGTTTCTTTCCCACCGCCGGGGTATCCTGTGTGGCGGAAATAAGATTTATCTGTCTCTTTTGAGCCAGTTAAGTGAATCTTATCTGCATTAATAACCACAACGCAGTCTCCCATATCCATATGGGGCGTGAAATTCACTTTATGTTTTCCACGGAGGATTTGGGCAATTTTAGAGGCGAATCGACCAAGGGTCTTACCTTCGGCATCAGCGATCCACCAATTTTTTTCGATTTCTGATTGTTTTATTGATATAGTCTTCATTTTCATTTCGAATAAAGCCCGCAAAATTAGACATTTTCTCAGGGCTTCGTCAATAAATAATCTGATTTTCTGTCAGGTTTATTTTAAAGCGATTTGCCCTTTGGATAGGGTCATTAACACTGAACCTTTCATCGCTTTCCCATAGTAGGGAGAATTTATAGATCTGGAAAAAACATGCTCTCTCCCAAAAGTCCATTCAGATTCCGGTTCCAAAACTGTGATTTCTGCTTCAGCCCCTTCCTTAAACAGGTCAGAATCAAATCCCATGATATTCCTAGGCTTATTTGTAAGTAATGAAATGACAGTTTCTATATCCATCCCTTCTTCTATAACTAAAACTTTATTCACTGCAC
>CAXFCD010000169.1:0-7232 GCA_964001155.1 uncultured bacterium | reverse complement strand
TGGTATTTTCCCGAATGATGCCATCAGCAGAGACAAACTCTGAATACACAATCCCCGCGCCCATTTCTTTACATAAAATGCGAAAGGGGTAATCCGTCACACCAGCCATGGGTGCCAGGACAACTGGGGTTTCAATTTGAATATTACCGATTTGCATGGGACGGAAATTAAGAAACCAACTTATCTTTTAGCTACGAATCACATATTCATAATTGAGATTGATTTTTATCCAATTGTATTTTACACTAAGGACAAACATTTGATAAATATTGGAATAATTCCTTCGTATAATGTTACTTTTATTCATTAAAAACCCCAATGTGATGGGACCCGCATTATGAAAAAAACTGGCTTAAGTTTATTAATCTTCTTATTATTGTTTTCAACTAAAATGAAAGCCAGTTTGATAATCAGCCAGTATATTGAAACTAATTCGGGGACAACTCCTAAAGGTGTAGAATTGTGGAATGTTTCAGGTTCTACTATTGATTTTTCAAGTAATAATCTTGTCATAAAAAAAGGAACGAATGGCGCAACGCCTACAACAGATTACACACTATCCTCCGGAACATTATTCAGTGGTGGTGTTATTGTAGTAGGAACATCAGGGGATTTAGCAACAGAAACAACAAATAATGGCGGAACCCATTATACCGAATCCTTTACGTTTAATGGAGATGACGCATTAGAAATTTATTTAGGCGGAACATTGACGGATATGTTTGGTGTTTCAGGAAGTGATCCGGGAACAGAGTGGGTAGGGAATAGTGTTTCAACCAAAAATCAAAATATTCAATTAAAATCCGGTATTTGGACAGGTGATACGGACGGGTGGACCGACCCAAGTACACGATATGAAACAGTGAGTACAACACCGGTCAGTGATATGACCGGGTTCGGAATCGCACCGGGTGTATTGATTTCCGGGAACTCCGGCTTCCGGATGATGTCTTCGCCGGTGAGTGGTGCGATTTTCAGTGATTTATTAGCGGAGTTGTGGATCCAGGGAATGACCGGAGGTGATGTGACCGATGGGACAGCCAATGTCTGGACTTTGAATGTGTCCGGTCAAAGTTGGTCAGCGTTGACAAATCTTTCCACAGCATCTTTAAATGCGGGAGAAGGATTTTTGGTTTATGTGTTTGCAGATACAGATTGGGATGGAACAGATAACCTTCCGGTGAGTTTGAGTGTATCGGGAACAGAAAACAGTTCCAGCGCTTCTATCAGCAGTATATCATCTGGAAACTATGCTCTAGCCGGTAATCCCTATGCTACCACCATTGATTGGGATTTAGTCACTAAGACAAATCTTTCAGGCACCACCAGCGTTTGGGATGATGCGGCATCGGGCTGGAAAAGTTGGAATGGGAGCAGTGGAAGTCTTACGAACGGATTAATAGCTCCCTTTCAAGGATTCTGGATCGAAGCCAGCGGCGGGACAGGAAGTATGACCATTGAGACCGCAGATAAATCTACCTCTTCCGGCGCTTTTTATCGAACAATGGACGACAGTACAGGGAGTGTTTCCTTTATAGTTACAACACAAGATTATACAGATCAAACATTTATGTCATTTATGACCAGTGGAGAAGCTGGGTTGGATAATGCAGATGGCCGAAAGCTCCTGCCCTTACAGGCAAGTCCTCGTGTGGTGGGTCTATCCTATGCTGAAGAGACTGGATTGGATATCCACAATCTTCCCTTTGAAAATGATGGAACAATCTCCTTCCCCTTAGATGTGATGCTCCTTTCTCTGAATGAATCCAATTATGTAACAGAAGTAGGAGATGTGACCTTATCCTGGAATTTAGATCAACTCCCTGATCATGTTGATTTAACCTTAATTGATAATTTCACCAATACAGAAACAGATTTAAGTTTGGTCAATACGCTCACCTTTTCCACGGAGCCAAAAGGGAGTTTTAGTGCTGTTCCGGATGGACCTGTTGGACCGTATCCTGTTGTAGGCGATCCAAGGTTTACACTCATTGTGACCTATGAAGCATTGAGTAGCAATCCACAAGAAACAATTCCCAGAGAGTTTGCATTGCATCCGGTCTATCCCAACCCCTTTAATCCAAGTGCAACAGTGAAGTTTGATCTACCAGACGTCGGTGCCATTACATTCAATGTGTACGATGTAAAGGGCGCTCTGGTAGAGACCTTGCTCAATGAAACCCTAAAGCCTGGCAGTCACACTTATACTTGGGAACCGCAATCACTGCCTTCCGGTGTTTACTTTATACGACTCACCACAGCAAATGGGACTTTTACCCAAAAAGTCACATACATTAAGTAGGGGGAGAGATGAGATATAAACTACATACTTTAATGATAACACTTATTTCAATCACCCATACACTTATGGCACAGGGTATTGATTTTCCCGATACGCCTTCCCAGGCGCCTATTGGCGGATTGGGGCTCTTGGGAGCAATAGGTGGTGCCATCGCTTGGAATAAACTCAAAAATCGAAAAAAGTAAACCCATATCACCTTTAGCACTTTTTTTAATCAAAGCGGGGGGAGTATATGCAGCTTGGCAATTCCTTTACAATTTAGTTTTTTTACCTGATGGCCGGCTGGATACATTCTTGAGTCTATCCGGTGTGAATTTAGCTGGTAGCCTTTTGGCATTACTGGGGTGGGAGGTAGAAGTTTCCGGCAGAATTATTACTTGTATCGGTGAAAAAGGCGTTGAAATTCAAAATGGCTGCAATGGATTAAACCTGCTTGGATTATATGGTGGATTTATAATCGCTTATCCCGGTCCTTGGACAAAACGGTCTTTATTTTTAATGATCGGGCTCTTTGTACTATTCATTGCCAATATTTTAAGAATTGCTTTTTTTGCTGTATTTAATGCTAATCTGCCGCAATATTTTGATATTGCTCATAATTATAGTTCCTATGTTTTCTTTTATCCGATTGTTTTATTATTCTGGTATCTATGGACTGTTATCAGCGACGAGAACGACATTTTAATTCCTGGTTAAAACTTATTTTTAGTCTGGGAAGCTTTTGCCTTTTATACTTATTTCTTATTCGTCCAATTCAATCCATCCTTGTTGCTGATCTCGTTGTTCCCGCACTTAAATCCTACACTGAAGCTGAGCCGGATTTTGAAATCGTAGCAATTCAAGATGATTTTTGGATAGAATCTCATTCAAACAGATTTATGGACTTATTTATTAATTTACCTTTCAATGGTTATTTTTGGCTAACAGCAACCATTCTATGGGCTTTGAAGAAAAAAATAATTTTGAAGGTGATCGTTTATTACAATCTCGCATTATTCGTCATACATCCAGTCTTGATTTTTATTTTATTAAATAAGAATTATTGGATTGCACCTTGGATCAGTGCCCATGAAATGGTTTATAAATCATTGTTTCTTTCATTGGGTGTACTTGTCTTAAAAGAGGGCCTAAGCAGAAAAAATGACATCGAAATAAGGATGCGATGAACCTATGATAATCTTGTAAAATAATTTTGTAAATGGTTCTATTTAATATTTAAGTTTCACGGCTTTATTCGAACCGAAAACATTCATTTGAAAAGAGAATCATAATGAGCAGAGTATGCGACGTAACCGGAAAAAGACCCATGTTTGGGAATAATGTGAGCCATGCCCATAACAAGAGCAGGCGCCGGTTTAATATAAATTTACAAAAGAAAAAATTTTGGCTTCCAGATGAGAAGCGTTATGTAACCTTGCGATTGTCCACCCGCGGGATGCGGATTATTGATAAAAAAGGCATTCGGAGAGTTGTGAATGAATTAAGAGCGAAAGGGGTTAAAGTCTAACTTCTAACCCTTCTTTTTTTATCCTCCTTTGTTGGTATAAGCCCTCCGGATTCCCGGGGGGCTTTTTTATGTCAAAACGCCCCCGCAAAATACAGGGGCGCTTTCACCTATCATCCTTTACAGTTTGATAGCCAACCAGTTTTAATCATGTTGCCGACGAATAAAGGCAGGGATCTGTAGATCTTGCCCATAAATCACCGGAGAATCTTGTGTATCATCAAAGGTCAAAATCGGTTTGGATTTTTCCGGTTCTTTTTGATCATCTTCGGCAACGATATCCTTTTGAGCATGGAGCGGTTTATTTTCCTGATCTTGCAATTCCCGCGTGTGAGATGACGTTGGTGTCCAAGGTTCGGATTTTGGTTCAATCTCCTCGATTTTTGAAGCAACTTTCGGAATATTGAATCCGGTTGCAATCACAGTTACTCTGATTTCGTCATTCATGTTAGGATCGATCACAGCACCAAAAATGATATTCGCAGAAGGACCTGCCTCTTCAAAAATGATACTTGTAGCCTCGTTCGCTTCCATAAGGGTGAGATCATTCCCGCCGGTGATATTTACCAAAACTCCCTGAGCGCCTTTGATTGACGCATCATCGAGTAGCGGGCTGGAAATTGCCTGTTGAGCTGCTAAGACTGCACGTTCTTCACCGGATGCAACGCCGGTTCCCATAATGGCTTCGCCCATATTTTTCATGATGGTTTCCACATCAGCGAAATCCAGATTGATAACACCATGGACATTGATAAGATCAGATATTCCTTTGGCAGCGTGATGAAGAATGGTGTCCGCCATTTGGAAGGCTTCTGGTAATGTAGTGGATTTGTCCACAATGGACATGAGTTTTTGATTCGGGATGGCGATGACAGTGTCGCAAGCCTTTTTCATTTCTGCCATACCTTCTAAGGCACGGTTCATCCGTTTGGGACCTTCAAAATTGAAGGGGAGGGTGACGGTCCCAACAGTTAAGATACCCAATTCTCGTGAAATTTGGGAGATGACCGGCGCAGCACCTGTGCCCGTTCCACCGCCCATTCCTGCGGTTATAAATACCATATCCGCACCTTCCAACATGGTGACGATGGCATCCCGGTCTGTTTCGATGGCTTCCTTTCCTACACTGGAATTCGCTCCGGCGCCTAGACCTTTGGTCAAGTTTTTCCCTACTTGTATTTTGTGTTCTGATGGATTGTTGTCCAGGTCTTGAGCATCTGTGTTAATGGCGATGAAATCCACGCCTTGCATCCCCGATGTGATCATCCGGGTGACCGCATTTCCGCCTGCGCCGCCGACACCGACAACTTTTAGTTTCGCTTTCTGTTCAGATAGACTATCAAACTCAAACAGCATGATATTTCTCCTTGTTTACTGGTTTGGTTAAAACAGATCTTCGATGGTATGTCGAATTTTTTCAAACAGCCCTGTGATGCCTCCTCCTTTAGGTTGGTGCAGCCGAACATGGTCGGTTGCATACAACGGCCAAAGTAACAGACCCATGGCTGTGGTATGACTTGGTCCATCTGCAATATCTTGGACCCCGTCAATTTTTATGGGTTTTCCTTGGCGAACCTTCACGCCAAGAGAATTTTCTGCAAGTGGTACTATATTCCTTAATTGTGCACCACCACCGGTCATTACGATTCCGTAAGTAAGCGGATCCTTTATATCCGCTCGTGAAATCTCTTTTATGACCATTTGAAATATTTCCTGCATCCGCGCTTCCACATAGCGAGAGACTTCTTGCTCCGGAATAGATCGCTCTAATTGACCTGCCTGTGCAGGAAGGTCAATTTCTAATTTTGGCGAGGACATGGAAGACCGAGCAGATGCATATTTCATTTTAATATTTTCTGCTTCCTCAACACTGATTTGCAACATAACTGCAATATCATTGGTAATGCTGGAGGAGCCAATTGGTATAATTGCTGAATGACGAATCGCACTGCCATGGTAAACTGCGATATTTGTTGTGGAAGAACCAATTTCAACAAGAGTAACACCTAACTCCATCTCATCAGTGTGCAGCGTTGCCAAGGCAGAAGCCAAAGGTTGAAACACAAGGCCATCAACGGTGATGCCCAATTCTTCTACACAGCTCACTAAATTATTCATAGCCGTCGTTGCAGCGGTGACCAAATGCACACGTCCTTCCAATCTTCTTCCTGTCATCCCGATGGGATTTTTTATTTCCTCTAAAGTATCTACCAAATATTCCTGGGGAAGCGTATGGAGAATATCTCGGTCAACAGGGAGAGAAACTGCTTGAGCTAGATCCAAAACTTGAAAAATATCCCCTTCATTGATAGCACGTTCTACAATGCCGCCGGTTCCGGCACTGGCACGATTGAGGGCAATGGCAGCTTGGGTGTTCAAACAGCGGATATGGTCGCCCGTAATGGAAAGAATTGCTTTGGTTACTTTTGTATTGGCCATCGTTTCCGCCTCTGACAGAACTTTGTCTAATTTTTCAATCAATTCATCCCGATTGGTAATGGTTCCACGGCGAATTCCAGCAGAGGGAATGGAAGCAATTCCCAATAATTTTACATGTTTCTTTTCTGGAATCAGTAAACCGATTGCACAAGTGATCGTGCATGATCCAATATCAATCCCCACAGCGATTTGTCGATCTTGTCCATTGCGAATTGGACTCATGACCGTCTCCCTTTCACAATGATTTGATTTTCGTAACGCATATCCAAATAACTGAAATCTGAAATTTTCCCCGGTCCTAAATCTGCTTCGAATTGTTTCAGGATTTCTATTCGGGACCACAATTTATCTTGGCCCAGGAAAATGTGAGTTGGTTGATCCGCTAAAATGAGTTCCATCTCATTGGTGGCAGTCATTTTCATTTCGGATAAATTATTGTAAAGTGGTTCATAGTCTTCCTTAATCCGAGAAAGCCAGTCAATGCATTCTTTCACTTTTACGGAAAGGGCTCGTTTTCCCTCAGGGTACAGTTCTGTATCTGGATTAAAATTGGACAAAATTGGAAGATTAAACTCATCAAGATTATTCAAATCCGGAAGTACAACGCCTTCGCCATCTAACATGACCATCGGCTCGGATTTCAGGAGTGCAATGGGTTGCCGTTCCAAAATTTCAACTTGGATTGTTCCTGGGTACTGATGGCTGACGCGTGCAGCTTTTACATAAGGATGATTTTCCAGCAATTCACTGATATCTTTCAGATTCACATCTTCCGGACGAATACCTTCAATTT
Organism: uncultured bacterium; assembly: GCA_964001155.1. Classification (GTDB taxonomy): domain Bacteria; phylum Fidelibacterota; class Marinisomatia; order Marinisomatales; family UBA1611; genus CAXFCD01. The sequence goes on along the minus strand of CAXFCD010000169.1, from coordinate 194 downwards.
CACCCAAAGTTGATTGATAAACCGGCGTTTCCAATACAGACGTTATTCCAAATTTTATTTGGTGAATTGCCAATGAATTCCTGAATTCTGACCACCAGAATGCGGTCCAAATCAACCCAGTCACCAATGAAAAAGAGATTAGATTTATGACCAATTTGAGCCAATTGAATTGTTGTTTTTTCTTACGCTTCATC
>CAXFCD010000168.1:0-2625 GCA_964001155.1 uncultured bacterium | reverse complement strand
TACATCTTCTTCTTCATCCACATAGGCCACTTCTTGTTCTTCTTCCATATCCTCATTCAACCACTCTTCATCCACAATTTCTTCAGTTTCTTCTTCCTCTTCTTCAGCTTCTTCACCATTTGGATCTGATATGCTGAATGAAAAAGATTGACTGGAAATTTCATCGCCGTATTGAGACACACTTACTTCCACGGAATAATCACCGGGATAGTCCGGGATGAAGGTCATTTTTTGGCCGTCATCGGAAGCGAACAAATCAGCAGAATTCATGAGAGAACCATCGGGCTGATTGGCCAAGGCCCATGTATAATCCACATCCTTGCCTTCTTCCGGATTCTCAGCCGTTATGGTGATGGATTCACCCACATAGCCTTCGATGCCGCCGCCGCAGGAGACGATGAAGAAAAGTACAATTAAGGACAGGATTTTTCGCATAAGGGATTTATTGATTACTTATAAGTTCACTCTCTGTGAAGAAAAAGGCAATTTCTTTTTCAGCATTTTCGTCACTATCTGAACCGTGAACTGCATTTTCGCCCAAACTGGTGGCAAAATCCTTACGAATGGTGCCTTCAGCCGCTTCATCAGGGTTGGTTGCACCGATGGTTTCACGCCATGCAAAGACGGCATTTTCTTTTTCCAATGCTAAAACCATACACGCACCGGAAGACATGAAATCTGTCAATTCACCATAAAAAGGACGCTCTTTATGGACAGCGTAAAATCCTTCTGCTTGTGACTTGGTCATTTTTAAAAGTTTCGCAGATAAAATATTAAAATCGGCTTGGAGAATTCTATCATAGATTTTTCCTGTATGCCCATTTTTAACTGCATCTGGTTTAATAATTGCAAATGTTCTATTTGTCATTTTTATTTTCCTATTATTTTTCCATTGCGGCTTTCATTAAGTCACCAATATCTGCAACAGACTCAGCAACAGAAATACCACATTCTTTTAAAATTCTCATTTTTGCTACGGCAGTATCGTCTCCACCGGAAACAATAGCACCGGCATGTCCCATCCGTCGGCCGGGAGGGGCTGTTTGCCCTGCAATGAATCCAACCATGGGTTTGGACACATTATCTTTCGCCCATCGCGCAGCTTCAATTTCCATTTGTCCACCAATTTCACCAATGATGACCATGCCTTCCGTTTCAGGGTCCGCTTCAAACAATTCCAAGCAATCCTTCATAGTGGTGCCGATGATCGGATCACCTCCGATACCAATGGCTGTGGTTTGTCCTAAACCAACATTCACCAGTTGATCGATCGCTTCGTAGGTAAGGGTTCCGGATTTGGAAATCACACCAATATTTCCTTTTTTGCAAATGAAACCAGGCATGATGCCAAGTTTACATTCATCTACAGTGATAATTCCTGGACAGTTTGGGCCAACAAGTCGCGTTCCATTTTGGTCTACAACTTTTTTCACTTTCACCATATCATGGATAGGCACACCTTCTGTAATACACACCACAACTTTGATGCCCGCATAACTGGCTTCTATCACCGCTTCTGCAGCAAAGGGAGGTGGTACAAAAATGATGGAGGTGTCCGCACCGGTTTGTTCCACCGCTTCTTCCACAGAATTGAATACAGGCACACGGTTGTCTAATGTTTTTTGTCCACCTTTTCCTGGTGTAACGCCCGCAACAATGTTTGTGCCATAGTCCAACATTTGTCCCGCATGGAATTGACCTTCAGAACCGGTAATTCCCTGAACAACTATTTTTGAATCTTTATTAACTAAAATTGACATTTGAATTCTCCTATTTGCCTAATGCAGCTTTTACAACTTTTTCTGCAGCATCTTTCATACCCACGGCAGGAATGATAGAAACGCCCGACTCACCGAGAATTTTTCTCGCTTCTTCAGCATTGGTTCCTTCCAATCGAACCACAACCGGCACTTCCAATCCTAATTCTTTCACAGCTTGAACTACACCATTGGCCACACGATCACACCGAACGATGCCACCGAAAATATTGATCAAAACGGCTTTTACATTTTCATCAGATAAAATAATCCGGAAGCCGTTTTTCACTGTTTCTGCCGAAGCGGTTCCGCCCACATCCAAAAAGTTTGCAGGTTCGCCACCGGCCAGTTTAATAATGTCCATGGTGGCCATAGCCAAGCCGGCGCCGTTTACCATACACCCTACATTTCCGTCTAGTTTTATATAATTCAGGTTGAATTTTCCTGCTTCAACTTCCATGGGATCTTCTTCATCCAAATCACGCATTGCTGCAATATCTTTGTGGCGGAACAGGGCATTTCCGTCAAAATTCATTTTTGAATCCAATACAACAATTTTTCCATCTTCAGTTAAGACAAGTGGATTCACTTCCACAATAGTTGCATCAGTCTCTTGATAGCATTTGTACATTTGCATAAAAATTTTCATGGCAGCTTTGAACGCATCCCCGGTGAGCCCCAAAGCATAAGCCAGTTTTCTGGCTTGGAATGATTTCATCCCCAAAAGTGGATCAATCCAAACTTTGGCGATTTTTTCCGGTGTTTCTTCTGCAACTTTTTCAATCTCAACTCCACCTTCTGATGAAACCATGAAAACGTCCATTCCTTTACTTCTGTCTAAGGTGATTGCAGCATAATATTCTTCAGC
>CAXFCD010000167.1:0-14684 GCA_964001155.1 uncultured bacterium | reverse complement strand
TTCGTAAATATCATACAGGATAATGCTGAATGAAATAAATTTAAAATTTGCTCTGTAATGAAAAAAAGTAATCCCACACTGAAAGACCTTGCTGAAAAGCTTGGACTATCAATATCCACTGTATCTCGCGCTCTACAAGATAATCCTAATATTAATGAAAAAACAAAAATAAGTATAAAAAAATTAGCGAAAGAGCTAGGCTATTATCCTCATGCGCTTGCGAAAAGCTTAAAAAATAAAAAAACACGTACAATAGGTGTAATAGTTCCGGAAATATCACATTTTTTCTTTTCAGCTGTAATTGATGGGATCGAAGATATTGCAAATAAGGATGGTTTTAATTTATTGTTGACAAAATCTAATGAAAATGTCAAACGGGAAATTCTCAATACTGAAACATTAATATCAAATCATGTTGCAGGTGTGATTGTTTCAATTAGTCAAACAACTCAAACATCTAAACATTTTAATCATATAATAAATAGAGGAATTCCTTTAGTACTCTTTGATAGAGTATTGAACCAATTATCAGCCCCAAAAGTAATAGGCAATGATACTGAGTCAATATATGAATTGGTCAATCACTTAATCAGTATGGATTACCAAAGAATCGCTTTTATATCGGGACCATCTCATTTAAATATTTCAAAAACCCGTTTAAAGGGGTACCAAAAAGCTTTGCATGACAGTCAAATGGGATTGAATCAGGATTTCATATTAAATGTTGATTTAAATGAGGAAGGCGGTTTTAATGGTGCAAAAACACTATTAAATAATCATCCAAATATTGATGCATTTTGTTGTGTTAATGACCCTGTTGCAGTTGGTGTATTTAACTATTTAAAATCTATAGGCAAATCAATTCCTGAGGAAATAGGGGTTACAGGTTTTAGTAATAATCCGACTTCCTCTATTATGAACCCATCCATGACAACTGTAGATCAAAATGGATACGATATGGGTAAAAAAGCTGCAGAAATTTTACTGAATCATATCAATAGCGAAGATGTAATGAACCTCAATCAAACCTATGTAATTGAATCCGAACTTATCATTCGTCAATCGTCTTCACGGAAATAATAAAGGATTAATGGATTGTTTAAATTTTTTTGTGGTTTGAAATTATAATAGCCTATCAAACCATTGATTCAAATCTTCTTGTTTCAATTTGTATAATAATTCCCAAGCCGGTTTTTGGGACACGGATAAATATTCATTTTCAGGAAATAATTTTATTCTCCAAGCAGACATAGTGACGGAAATACAGAGTCGAATGCTGGATAAATAGATTGCAGATTTTAGTTCTGTTTCATTCAAGGGGAAAACAGAATGATATCCTTTTAGAACGTGTGCCATTGCAGAAAATGGGTCGTCTTTTTCTAATCCCACATAAGCCATACACACAGCAGGTTCCGCTACTTGATAGGAATAAACCATGTCACCAAAATCAATGATGCCTGTTGTTTCTCCTTTTTCATTTACCAATACATTGTGATCATTCCCATCGTTATGAATGATTGCCATTCTTAACTCATGACTTGAGGAAAGGACATTTTTTTTATACTCATTTAAAAAATGAAAGATTGTTTTTTTCTCAGATTCCGACGTTAAATAATTACATCTTGATTGAATTAAATCGACTGTTTGCACATCCCATTCAAATGGTCTGTCTGCTCCAGGGTGAGAAAATCCTTCCAAGGCTCTACTCAATCTCCCAAGAAAGGCGCCTAATTGTTCAAAGGATGTTTCATCCAATATTTGATCTTTTAAAAAGTCTCCTTCTAAAAACTCCACTCTTCTGACAAAATACGTTTTGCTATTTTTTTCAAAGGAATTGATGTCGCCTATTTGCAGCGGAACGCACAAGGTTGGATCATTTTCATATATGGTATAGGTTGCTTCATGTTGCATATCCAATATGGATTTTTCTTCCGCCGGATTTGATATTTTTAAAATGGATTTTTTTCCATCTGATTCTTTGATAAGAAAATTCTGATCGCGGTCACTGTAGAGGTCAGTTGCTGTTCCAGATACCCCAAGTTGGGTATGCAAAATCTCAATGATTTCTTTTTCAGAAAATGCCGGCGGTGGTGTAGAAAAGACAGAAGACATATGCCGGAAAATTACATTTTATACAAAATGAATCCGAAGGAAAGGTCAATATATTTTAAAAATAATTGCTTAATTAATTATGTAACACTCTGAAACAGTTATCAATTATTTCAATGTAAAAAAATGTGACACTGCCCCTATTTTGTTTTAATTTCGGTTAATTCGAGGTAAGGGAAATTCTCGCCAAACTCCGGCTTTACCCCCTTTTAACCCTATGTCAGAGATTAAGCAAAAATCGGTGCTCATCATTGAGAATGATGAAGCAATCTTGGAAAATTTGTCCGAACGATTCAAAAGACGGGACATGCTGGTCATCACAGCCAATGACGGTTATGACGGCTATACACGTGCCTGCAAAGAATCTCCGGATTATATTGTATCCGAAACACTGCTGCCAAGTATGAATGGTTTTCGCATTTCCCGGTTATTGAAATTTGATGAACGTTATAAGGACATATTTATCATTCTGATCACCAGCAATAATGTGGAAACTGCACGTAATATGTTTGAAGTCAGTGGCGCAGATAAAATTCTCGGTAAACCATTCCGTTTCAAGGATTTAATTGAATTGATGACACCTATTGAGGCGGCTGTATGACAGATTTACCAGACCATGTGCTCATTTTTCTCCTGTTTATTGTAGGAGCCTGTTTCGGGAGTTTTCTCAATGTGGTCATTTATCGAGTGCCAAAGAAAATGAGTCTAATTAAACCCGGTTCCCATTGCACATCCTGTAACAATGCATTAAAACCGTATGATAATATCCCCATCTTGAGTTTTTTTATTTTAGGCGGTAAATGCCGCCACTGCGGCGATTCCTATTCAGGGCAATATGCTTTGGTTGAAGCGCTCACTGCCATCCTGACTGTGCTGCTATTTACTATTTATGGTTTATCAGAAAAATATTTCATGTATCTTTTCCTCACCTATCTCCTCATAGCCATCACATTCATTGATATTGAATATTTGATAATCCCCAATGGATTTATCCTTTTTGGGCTTGCAGTACTCATGATTGGACTCCCCTTAAACTGGCTCCCCTTTGATTGGGTGGAAGGTGTCTCCGGCGCATTTATTTTCGGAGGATTCTTATTTGGAATTGGATTGATTGGACAATTCATCTTAAAGAAAGAAAGTATTGGATTTGGGGACGTTAAACTGGGATTGGTTCTCGGTGGATTCTTAGGCGTTGAATATTCCGTATTGGCTCTGTATCTTAGTTTTGCAATTTCTGCTATTGTGGTCTTTGTTATGTTAGGATCCAAAATGATTTCCAAAAGTCAAAAAATCCCATTTGGACCTTACCTGGCCGGTGGATCCATCCTTACCCTTTTAACTACCACGCCTTTTGGGGGCAACTCCATCCTGGATTGGTATTATACAACGATGTTTTAAATGGCTATCACCGGAAAACATTCATTAGGGCAACTACTGATTCAAGCAGGCAAAATTGATGATGACCAGCTTCAAAAAGCTTTGGATATTCAGAAAGAGAAAGATGTGTATATTGGTATCATTTTCCGAGAATTAGGCTATTTGGATGAGCGGGAATTGAACCGTTATGTAAGTCAACAATTAAAAATTCCTTATCTGCCACTAGGGCATTATGAAGTGGATAAATCAGTGATGGATTTGATTCCGGAACGAACCATCCGCACCCAAAAAATGCTCCCACTTTTCCGGCTGAACAATACATTAAACATTGCAGTAACTGATCCATTGGATGCAGCGCCTATCAATGCAGCCCGGGATGCCACAGGCATGAAAATTGAACCGGTGATTGTCACCGAATCTGAATTGGAGAATGCCATAGATCTCCATTTCGGCATTTCCGGTTTTGTGGATGTGAGTACGTCCGATGATGAAGTGACGGACATTTCAGACCTTTTTGACGAGACAAGGATTGTGGAATTGGTGGACAGTATTATAACCCAAAGCCAGCGGTACCGCTGTTCGGATATTCACGTAGAACCGAGGGAAAATGATATTCGCGTGCGGTTCAGGATTGATGGTCGGTTACAGGATTTTCAAGCGTTACCCAAAGATATTCATACGGCCCTGGTTTCCAGGCTCAAGATTATGTCCAATATGGATATTGCCGAAACGCGGCGACCGCAGGATGGACGGATTTTATTCAATTCATCATCGGGCAGACTGGACCTCCGTATTTCCACTTATCCCACTTTGTACGGAGAAAAATCTGTACTTCGTTTATTGAATATTTCGGAAGCGCTTCATTCTCTTCAGGATCTCGGATTTGAACTGGAAACAGATAAAAAATTCAACAATATGCTTGTAGGCGGCGAAGGAATCATTTTGGTCTCAGGACCAACCGGAAGTGGTAAAACAACCACACTCTATTCCACATTGAATAAATTGGAAAAACCTGACGTAAATATTGTAACAGTAGAAGATCCAATCGAGTATGATCTCGAGAATATTAATCAAGCGCAAATAAATACGAAATCCGGTGTAACCTTCGCCTCGGCACTTAGGTCTATCCTGCGGCAGGATCCGGACATAATCATGGTTGGTGAGGTTCGTGATGAAGAAACCGTAGAACTTGCTATTCGAGCTGCACTCACAGGACATTTAGTCTTTAGTACCATTCACACCAACGATGCAGCCTCCGGTTTTACACGATTGTTGAATTGGGGTGTGGAGCCCTTTTTGATTGCATCAACTGTTAAAGGAATATTGGCACAACGATTAGTCCGGCGAATTTGTAAAGAATGCAGAGAGCCCTATTCACATACACCAACAGAATTGAAATTGGCAGGATTAGATCCGGATGAACCTTTGGAGGGTTTTAAAGGAAAAGGTTGTTTGGCCTGCAGAAATACAGGGTATAAAGGCAGGATCGGGATTTATGAATTATTACTCATGGATGATGATATTTCCAACCTTGTACTCCAAGAAGCGCCAGGATACCAAATTCGGGAATTAGCAGAGAAAAACGGAATGATCACCCTGCTGAACGATGGTGTCATAAAAATTAATCGTGGCGATACAACCTTGTCTGAAGTGTATGAAACATTGGGCACAACACGGAGTGTCACGTGATTAAAATCCTTTATGTGGGCGGGAAAAAACGAGACATTCCGCAACTCGCGGGTACCCAAACCAATGTGGATTATGTCCAAAATGGGATGATTGCCTTGAGCGCTGTCCAAACCCAGGATTTTGATTCCATTATCATTGAAGATCAACTGCCACTCATGACGGCTCCCCGCCTTATTGAAGAATTTGTCTCCATGAAGTTGGGAACACCTGTAATTAGTGTAGTCAGGGGTGATGAACGGCGGTTCCAAATTCTAGAGGATTTTGGCCATGGACTCTTTGGTTGGTTTGAACCGGATCAAATCAGTACAGAAGAATTATTTGCACTGCTTTCCTCTGCAAAAGAATTCCATGATTTTTTAAAAAGTGTTCCCAAAACTTCCATTCGTTCATTTACAACAGTGGGTTATTGCGATATGGTGGGTGCCGCAAAAGCCATGCTGGATGTGTATCATCTGTTGATTCAAATAAAAAATAAAGATGTGACAACAGTTTTGTATGGGGAAAGCGGTACCGGTAAAAACCTGACAGCCAAAACGCTTCATGAAACCAGCTTACGGCGAGACAGACCCACTGTGGCAGTGAATTGTCCTGCCATTCCATCTGAACTATTGGAGAGTGAATTATTTGGCCATGAAAAAGGAGCCTTCACCGGCGCCATCGAACGAAAAGACGGTAAATTTTTAACAGCCAATGCCGGGACAATTTTCCTGGATGAGATTGGTGATATGAGCCCTTCCCTTCAAGCTAAGATTCTACGCGTTTTGGAAAGTGGCGAAATTGAACGTGTGGGTGGTGCTGAAACCATCAAGGTTGATGTTCGAGTTATTTCTGCCACGAATCAGGATATTGAACATAAAATTAAAGTTGGAGAATTCCGGCAAGATTTGTTCCACCGGATCAATGTTTTTCCCATTACCATTCCACCCCTTAGAGACCATCAGCAAGATATTCCACTGATTGTTATGTCCATCCTCAAAAAATTGACCAAAAAACATAAAACGCCTGTCAGATATGTTTCCCACTCCGGGATGGCCCTGCTAAAATCTTTTCCTTGGGTGGGGAATATCCGGGAACTGGAAAACACTCTGGAGCGGATTGTATTGATCAATGATATTCCCATTCTGACGGATGCTGAGATCAGGCCGATTCTTGATGAATCAAATCAATCTTTACAAGCTCAAGGAATGGATCAAACTCCTATGACTGCCGTACCGCAACCAATCATGCATAATGTCGAACCGCCTTCTGCTGTTGACCAGCCACCTGTTAATGATTCAATCAATCCTATTGATACTTCAGCGGTGAAAACATTGAAAGAATTAGAATATGAAGCAATTTTGGCAGGGCTTTCACGAACCAATTGGAATATGACCCTTACCGCTCAACAATTGGGGATCAGCCGTATGACACTTTATCGCAAACTTGACCAGCATGGCCTCCGAAAAAAAGACTAAAAAATTATCCATCTTTTCTTATATCGCCACCAATGCGGACAGTGGTGTGGTGCGGGGAGAAGTGAGAGCCTTAGGCGAAGATGGCGCTCTGTTGCAGCTCGAACGGATGGGATTGGAGCCGGTATCTGTATCAGAGAAAAAAGAATCCATTTTGGACATGGATATCACTTTTTTTGAAAAGGTCCCCCCCACTGATATTTATAATTTCACACGCCAGTTATCCGTGATGTTGAAAGCCGGGGTACCATTGGTGGATGCCTTGGATTCGGTTCATTCAGACCAGACCAATCCCCTGCTCAATAAAACAATAGATAAAGTGATCGCTGATGTGTCCGGTGGAATGGGATTGTCCAAGGCTATGGATAAACATCCCAAAGTGTTTAACACTATGTTTGTAAATATCGTCAAAGCCGGGGAAAGCGCAGGCGTTTTAGATAAGGTATTGTTCCAACTAGCAGATTTCATCGCCCATGATCTAAAGCTGAAAATGGGTATCAAGCAAGCCATCCGGTATCCTTCTATTGTGATTGGGATTACCTTGGCAGTAGGTGTGTTTGCCGTGACCTATATTTTACCTCGGTTTTCTACCTTGTTTACAAACACGAGAATTGAACTGCCACTCCCGACGAGAATCCTTTTAGCTCTTGATCAATTCATGCAGGATAATTGGACCGGAATTGTCTTTTTCGTTTTATTTTTCATTTTTGTTTTTTGGCGGGCATTGAAAACTAAAGAAGGCCTTTTTCAATGGCATAAATTCATTTTAAATCTACCCATTTTCGGTCCTTTAGCGCAGAAGATGGCCATCTCCAGGTTTTGTCATGTGTTGGATACGTTGGACCGGACAGGTGTGCCCATTCTGGAAGCGCTGGACATTGCGGGGAAAACTGCTGGGAATGCCTTTATCGAACACCGATTGGCCAGAGTTCATGCGGATGTGGAAATGGGGAAAAAGGTGGCCTTATCCATCCAGCGTCATACCCATGATATTTTTCCGCCACATGTACTGAAAATGATTCAAGTGGGGGAAGATGCAGGTGCCATGGACGACATGCTGAAAGAGATCGGCGATATGACCGATGCGGAAGTTCAGGATCGTGTTCTTAAACTAACAGCAACCTTAGAACCCCTCATTACTGTTGTCATGGGTGTCATGATTTTGACTTTAGCCTTGGCGATCTTTCTCCCCATCTGGGATATGTATGAAGCACTTTCGACCAGTTAATAATTATTTATTGCAAAATTTTTAATTCCTTTTCTTCCCGCCATTGATCTACGCTTTCTTTTATTCCGAAGAATAAAGCTATAAGAAAAACAGCCTGGAATATCAGTTCATTAATTTGTAAGACTGTTCCAGCCCAGTATTGACCCCGATAGAATAATATTCCCAAATAAGGCAGAATAATTCCAAGAAAAAAGTGGTATCCTGCCAAACCAAGCGCAGGCAATTTCTGTCTTGATATCAAAAAAATGGCAAAAGGTAACCAGAAATAACCACCAAAGGGCACACCAAAACCTCGCGGTGAATCGTATCCATCAGGTTGAATATTAATCCGTCTATTCTCTATGGTTATTAATTCCTGATTCTCTTCTTGAAGTGCCAGAAAATAAGGCGCAACGATTTCTTGGTTAATATGAATGCGCAGGGGACGAATGAGTAAAATATAAAAAAGAGATATAAGCGTCAGGCAAAGGATAGCCCGGAGTCGGTACGATATTGGTCGTCGCTTAATAATGTCCACTGATACCACGTCCAAAGTACAAACGGATAAAAGAAAATGAAGGGGCTGAATTCATGAAAGGTGTCCCAATGAGGCTGGAAATATACGGTGGCAAGAGAAAATGCCATAATACGAATCACATTTAAAATAAAAATAATTCCTATACCACCCAGAAGATATATTATTCTTTTTTTGTTGGGGCCCTGGAAAGAAATGATAAACCCAGAATAAAGTGCCATGAGCGTTAATGCATTACATCCGTTTAATACTTCTACCCCACGATATCCTTCAATAACAATCAATCTATCCAAGGCGGAAATATTCCAGCCAAATAGGGATAGGGCATTTTTGGCTAGCACCGCAACTGATACAGAGAGAAAATGATCCAGACGACCGTCCGGTAAAATGATAAGGTCATATATTATCTGCCAGACAATATAAAAGATGCTGGCCTTGACCATAAAACCCAAAAATGGATTTTGGGCAAATTTATTTTTCAGTATTTCCAAAATACTTCTTAGCGGCTATTATTAAACCGCTGAGAGCTAACCAGATCATGCCTGGGATCGGACCTTGATTAGGAGCACCAGGAAGATCAGGTGGATCCTGAGCCAATGCAACAGTCAGCATACTTATTGTTATAATGATGATTTTATAGATTTTATTATTCATAGCTATGACCTATTTAATGTAGGTTATTTTTTGATTAAATATTTTTCCAGCGGTAGCCAACTTAACGATATAAACACCAGAAGCAAACTGATTTGCATTCCATACTACTTCATGTCTACCTACATTCATATGCTTATTTACGAGCTCCTGAACGTGCCTACCATTTAAATCATAAATATCTAATGAAATATGGCTAGGTATCGATAATTCGTAACTAATCGACGTACTTGGATTGAAAGGATTTGGATATGCACTATGCAGCTCGAATGCTTCGGGTTGTGTATTTAAATCTTCTGGCGATGCCATTGTGGAATAATGGACTGAAAGGGAAAATTGTGATTCCCCTACTTCCGGATAAGTACCAAGAAATCCTCCTTCTAAGGAAAATTCTCCCTTAGAAGGTGTGTAAAAGTTTATTGGTGTATTACTGTTAAGATCAATCACTTCACCTGTGAAATTATTTTGTAAACTTAATAAAATTCCTTCTGGAAGCTTCGAAATATCCCATGCCATTGACATTTGAGCTGCCTGTGTTTCAAAACCATCATCAGTAGGATTTAACAACATCACATCTAGATCGTAAGAAATATCAGTTTCAGAAATTGAAGGTAGATTATTAATTGAAAGTGATTTACTGGAATTGAAAATCATACTTGTCAGGTGTTCTACTGGAGACATTGGAACGAGTCGACTTGCATCAGCTGATTCAAGATTAATATCTCCATCAGGTGTAAATGAAACATAAACGGAGCTTATATAATCTTCACTACTAAAAGTAAATACAGCACTACCTGTCTGTGAATTATCTGTGGTGGTCCTGCCAGCTGTAGTTGAACTTCCAGATATACTATTATTTGTAAAATTAAATTCAGTGCCGCTGCCCCCTGCTTCAATCCAAAAACCACTGAAAGGAGCAATTAATCCTTCTTCGAGGTCCCCTACTATACCATTATGAACTTTATAAGCAGAAGATTCATTATCCCACACATATACTGTGGAATTAAAATTTGAATTATCGTTTACAAGCTCTTCGACATCAAGAAAATAGCCATATGGATTTCCTAGAAGATTCCATTCATTAACATTTGTGGTAATTGATATTTCAGATTCGTTCAAATCACCATCCACTCCTATTGTAACTGGTAAATCATCTTCTCCATCAAAATCTGTGTCACTGAATACATATACAAGAACACCTTGTCCTTCATCTAATACTTCATTATTCAAATCTTCTATAGGTTGCCAGCCGCCATTATTGTACGTCCAAACATTATCATATCCTCCTGGCATATCAGAGCCTACTGACCCTTGAGTCCAAAGTTCTTCTAATAAATCACTATATAAAGTGCCTGAGGTTGGACTTGAAAACATACGGAACCCTGACGATCCATTTATTTCGATCTCTGTAATTGGGCAAAGGTTCTCATCAAATATCAATTCACTAATTGTTGGCTCACTTTCAGAGTATTTTCGAACAAAAAGATTATCATAATAAACTGATCCGCTTGAATTACCAAAGTTCCAAAGCCCTAAACCATCCGAAAATACAGTTGGATTGGCAACTTGAAAGATATTGTCTAGGTATATATTTATAGTATTTAACGAACCGATTCTCTCAATCTTCCAATTATACCAATTATTCGGTTCAGAGCTAAATGGTTGCATTTGACCATAATAGGGTGATCCATTTGTAATTAATGAAATCATCGTAACGTCTATATCAGTCATTAAGTGATACGAATTAAAATTATTACCGTCATCATATTCATATAATGGTCCACCATAGACATTGTCAATACCGGATAAATATTTTACTTCAACAATGTAATCTGTATGACCTAATTCTGAATTCAACAAGGCCACGTGACCAGCACCATAAGTAAGATTACTTGATTTCAGAACATTTTCACCTAAATAAGATTCGTTTTCCCAAGTACCACCTTGAAATGTCCAGTCAGGGTTTGTTGATTCGAAATCATCAAAAGCTATAAAAACTTCTGATCCGTCCGAGATAGATGCAGCTGATGGGTTTCCATAATGTACGTAGACAATTTTGGTAGTATTCGCTGAAATCATTGGTATTTTGACCCAAAGTTTTGTCTCACTAGTGTTTATTCCATCATACCAAAAACTAAGTGGGTCTAAATTTTCGCAATCTCCTGAAACTCGGATATCTGATCCATCCGAATTCATCAAACCTTGATTAATTAGACTTTCAGTATCTATCGTAATCGCAACCTGGTAATCAGAAAGAATATTTGGATTTGTCGTGTTATCTATGGAGTAAGCCTTCTGTGAACTCCAACCCATTAATGGATTTTCACATGGACAGATTTGGGCCGGTGCAGATCCCAAAATAAACAGAAAAACAAAAAGGAATCTGGGAAGCAAATTCATTTTTTTATAAGACAATTTTGAAAGTTGGTTTTTATGCATAAGACCTTCTATCGCAAACATTGTGCCAAATTCCAAGCTTATACATAAAATTATTTTCTACTCAGTCATAATGCCAGTAATCCAATGGGAAATTCAATGTGTAACAGATGTCACTATATGTTACATTATGGAAGATAAAACCTTACAAGTTAATATTTTAATTTTTATCTACATCTTGCCATTTTGTATCCGGGAATAAATACCGAGCTTTGTTATAAAGCTCCCACCCTTTTTCCGGCTGGCCGATGGCTTCATATGCTTTAGCCAAATCGTAGTAAATAAATGGAAAAGGTGAATGTTTCCCATAGTCTTCTGCCCAGCGGATATAATCTTGGAACCTGGCTCTATCATTGGTCTTTTTAGCTATTTGGAGATGAAGCGTCATGGCATGGACTTCATATTTTTTCTTTAATGCGCTTGGATTCCAGGCAGAAAGAAGCAAGTCAGGGTTGTTGAAACCAGTCCGCTCATACTTGGTAATCACAAATCCTGTCTGGAGTATTGTAACCATTGTGGGTATGACGATAACCGGAACTAAAACAGCAATAATCTTTGGTGAAATACTCAGAGATATTGTTTTTGTTTTCCATTGGCCAAATTCTTCATCAATACAAGACAAAATGAAAATGAATAAAAACCAATGGACCACAGAAAGATAAAAAGGCAACTCCAATTGTGTATGGATCAAAATGGGCATAATCAATCCCGCCATGCCGATAGCTTCTTTCCGATTGGTCCGCCACAGCATCACCAAAAATCCACCTGCAATAATTAAAAGCCCAAAAAAAGGAGCTATTCCGCCTTCCGCCAACCACAGCAATGTTTCATTATGAGGATGGTCCATATTACCGGCGCTTGCCTTTAGAGATGGATCTTTACTTTTTCTTTCGGCATAAAATTTGCGAAAACTTGAAAAATAATTTCCATATCCTACCCCTATGAAAGGCTGGTTTTTCCACATTTCAAATGTTAGTTCATAAACCACTTTTCGAAAGTTTGACGAACTTTGCAGGTTTTGATCTGTCCTAGACTTAAAGGGCGTTTGTGCTCCTATAATAAATCCAATGAGGGCCAGGCCAAGCCAAAACACTAATTGCTTTTTCTTTTTCATCCCAATCAGGGAGATCATTCCAATGGCAATCGGAAAGGCCAAATATCCTGTTCTGGATTGAAGTGGTAAATACAATATACTGGTGAGAAACGGCACTGCATAAATCAGCCCGGTTTTGATCTGAGAATTATTTATAACTTTATCCTTGAATAATAGAAACAAACTGACAGCAGCTCCCGTAACCAAAAACGTAGCCATCACATTTTTCTGCATCAAGACACCGAAGGGGCGTTCCGGGGTTTTGCCAATTAATTCTTCTACGGGCAGAAAATGTTGGGCGAGTCCATAAAAGGTCTGGATCAAAATTCCACCAAGAATAATGTAGAGCAAATGGTACCGGTCTTCTTTGTGGAAGCGAAATTGCCCCAGTGCGAAGAAAAGACTAAGTCCGCCTCCCAATCCCAGAATTCGTTGGAAAGACAAACCGGCATTTACATTGTTGGGATATAGGTACGGCAGGCACAGGAGACCAAATCCTGTCCAACACAAGAGTTGAAACCGACTGTATTCAATTTTTCCCGTTTTGCCAATTTGCCAAAATCCCAGGCCAATCATGAGGGAGAAAAACATCCAACCAATCGTATTAAAAGGCAAATACAAGCCATACCCACCCATGTGATCTATGGAAATATGCATTCCCACCAGCATATAAGTGACAAAAACAAATTTAAAGAGGGTCTTGGGGGTAATATTTTGGAATTGTTTATACATAATCCGGTAGAACTTAAGAACCAAAACCTTAGATTATGGTGATAACTTTTAGATTGGAAATGACCTTATTTTTAACTTTTTCAAAGCTAATCAATTGTTTGACTGAAATTGTCACACATTGATACAGAATAATTGGATTTAAGGAACGGCACATTTTTTGCTCTATGAAGACACCAAACTAACTAAGGGTATGCAAACCCACCAGTGGAACAGAATCATTTTGAAAAAGACACTTATTAAATACCTCGGTAGAAATACAGGCCAATCCTTGGCTGAATTCGCTGTTATTACAGCTATGATGGCTACTTTTATCGCTACGGCCAGTGGAAAGCTCTCAGACTTGATGGAAGGCGGTAAGGTACGTAAGGCGGAAGAAGAAATGGATAAAATCCTGACTCAGGCACAGAATTTCTATCAAGATACTGCCGTTCAGGAAGGCAGAGGAAGATTTCCAGGTCAAGACAAATACAACATGGCAGTTGGCGGTTACACAAACGAGCTTGATCTGATTAACGATCTCGAAACTTTTGAAACGTTTGATGCAGAGGTTGGTGAAAATTGGATATCTATTTTTGGCATTGCCAATGAAAAAGCACCCATGCCTATTGGTGGACATTTCCAAGATGATACTGTAGCTGCAAAGTCAAAATGTGATGCCTGTGCAGAAACCCGTTTCGCCGGACATGTGGATTGGCTTTATAAATTTGGCGGCAATGCCATGAGAAGCCCTTTCCAGGATGGCCATTTTATTTATGCAGTGATTCCCGGAAGTGGATCCGGAGAAGATGCTGAACCACCTGTACTATATATAGCGGATGCGGAAAACCCGAAATACCTGAATAAAATGCTTCAATTTTAACCCTTTCAATTCCTTGCCCCCTTCAAGGTTTTGAATTTATCCATCTCAACATTCTTCTAAAATACTCATCAAAAAGTTTGGATTGTCCCTCAATCATCCTGATTGAGGGCTCTTGAAGCCCCATAGTCAATCTCCTACCCAACAAGCAAGATGCATGTTTTGGACTTCAATTCCAGAAATCCATTGCTCTAAACATCCTCCCATCCAACAAAAAATGCAATTCCCCATCTGTACAAAGTTCTGCCTCCACAACAATTAAGCCCATAATCGTATCTATCTGTTACAAACCAAACAAATTTAAAGTGTAACAATTTGTTATTTATAAAATAATTCCCGTCGAGAAATATTATTATTTTAAAAGTTTGGCACGGACTTTGCTTAAATAGTGACAATTAAACTTAATAACTTGTTTCCAACCAACTCGATAAGGAGATAATCATGAAACAAACACTAAAAAGAATCATCAGAAACGTAAAAAGCATCAACGGGAACTCTCTCGCTGAATTCGCTACTACAACTGCTCTGATGGCTACATTGGCTGCTAC
>CAXFCD010000166.1:0-16711 GCA_964001155.1 uncultured bacterium | reverse complement strand
CTGAACACCTTTTGTTGGGACTGTTGAAGGAAAATACCGGCTTAGGGAAGAAAGTGTTTGATGTATATGATATTGACCCTAATGAGATGGTCGCCATGATTGAGGATATGATTAAAACCTCCGGCGGAACCATGACCTTAGGTCACCTGCCATTGACGCGGCGAGCAGAACGAATCCTGAGAAATGCCTTCAGCGAAGCCTCCTCCCGTGGAGAAACCATTGCGGATGATCACCATTTACTCTTAGCTATGCTTCGGGAATCGGAAGGCATTGCCTTTGAGATTTTGAAATCATTTTCCTTGGATTATGACACTGTCAGTGATTTGGTCCAAACCGGTACAGAAGAACCGGATCCCGAAATTCCGGTGAAACCGGAACGGGCAACCAAAAGCAAAACACCAACATTAGATCATTTTTCCCGTGATATTACGCAATTGGCAAGGAAGGGGAAATTGGACCCGGTGATTGGCCGCGAGGATGAAATTGAGCGTGTCGCCCAGATTTTAACCCGACGGAAGAAAAATAATCCTGTTCTTATTGGCGAACCTGGTGTGGGAAAAACTGCTATCATTGAAGGTTTGGCTCAAAGAATTATTCGCAAAACAGTCCCGAGGATTTTGCACAATCAACGTATTTTATCTCTTGATTTGGCCGCAATTGTAGCCGGGACAAAATACCGCGGTCAATTCGAGGAGAGGCTCAAAAGTGTCATGTTAGAACTGGAAATGAGTGATAATGTGATCATTTTTATTGATGAGATTCATACCTTGGTCGGTGCCGGTGGTGCTTCCGGTTCTCTGGATGCCTCCAACATGTTTAAACCTTCCTTAGCCCGGGGTGATATTCATTGTATTGGCGCCACCACCTTGGACGAATACAGAAAATTTATTGAAAAAGATGGCGCTTTAGACCGTCGTTTTCAAAAAATCACCATCAATCCGCCCTCCATAGAGGAATCCTTGGATATTCTCCACGGTTTAAAAGAGAAATACGAAGAGCACCACAAGGTGGAATATACGGATGACGCCATCGAAGCATGCGTCTATTTATCCGAGCGATATATTTCGGACAAATTTCTCCCTGATAAAGCCATTGATATCATGGATGAATCAGGCGCCCGTGCCCACATGTATAACCTGGAGGTCCCCAAAAATATCTTGGATATTGAAGATCGACTCCACCATGTGCGGGAGAGTAAAGAGACCAAAGTTTCAGATCAATTATTCGAGGAAGCGGCTCTGTTGCGGGATCAGGAGAGGAAATTATTTCAAAGATTGAGTCAGGCACAAAAGCAATGGCAGGAGACCGAAGGGAAGGTCGCCGTAGAAATCAATGCGGATAATATTGCTGATGTGGTTTCTCTTATGACTGGTATCCCCATGTCCAAAGTTGCTGAGTCGGAAAGTCAGCGACTTTTGCACCTTAACCATGAATTGAGTAATTATATTATTGGTCAGGAAGAAGCTATCAGCAGTTTAACCAAAGCAATTCGCAGGGCCAGAACCGGTCTTAAAAACCCGAACCGTCCCATTGGCGTTTTTCTCTTTCTGGGGCCAACAGGTGTGGGAAAAACAGAATTAGCGAAGGCTTTGGCAAAATATTTATTTCCGCACAACCAGGCTTTGGTCAAGATTGATATGTCCGAATTCACCGAACGGTTCTCCATTTCCAGATTGATAGGTGCCCCACCAGGATACGTAGGATACGAGGAAGGCGGCGAACTCACAGAAAAAGTGCGGCGAAATCCTTATTCGGTCGTTCTGTTAGATGAAATTGAAAAAGCGCACCATGATTTATTTAATGTATTACTTCAAGTGTTTGATGAAGGTGCATTGACAGATGGGCTTGGACGGAAAGTAGATTTCAGAAATTCAATTGTGATAATGACATCGAATATGGGAACACGAGACCTGAAAAAAAGCGGTTTTGGCTTTGGCAGTGACAAAGAAGAAGAAAATTATCAAAAAATGAAAGAAACAGTTTTGGACAAGGTTCAGGGATTATTTTCTCCTGAGCTCATGAACCGTATTGATGAGTCCATTGTTTTCCATTCACTGTCTGAACAAAATGTTTATGATATTATTGACCTTCAATTATCCGACCTGATTCAAAACTTGGCGAAACTTGGATTAGGGTTGAAATTATCCAAATCAGCGAAGAAGATTTTAGCCAAAAATGGTTATGACCCCAAATACGGGGTGCGTTTGCTTCGACGTGAAATCCAAAAATCCTTGGAAGACCCGATTTCTGAAATGCTTTTGAAACAAATTTTCACCGAAGGAACAACCATCACGGTGAAAACTCAAAAGAAAAAACTTCATTTTGATTTTAAAAAAGCTAAAAAACCTATACATAAAAAACCTGAATTCCCTCCCAGTTAGAGAATAGTCCGCCAAATAGGTGGATAAATTAATGCCTTCTGCCATAGTGCGAGACCCTCGTCGGTGGTACGTTCCTTGCTAAATCATGGATACATTTTATTTCATTTTAAAATTTATTGACCATAAGGAGCAAAAATGGGCAAAATTATCGGAATTGATTTAGGGACAACAAATTCTTGTGTTGCCGTCTTGGAGGGCGGGGAACCCACCGTTATCAATAATCCTGAGGGGGGCCGAACCACCCCATCCGTCGTTGGATTTACCAAAGATAGCGAAAGGCTTGTGGGCCAAGCAGCAAAGCGACAAGCAGTGACCAATCCTGAAAATACTGTTTTTTCAATTAAACGATTTATGGGACGAATGCATGATGAAGTCGGAACCGAAATTTCTGAGGTCCCCTACAAAGTGGATAAAAATTCCAGTGGCGCTTGTGTGGTCAATGCCGGGGGAAAAGAATATACACCGCCGGAAATCTCCGCAATGGTTCTGCAAAAGTTGAAACAACAAGCTGAGGAATATTTAGGAACAAAAGTCACTGATGCTGTAATCACCGTCCCGGCTTATTTTAATGATTCCCAGCGCCAAGCCACCAAAGATGCAGGTAAGATCGCCGGCTTAAACGTCCGCCGCATAATCAATGAACCCACTGCAGCTTCACTTGCCTATGGTCTTGATAAGAAAAAGGATGAAAAAATTGCCGTTTTTGATTTAGGAGGCGGAACGTTTGACATTTCTATTCTTGAACTTGGCGATGGTGTTTTTGAAGTAAAATCTTCCAATGGTGACGGACATCTCGGTGGCGATGACTTTGATCAAAAAGTCATTGATTGGATCGCTGATGAATTCAATAAATCCGATGGTATTGACCTTCGGAAAGACCCCATGGCACTTCAGCGGTTAAAAGAAGCAGCTGAAACTGCAAAGAAAGAATTATCATCTTCCAAACAAACCGATATAAATCTTCCATTTGTGACAGCTGATGCATCAGGACCTAAACATTTAAACTTAACATTATCCCAAGCAAAATTCGAAGAATTAGTAAGTGACTTAGTGGAGCGAACAATTCAACCTTGTTTACAGGCCATTAAAGATGCTGGCTTATCCAAAGACGAAATTGATGAAGTGATCCTTGTAGGTGGTTCAACTCGGATTCCAAAAATTCAGGAAAAAGTAAAAGAGATCTTTGGTAAAGAGTCGAATAAAAGTGTGAATCCTGACGAAGTGGTTGCTTTGGGCGCTGCTATCCAAGGTGGTGTACTCTCCGGTGATGTAGATGATATTCTCTTGTTGGATGTAACACCTTTGTCACTTGGCATAGAAACGTTGGGTGGTGTTTCCACACGACTCATCGAACGGAATACAACAATTCCAACCAAGAAATCACAAGTTTTTAGCACAGCAGCCGATAATCAAACCACGGTTGAGATTCATGTACTCCAAGGCGAACGGGAAATGGCATTGGATAATAAAACCATCGGCCGGTTCCATTTGGCGGACATTCCACCTGCACCTCGGGGAATTCCGCAAATTGAAGTGACGTTCGATATTGATGCCAATGGTATCTTGAATGTAAATGCCAAAGATAAAGCAACCGGAAAAGAACAAAGCATTCGAATCGAAGCTTCCAGTGGACTGTCAGATTCAGAGATTGATAAAATGGTGAATGACGCCAAGAAACACGAAAGTGAAGATAAAGAAAAACGTGAAAAAATCGATCTTGTGAATCAAGCGGAACATTTGATCTATGAAACAGAGAAAAATGTCAATGAACACGGCGATAAATTGGATGATGCTGAAAAAGGGAATTTAACCGAAAAGGTTGAAGCCTTAAAAAAAGCAAAAGACGGTGGCAGTATAGATGATATCAAATCCGCGATGGAAGCGTTAAATGCGTCATGGAGTGCTGTATCTTCAAAGATGTATGATGCAGCGAAAGAAGCCGGCGCTCCCGATGGTGAACAACCAACAGATGAACCCACTAAGAAAAAGAAAAAAGAAGGCGAAATCGAAGACGCAGACTTTGAGGTCGTTGATTAGAGTGTTCACATCTCAATTAAAATAAAAAAAGCGCTTTTAAGCGCTTTTTTTATATGTGGAACTCGTTTCTTAAATTAGAGTTCACTGTGTAACATCTTTATGATGCAAAACCGCAAAAAATACATTCTTGGCACCAGTGCAGGATTGATCCTTCTCTTGATGATACTGCTTCGGACAGCAGTGTGGGGAGATTTTATCCAGGAAAAGATCAATCAGCGGATTGTTGCCAGTGGATGGTCTGTCCATGTGGGGCAATCTTCCGGCACCCTTTTTGGCACAACCCACTTCCAAAATGTAGAATTGAAGCATTCAGGAACCCAAAGAATCCACATCAAGCGTTCAACTGTAAATTTTGGATATATAGCGTCTCTCTTTGGTGATTTAACCTTTGATTTAGTGTCCATTGAAGGAATGACATTTCAGTTAGACCAATCATGGACGTGGAGAGATTCATCACAATTTGAGAGCAAACCCATTCATCTCCCGGTAAATATCAAATCTTTTTTTATTGCAGGCAAGGTTGTCTCCCTTATTAATGAACAATCCTTTAATATCAATATTAAAACAGGTGGAGAATTCTTCGGCGGAAACCGGCCCAAGATTCAATGTGATCTATTAAAAATACACGTGGATGAAAACCCTGATAATGCGTTGGATTTCCAACGCTTGGCATTGGGGTATGATGGTACATCTTTTTATCTGAATGATTTGAAAGGTCTGATTTTGGGATATCCGATTAAGGGAACCATGGTCTATAACAATCAGCAACCCCACCTGTCCGGAAATGTGCGAGTTAGCGGATTCACAATACCTGACGAATTATTTAGGCAATTACCGCTCCAAGCTAAGTTTTCATCCTTTGCAGGCCAGTTTGATTTTGAATCTGACCTGAAATATTTTGATGGTGAATTGGTTCTGGAAAACGACTTGGGCTTGGATATGAAAGGTGAATTTTCCGTCGGAAAGGAAAAGGCCGCTTGGGTTTTAAAAAACCTTCAACTCACTGGAGAAAAATCACAATTAACAGTGAATGGGTTGTACCAGGAAGGAGCGCGGGCCAGTTGTTATATGAATTTAAATGATTTGGATTTGAGTCGTTGGATGACGGATCAAGTTCCTACCAAAATGTCCGGATTAGTAATTTTAGATGGTGGATTGACAAAATCCGGTTCCTTGGATCAAATTGACTTGACCCTGGAAATGATCGAATCAAAACTGCATGAAAAAGGCGATATTTCAATTTATGGCCAAGTCTCGTACCAAGACAGTATCATTTCAACTCTGGATCCGGTGATGGTGATGGTGGGAGATAGTTATCTTACCATAGATGGTGAAGGAAATTTTGAGAACAAAAACCTTAATATTCTTGCAGATTTGGAAAATGCTGAAATTGAATTGGTGAATCGTTTTTTACCAGGCGATTTTATATCCGGTAAAGCCACGGGACGGTTAAATGTTCGAGGGAATTTTTTCTCACCCTCTGTCACAGCAGAACTCAGTTGTGAAAATATCAATGTTGAGGATTTTAATTTAGAATCTCTTGAATTCAATTCTCAAATGACCGTGACTGATACACTCACTTCCGGATTTGTGGCGATGAAAACAGGCCGGGGAAGATGGAAGGAAAGAGCCTTCGAAAGTGGCACTGTGAATGCAACCATTGAAAACAACCAAGTTGTGATTGAGAATTTTCACTTTAAATCGGGAAAGGATTTTCTTCAAGCCTCCGGGACATTCGACGGTGAAGACGAATATAAAATTGACCGCCTTCAATTGGCTTACGAAAATCATTATTTAGTGAATTCTCGTCCTTTATCTTTTTCATTTCGCGATTCAGTACTTTTGGTTAAACCTTTCGAATTTCATATTAACGATGGTATGATGGAGGGTGTTATCACTGGTGGGGACACACCGGAAGGCCGGTTCAAAATGTCCAATTTCGATGCAAAAATTATGACCCAATTTTTCTCAGATAAACGATTACACTTTTCGGGGTTGATTTTTGGCGAAGTCTGGGTTCAGTGGAGCCAGGATGGTTTGGATTTGGATGCAGATCTTTCATTAAAAAGCGGACTCTACATGGAGGAACCCTTTGAAGAGATGACCTTGTCTTTCCTGTATAAAAATGGGATGCTCCACATGGATGATATTTCCATGACTCGGAAAGGTGCCATGGGATTCCAGGCAAACGGTATCATTCCTATGGGGAAAAGTCTTGTGGACAGGACACCCATTTCTCTCCGATCAACTTTTTCAAATCTTCCTTTAAAATTCGTTCAGAAATTCATTCCGGGTTTTTTCACATTAGGTGGAAATGCCACCGGTTCTATTCACTTGAAAGGTTTTCCCGATAATACAAATTTCACCTTTGATTTGGATATTGATAATGGTGTATTTGATTTAGTCGAATTAGGGCGGATAAAAGGGATAGGCAAATACGACGGCCGCAGATTGTTTGTTGAGTCTGCAGAAGCGACTAGAAAGGACGGCATCATTAAAGCCTATGGATCTGTGCCATTTGATTTTAATCTGAGTTCATCAAGACGGGGACGGTTTTTCATCGGTGATTCATTGGATTTTCATGCCACAGGGCAATTGGGTTCATTACCATTTCTTTCACCTTATATCGCCGATTTGGATTCAGTGCGAGGCGATTTTGACATTGCCTTGTCCCTATCAGGTCCGGTTGAAGCCCTTCAGCGCAGTGGACATCTTCGGGTCAAAAACGGAAAAATTTATACGTTGTTGATCAGTGATCCGGCAACATCTATTGCAGGAGAAGCCTTTATGAATCACAATCAATTGGTCATCCAAAATATGTCGGGTACTTTATTTCATGATTCGGGGAAATATCAAAAACCTGAAAAACAAAATACAAAGATAACAGGTTCTATGGATTTCACTCAATTTTTCAATCCCGGGTATGACTTGGAAGTGAAATCGAAAGAAGCTTCTTTTAAAACATTATATTTGGACATTACTGGTCAAAGTAATATGGATGTGACAATTACCGGTCGTGATACTGTAACCATAGCCGGAGCCATCGAAGCGTTAGACGCCAATGTTTTTTATGAATTTACAACCGAGGAATTGGGAACAGCATTATCGGAGGAAACCGGGACTGTCATGGCCTATCAAATTACAATACCCATCCGTGGAAATGCATTATTTCAAAATTCCCAGATTGACGCAAAAGTGACCGGTGAATTGAGTTTATCTCAGATCGGGCATCAGGAAATGGATTTCGCCGGTGAAATTTTTGTGGAGGATGGAAGTGTTTTTTCCTACAAGGACAATTTTAAGGAACTCCAAGGGTACGTGAGTTTTGATAATAAAGGATTTAACCCAATTATGGATGTGAATGCTTTTACCATGATTGACGATGAACGAATTGACCTACGAATTACCGGCGGCATTGATGATATGAATATTTCTCTGGAATCAGCCAGCGGATTTTCGGAAAGTGACATATTGGAATTACTTACTTGGGGTAAACGCTTTGAAGAGCAGGAATTGACTTCCACTGGATTCGGAAATCAAACGGTATCAATCCTTGGTTCACTGTTGGAGAATCAGTTGGAAAAAAACCTGAAAGACTCTGAGATCGGCAAGTTGGGACTGGTAGACGATATACACATCACCGGTACTGCAGGTTTGCTTCAGGGGGCAGACGAAGATTTTGAGGTCACAGCTCAACGTCAAATAGGTGATAAAACCTTTTTGAATTTATCTTATAAAAGGTCATTTTCTCTTACGAATCCGAACCAATCACAGATCGGTGTGGAATATAAATTAAACCGGCATTTTTCTGTGGTGGGGAATATAGATGAGGATGGAAATTTGAACCTTAAATATCGCTATCGATACGCTTATTAGTTAATCAGTGAAAAAAAGTTCTCTAACACTATTGTGCTTTATTGCATGGATGGGCATCCTGCGTCCGCAATCCGACGATGTTGTGATCCGATCCGTGACTCTAAATGGGAATAACCACGTCTCCATGAATGAAGTCATGTATATCATTCGCCAACGTCCGCCAAACTGGTTTTTTCGCCGGCCCGATTTCGATTCAAGACTTTTAAAATTGGATGCACTGACACTGAAGAGCTTTTATCATTCAAAAGGATTTTTAGATGTTAAGGTTGAAGAATCCTATTCTATTGAAAATAATTCTGCGAATATTGTGTATGAGATCCTGGAGGGCAAACAGTATTTCTTATCCAATGTAGTTGTGCAGGGCAATGAAAGTGTCTCGACGAAAAAAATTAATAAATTGCTCGGGTTAACAGAAAATAAACCTTATAACCCCGTTTTTATCAATGACAATTTGTTTGCAGTGGAAAATGAATATCATCAAATCGGGAAATTATTTTTCATGATCCAGGTATTGGATGATATATCTGATTCCGTCAAAGTGACCGTTCAAATAGAGGAAGGGAAAGAAGTGCGGATCAAAAACACGTATTTAGAAAAATTGGGCAGCATAGACAGTTCTCAAATCTGGCGGGAATTAATGTACGAATCCGGTGATGTGTATAAAAAAAGTACAATGGATCACACCTCTCGGCGATTGAGAGAAATGGGTGTTTTTTCCATGGTAAACATGATTCCGGTGAAGGTCGCCGATTCCGATTCTTTGGTAAATATGGTGATTGAATTCCGCCAATATAAACAGCGGGAGTGGAACTCTGTTGGCGGGTACGATCCCATCCGTTTTGCGGAAGGCGCTGAACCACTGCCGGCTATCAGCGGGACGGTGGAATGGCGTAACCGGACTATTTTCAATTCGCCCACACAATTTTCTACAAAAATTTTGGCCGGGATTCCAGTAGAAGAAGAATTTATCCTACCCCGAATTCGATATGATATGAGTTTAGCCAGCAATTGGTTCTTTGGCATTCGATTTCCCACAAAAATCACCGGTTATTATGAAACATTTATTGACTATAAGGACAAGATTGAGACCATTGAGCGGTTTGGTGTAAACTTATCCCAACATGTTCGGTTTCAGGAAAGATCCTTTTTTGAAACAAAATCAGTATGGGAATCATTTAGCGATCGCTCTGAATCAAAAGAAAATATTGAACAGAGGTCCATAGGATTTAAGTTTAATTTGGATCGAAAAAATGATCCACTCTTTACACGTAAAGGATATTTATTTTCATGTTTATTCAAATCAGCTGGCTATTTATTAGGTGGTGAGCGGGATTACCTGAAAGCGGATTTCACATACCAAACCTATATCCCGTCAGGGAATCGGTCGGTCTTTGCCGTGAGGTTGAAAGCAGGGCGATTGTGGGGCTGGAATGGCAACGATGTAGATTATTCATATGAAAAATTTTATTTAGGTGGCAGTACATCTATGCGAGGTTGGGAAGTGCTCAGGTTCGAAGAGTTCGGTGGTGAACCCGTTGGTGATGCAATTCGCTTTATGACCAATGTGGAATATCGCTTTCCCGTATATAAACTGTTAGGGTTGACTTTTTTTGTAGATGGCGGCTTATTGGCAGACCATATGGAGAATGTTTCCTTAGGTCTCGTCAAATGGGATGCAGGGCTCGGGTTAACAATCCAAACACCTTTAGGTCCTGCTCGGCTGGATTATGCAATCCAAACCGGGGATTTCAATGAAAGAAAAATCCAGTTGGGTGTTCAAAATTTGTTTTAAATTGAAATGTTGGAACTGAAAAAACATTTGTGCATTAAACCACAACCAACACTTTTTAGGAAGAAAAACAGGCCTTAATTTCCGCCGCTTTTAAATAACAGGAAGATAATGAAAACTCAACTTTTTCTCTCATTTTTAGGATTACTCTTTATCTTTGGCTGTTCAAAATCAGCCGATGAATTATTTGAATTATCCAGTGAAAATTTAAAAAATAATGAAACGGACCAAGCTATTTCCGGATTGGAAAAACTGGTATCAAAATATCCACAGGATAGTTTGGCATCTCATGCCCAATACAAATTGGCAACCATTCATTTGAACTGGAAGAATGACTTGGTCTCCGGATATTCCGCTCTCGAATCAACTGTAAATAACTATGGTAGTTCAGTCCAGGGAAATCAAGCCCAAAAGGAAATTGACCATTTTCCGGAATTTATCCTGAATAAGGCGGAATCTCTCCGGAAACGAAAAATGATTAAAGAATCTGTAGAACACCTGATGTTCATGATTGAAAAGTATACGGATCATGAATTGACGCCCAAGGCACAGTATATGCTGGGAGATCTCTACATGAATGATTTTCGTGATTTTACCACTGCTATTCAGGAATACCGCAAAGTGATCGAAAAATATGGCGGCTCCTCTCAGGAAGCGCATGCTCTTTTCATGATTGGTTATATTTATGCCAATGTGGTGAATGACCCCAAGAGCGCTGAAATTGAATACAAAACATTTCTGGAAAGATTTCCAACTCATGAATTAGCGCCCTCCGTCAAATTCGAGATTGAATTCCTTGGCAAAGGTATCGAAGAAATCCCTGCCCTTAAACATATTACATCTTAAAAGTTTTATCCTATGAGTGAATTCAGTTTAACCGAGATTAATGAACGAATCTCGAAAGCTTCTGTTTTTGTAGATGATTTAAAAAAGGGGATGAATCAAATTATTGTTGGCCAAGATGAATTGGTGAGCAAGATTATCATTTCCATGCTGGCTAACGGACACATTTTATTAGAAGGTGTTCCCGGTTTAGCAAAAACTTTAACCGTCAATACATTGGCGAAACTCATTGATACGGATTTTCAACGAATCCAATTCACACCGGACATGCTCCCGGCTGACTTGTTGGGAACATTGATCTATAACCAAAAAACCGGTGAATTTGATACACGGAAAGGTCCCATTTTTTCTAATATCATTTTAGCAGATGAGATTAACCGTTCTCCTGCAAAAGTGCAAAGTGCATTATTAGAAGCCATGCAGGAACGGCAAGTGACCATCGGAGAGAATACATTCCCATTGGCGTCTCCATTTTTGGTCATGGCAACCCAAAACCCCATCGAACAAGAAGGGACATATCCTCTACCTGAAGCGCAAGTGGATCGTTTCATGTTTAAACTTGTGGTGAATTATCCTGATAGGGAATCGGAACGTAAAGTCCTTCGACAAAATACAAAATCAATCAATTTGGATGATGTAAAGTCTGTCGTGTTGCCGGAAGCCATTTTGGAAGCACAACAAGTGATTCATGACATTTATGTGGATGAAAAGGTTGAAGATTATGTGTTAAATCTCATTTTTGCCACGCGAGATCCGGAAGGTCATGGTTTAGGTGATTTGGAAGGGATAATTGATTTTGGGGCATCTCCTCGGGCAACCATTAATTTGATTCGTGCTGCAAAGGCTCGTGCATTCACAGAACATCGTGGTTACATCACACCTGAAGATATACGTTACATTGGAGCAGATGTTTTGCGACATCGTGTCATTCTGACCTACGAAGCAGAGGCCGAAGAATTAACACCGGAAGATGTGATTCAACGATTATTTGAAGTTGTTGAAGTTCCTTAATCCGAAAATATGTAAAACGTAATAAGTTTAATTTCATAATTACGTTATACGTTTTCTTACAATTGAAAATCAAATCAGTTGACTTAATTGATGTTAAACAAATTTTCATATTTCCTTAGTTAGCCAGTGATTCCCCGACAAATACTGAAAAAAGTAAAACAAATTGAGATTCGGACTCGCGGTCTTGTAAATGACTTGTTTGGTGGTGAGTATCATTCAGTTTTCAAAGGGAGAGGAATGACATTTTCAGAAGTTCGAGAATATCAGCAAGGAGACGATATTCGGCTCATAGATTGGAATGTGACAGCGCGAACGGGTTCTCCATTTATCAAAGTTTTTGAAGAAGAACGTGAACTGACAGTTTATTTATTGGTCGATATTTCTGCGTCTGGAGAATTTGGTTCAGGACAACAATTAAAACGAGAAATGGGTGCGGAGATTGCTGCTGTCCTAGGTTTTTCAGCTATCAAGAATAATGACAAAGTGGGCTTGATTCTTTTTTCGGATGAAATCGAAAAATATGTGGTTCCGAAAAAAGGGAAGAGCCATGTCCTTCGTGTTATTCGGGAATTACTTTACACCGAACCGGAACGAAGCGGAACTTCTCTGAGAAATGCTTTAGACTATCTCTTGAAGGTTGCGAAGCGTAAAAGTGTTGTTTTTATCATATCCGACTTTTTAGATGAAGACTATTGGGCATCATTAAAAGTGGTAAATCGAAAGCATGATGTGATTGGGATTAGATTGCTTGATCCGGCTGAATCCGATATGCCGGACTTAGGACTCTTAAAAATGGAAGATCCGGAAACGGGTGAATCTTTTTGGGTGGATACTTCTTCAAAAGACGCAAGAGACCGACTCAAAAAAGAAATCCAAACAAAGCAGGAGCACTTCCAAAAAGAGGCTCGGAAAATACGATTAGATTTGATTCCCATTTCCACAGACCAGGATTATGTAGAACCGCTCATGTCCTTTTTTAAAAAGAGAGAAAAACGTCATTAATGAGAGTTTTCCTCCTTTCATTGTTTTTTTCTGTGGCAATGCCACAAAGCCTTTCTGTTATTTCCGAAATTGACACGACCGAAGGGTTCATCGGAGATGTATTTTCTTGGTCAGTTAAAGTGGAAGGGCAAAAAGATCAATCGATCCGATTTCCTGAATTGGGAGAAATTAATGATACAATTTCGATACGGAATCAATCCTTGATCCACGAAAATGGGAAACTCACCGGAATTCAATTTGAGCTCATGGCTTGGGACACAGGCAGTTTTTCCACACCTGAATATCAAGTTGACATTATGCACGATGACGGAAGTCGAAATTATTCTCTCACAGTAGAAAAATTATATTTCAAGGTCCATTCCATTCTTGCAACGGCCGATGCCGAAGATTTTCGACCCATCAAGGGTCCCGTACCGGTGAAAGGTGTTTTCCCCACTCGATTGGTTGTTTTGGGAACCCTTTTGATTTTGATTTTTGGTGGTATGATTTGGACGTGGCGACAACGACAAGAAGTTCAATACCAAAAAGTTGATTATGCCAATATAGAAACACCAGAAGAAAGAGCACAACGTCGCCTCCGGGATTTAGACCTAAATGGCCTTTCAAAAGAATATTATGCAGATTTGTCTCACATTTCCCGCGAATACATTGAAACAAAATATTTCATTCGAGCTCTGGAAATGACCACGGAAGAAATTCAAGAATTCAGACCACTTTTCCCTTTGGATGATGAGCAATTTTCAGAATGGCATCAATTTTTATCCGAAGCAGATATGGTAAAATATGCAAGAGACATTCCTACACCGGATAAAATGAATTCGGATATGGAAAAAATTTCATCTCTTATTTCACAAATTTAATAATTAAATAAACAGCCGGTTAATTGGCCCCCAATTACCAAATTCCCTCCGTTTGAACCAGCGAAGTCCCGTCGTAAATTTCAGGCTTAACTTTTTAATCCCTTTAGGACATTCATGGCAACAACAGCAGATATTCGGAATGGCGCTGTCATTCTTCATAAAAATAAACGGATGAAAGTGGTGGAATTCCAGCACGTCAAACCCGGGAAGGGCGGCGCATTCGTCCGGACAAAATTGAAAGATATTCAATCGGGAAAAATCATTGATGAAACCTTTAATTCAGGTCATAAACTGGAATTTATTCGTGTGGAAGCCAAAGCAATGCAATTCTTATATGATGATGGTGATTTTTTCGTTTTCATGGATAATGACACCTATGATCAAATCAATATCCCAACTGAGTCTGTAGGCGCTGGAAAGAATTTTCTTACCGGCGGCATGAATGTAGATTTACTGTTTGACGGTAGTGAAGTTTTAGATATTCGGTTACCCTCGCACGTTATCTTGGAAGTGACAGAAACTGAACCAGGATTTAAAGGAAATACCGCAACAGGTGCAAATAAGCCCGCAACAGTTGAAACTGGGTTCACGCTGAATGTGCCATTATTTATCGAAGAAGGCGATAAATTGCGAATCGATACCCGAACCGGCGATTATGTTGAACGGTCTAAAGAATAAAATTTGACAAGGAGAAACTATGTGGCAAGATAAATTAAAAGAGATTATCTATATCCTGGAAAATTCCAATGTGAATGAGATCGAGGTGAATTTTTGGGGGCGAAAATACAGAGTGACCAAAAGTGCAAGTGTTGCATCAGCAGTACCTACAGCAGCACCTTTAGCAGCGGCTCCTGTGCAATCAGCACCACCAGCTTCTGAGCCTGAATCCTCCGCTCCGGTTGCAGCAAAAGGAGAAGAATTGCTATCACCAATGCCTGGAACATTTTATGCATCACCAACACCGGATGACCCACCATTTGTTTCTGAGGGTGATTCTGTGAAAAAAGGTCAAACTCTATGCATCATAGAAGCTATGAAAATCATGAATGAAATTGAAGCTGAATTTGATGGAACATTGACCAAAGTAAATGTGAAAAACGGTGAACCGGTTGAATATAACCAACCATTGTTTTTGATTGACCCTGCCTAATAGTCATGTTTAAAAAAGTACTGATTGCCAACCGGGGTGAGATTGCACTCCGCGTGATTCGAGCATGTCATGAGTTAGATATTAAAACTGTGGCTGTTTATTCCACAGCAGATGAAATATCTCTCCATGTAAAATTTGCAGATGAAGCTGTTTGCATCGGTCCGCCGCCCAGTTCAGAGAGTTATTTAAATATTCCGCGAATTATTGCTGCCGGTGAAATCACCGGTGCTGATGCGATCCACCCGGGATATGGATTCCTGTCTGAATCGGCTCAATTTTCGAAAATTTGTGCTGAAAATGATTTCACGTTTTTAGGTCCGTCTCCGGAAATCATTGATTCCATGGGAAATAAGGCCAAGGCAAAATCTACCATGAAAGCTGCCGGTATTCCTGTGGTCCCCGGTGGAGAAGGAATTTTAGATGGTCCTGAGGATGCTAAAGTAAAAGCGGATGAAATGGGATATCCCGTTATGCTGAAAGCTTCTGCCGGTGGTGGTGGACGCGGCATGCGTTTGGTGAAAAAATCTGAAGATGTAATACCTGCTTACAAATCTGCCAATCAGGAATCGTTGACTGCTTTTGGGAACGGCGATATTTACATTGAAAAATTCATTGAAAATCCACGACATATTGAAGTCCAAATATTAGCGGACACACACGGAAATGCCATTCACTTGGGCGAACGGGAATGTTCTATCCAGCGGCGTCATCAAAAATTGATTGAAGAATCACCATCACCTTTGGTGGACGAAGAAACGCGAAAACGGATTGGTGAAGCAGCCGTGGCAGGTGCGAAAGCTGTGGATTACGTTGGTGTTGGGACCATCGAATTCCTCATGGATAAAAATAAAGATTTTTATTTTATGGAAATGAATACGCGAATTCAAGTGGAACATCCTGTTACGGAAATGGTAACCGGCGCTGATCTTATCAAACAACAGCTCAAAATGCACGCCGGATTGGAATGCCCTGAATATTTACAAAAATTTAAATTGCGCGGGCATTCCATCGAATGTCGGATTAACGCAGAGGATCCCGCAAACAATTTTATGCCGTTTCCGAGCAAAATCACCAATTTTCATATGCCAGGTGGGAAAGGCGTTCGTGTTGATAGCCACGCTTATGCAGGATATCAGATTCCGACACAATATGACTCTATGATTGGTAAAATTATTGTCCATGCGAAAAACAGAGAACGCGCCATTATCCGCATGCAGCGTGCTTTGGAGGAGACCATCATTGCCGGTCCAAAAACCACAATTCCGTATCAAATGGCTATCATGGAAGATGAAAAATTTAAGTCTGGAGAGTTTGATACAAGTTTTCTTGAAACCTTTGATTACGATCCTGAAAAATACGCTTACAAGGAAGAAAAAATATGAACATGCCCGACCATTTATTGTACACTGAAGAGCACGAATGGGCTAATTATAATAATGATGAAGTGACCGTTGGCATCACAGATTATGCTCAAAGCCAATTGGGTGATGTGATCTTCGTGGAACTCCCGGAAGTTGGAGAAGAAATTTCTGCCGGCGATACCTTTGGCGAAATTGAAGCAGTGAAAACTGTTTCCGAATTATATGCACCAATCTCCGGTACCATCACTGCTGTCAATGAAGATTTGGAAGATTCGCCAGAAACAGTAAATTCTGATCCTTATGGTGATGGATGGTTGGTGAAAATTTCCCCATCTAATCCTGAAGAAAAAGATGAACTCATGAACTTTTTATCATACGAGGAATTCGTCGGATAAATGTCT
>CAXFCD010000165.1:0-4582 GCA_964001155.1 uncultured bacterium | reverse complement strand
GTTCTTCTGGGGCATTATCAATATTATCAAAAGCCATTGCTTCTGCGAAACCACGTGCACTTTGTACCATGGTGATAGCCGCTGTCAGCGTGGTTTTACCATGATCCACGTGACCGATCGTACCAATGTTCACGTGCGGTTTGGTTCTTTCAAATTTTTCCTTAGCCATAATTCAGCTCCAAACGACTTATTGTTAAGAAACTTTTCCGTGCACTTTTTCCAGAATCTCTGCTTCGATACTGGCGGGCACTTGTTGATATTTTGCAAATTCCATGTGGAAAACAGCGCGGCCTTGTGTAATTGATCTCAAGTCCGTCACATATCCAAACATGTTGCTCAATGGAACGAATGCGCGGACCACTTGCGCTTCCTTGCGTTGCTCCATTCCTTCAATTTTACCACGACGAGAATTCAAATCACCCATCACGTCACCAAGATATTCATCCGGCACAATCACTTCAACTCTCATGATCGGCTCCATCAGTTTTGGTGCAGCTTTTTTACAGGCATCCTGAATCGCCATTGAACCGGCGATCTTGAAAGCCATTTCTGATGAATCCACTTCATGGTAGGAACCAAAAATCAATTGGACCCGAATGTCTTCAATGGGATATCCGGCGATGACGCCATTCTTGATAGCTTCTTTCATTCCGGCATCTACGGATGGGATGTATTCTTTCGGAATAACACCGCCAACAATTTTGTTTTCGAAATGATATCCCTTTCCGGGCTCATTCGGCTCAACATTGATCACAACGTGACCATATTGACCACGACCACCGGACTGGCGCACAAATTTTGTATCCACATCTGATACGGGTTTGGTAATGGCTTCGCGATAAGCAACCATGGGTTTACCAATGTTGGCATGAACCTTAAATTCGCGAAGAAGACGATCCACAAGAATTTCCAAATGGAGTTCGCCCATACCGGCGATAATTGTTTGTCCTGTTTCCTCATCTGTTGATACTTTAAATGTTGGGTCTTCTTCGCCCAATTTTTGAAGTCCTTTGGACAAGGAATCCTGGTCGCCTTTACTCACAGGCTCTACAGAAACAGCCACAACCGGTTCCGGGAAATCCATGGATTCTAAAATAATTTGATTTTTCTCATCACAGAGTGTGTGCCCTGTTTTTACATTTTTCAAACCAACAGCAGCCACAATTTCACCTGTGGAAACAGAATCACGTTCTTCACGTTTATTCGAATGCATCAATAGCACACGGCTGATTCTTTCCCGTTTTCCGGAGGTTGGGTTATAAACATAGGAACCCGCATTGAGCCGCCCGGAATAAACACGCATGTAGGTCAATTTCCCTACATAAGGATCCGTCATAATTTTAAAAGCCAGTGCACTGAATGGCTCATCATCCTTCGGTTCACGAACTAAAGTCGAATCAGAATCTCTGGGCTCTGTACCATTCACAGCGCCAATATCCAGCGGAGAGGGCAACAGATTAATAATAGCATCTAACAATCTCTGCACACCCTTGTTTTTAAATGCTGAACCACACAAAGTCGGTACAAAGGTATTATCTAAACACCCTTTCCGAATCGCTGCTTTTAATTCATCAACAGAAATTTCTTCATCCGCTAAATATTTTTCCATCAAATGTTCGTCGTATGTCGCCGTTTCTTCGATCAAATGATGACGCCATTTTTCAGCTTCTTCTTGCATATCAGCTGGAATATCGCCGTATTCAAATCTTGAGCCTAAAGTACTCTCATTATATAGGATGGATTTCATTTCCAAAAGATCAATGATACCAGTAAACATTTCCCCTGCGCCGATGGGGATTACCATGGGCAGCGGTGTTGCACCTAATCGGTCTTTGATCATGTCAACCACATGATAAAAATTAGCACCAACACGATCCATCTTATTTACAAAAGCGATTCGCGGTACATTGTATTTATCAGCTTGACGCCATACAGTTTCACTTTGTGGTTCTACACCGCCCACAGCGCAAAAAACAGCAACAGAACCGTCCAGAACACGCAATGAACGCTCGACTTCAACCGTAAAATCTACGTGGCCTGGCGTATCAATAATATTGATCCGGTGGTCTTCCCACATACAAGTGGTTGCAGCAGATGTAATAGTGATGCCACGTTCTTGCTCCTGCTCCATCCAGTCCATGGTTGCAGCGCCATCATGAACTTCACCAATGCGATGAGTTCTGCCGGTATAATACAGCACACGTTCAGTTAAGGTTGTCTTCCCCGCATCAATGTGTGCCATGATACCGATATTTCTAACTTGTTCTAGTTTTGTCTGTTTCAACGGTGTCTCTAATTCTTTAATTAACGGAAATGAGCAAAAGCCTTATTGGCTTCTGCCATACGGTGAGTATCATCTTTCTTCTTGATGGCTCCACCTTCGCCATTAGCAGCCGAGATCAATTCGGAAGCCAATTTATCAGACATGGGCTTTCCGGAACGGCCTGTTGCCGAATTAATGATCCACTGTGAAGCTAGATAAAATCGACGATTCTTCGGAACTTCAATGGGTACTTGATAGGTAGCACCTCCAATTCTCCGGGATTTAACTTCTACGGAGGGAGAAGCATTTTCAATTGCCTTTTCAAAGATCTTTAATCCATCAGTTTTGGTGCGCTGTTTTATCACATCCATGGCACCATAAAAAATCTTTTCAGCGATCCCTTTTTTGCCTTGTTCCATGATGTAATTCACAAACTTGGCAACCAGTTTATCATTATAAACCGGATCAGGTAAAATCTCTCTGCGTTCTGGTCGTCTACGTCTCATGTTTTAAACTTTCTATTTTGGCTTTTTTGCCCCATATCGGGACCGGCTGGTTTTCCGGTCGCTCACGCCGGCAGTATCCAAAGTTCCCCGGACAATGTGGTAGCGCACACCCGGTAAATCTTTCACACGGCCACCTTCTATCAGAACAATGCTGTGCTCTTGAAGGTTATGCCCTTCACCGGGTATGTAAGCGGTCACTTCCATACCATTAGTTAACCGAACCCGTGCTACTTTCCGCAACGCAGAATTCGGTTTTTTCGGTGTGGTTGTATACACACGGGTACAAACCCCACGTTTCTGAGGGTTACTCATCAGGGCCGGTGTGTTCGTTTTCTTTAAAACACGCTTCCGGCCTTTTCGAACTAATTGATTTATCGTCGGCATATCGTTATATCCAAAGCCTATGAAATTACGTAATAAATAGAAAATCCTGCAACAATCATTTTAATAATTTTCCTTAGTTTTATGCGACTGCGTCGCCCAATTCAGACACTACGTCTTCACCCGTTTCATGGGCGCCAACCAAGATGTCTTGAATACCTGGAGTACCTGTACCCGCCGGTATCAAACGGCCTACAGCAACATTCTCTTTCAACCCTTGCAAATAATCTGTTTTACCTGCGGTTGATGCATCGGTCAAAACTCGGGTAGTCTCCTGGAAAGAGGCAGCAGAAATAAAACTTTCTGTATTGAGTGATGCACGCGTTATTCCCATTAAGATCGGTTCAAATGTTGCAGGTTTTGGTTTCCGATATGTGGCAACCTCTTTGCCTGCAGCCTTCAACTCTTTATTGATCTCCAGAAATTCTGAACGATCAATCATGGTATCTGCTTCCAAGTCAGAATCACCAATCTCATTCACAATCACCATTTTGGAAATCCGGTCGTTTTCAGCAAAGAATTCACGTTTAGCTACACGATCCTCTTCTAAAAACCAAGTATCACCCGGATCCTTAACACTCACTTTCTGCATCATCTGACCTACAATGACTTCAATGTGCTTATCATTAATCTTCACACCTTGCAAGCGATATACTTCCTGAATCTCGTTGACGAGATAATCCCGAACCGCTGCAGGGCCTAAGACATGGAGAATATCATCCGGTGAAATCGCACCTTCGCACAATTCAGTTCCGGCATTGATAAAATCACCTTCGTGAACAATCACATGTTTCCCGTAAGGGATAGAATAGGTTCTTTCTTCACCGTCCACACCCATAACATGGATTTTCCGAACGCCACGTTTGGTCTCACCAAACCGGACTGTTCCATTGATTTCTGACATGACAGCCGGATTTGATGGTTTCCGCGCTTCAAACAATTCAGCGACGCGAGGCAACCCGCCGGTAATATCTCTAGATTTACCAATTTCTTTCGGAATTTTAACCAGTGTTTGTCCACGTTGGACTTTCTGTTTGTCCGTTACAACCAGTGTTGCTTTTACTGGCAAAATGGTACCGCCGGTCAAAATTTTGTCATTTTTATCAACAATCTCAATATGAGGGCTCAGTTTCCTGTCTCTGGCTTCCACAACAACCATTTGTTTCTTACCACCTTCAACTGATTCAACTGCATATGTTTCACCTTCAATGAAGTCTTTCAGAGCAACATATCCAGTCTCACGAGCCAAGATTATGTCCGTATATGGATCCCATTTGATCAGGGTTTTCTTTGCTTCCACCTTATCGCCTTCGTTTACAAAAACAGTTGAACCATAAGGGATATTAAAAGAAGCATTTTCATAACCATCTTCATCTAGAATGAATAATTTTGCATGGCGAACCATACAACGTGTCACTCCAACACCGGCTTC
>CAXFCD010000164.1:0-4011 GCA_964001155.1 uncultured bacterium | reverse complement strand
GTAAATGCGGAAGATCGTGTCTTCTTCCACGGGCAACCGATTTTCACGGGCACGGTAACCGGCGGATTGAAAATCGACCAACTCCCTACGCCTCCAGACTAACGCCTGCGCTCCGGGTAATTGATTGCCTTCGCCGATGAATCGCTCCATCAGGGGGCGGATACGCTGTAGACGTTTTTTGTCTAAATTTTTTCTCTGTGTCAAAACTTATTGAAAGGGCACTTGAAGGTTTTCTAAAAAAAGAAAAATAAGTGCTATGGAAGACTTTTACTATTTATTTTCCAAATCTTTTCCTTGTTGGAGAATTTTCTTAAATCTTTCTCTGTATTTTCTTCGCTTTTCCGTCCAAATTCTTCCAAGTGTAGATTTAGTTATTTTTGGGGCAGAAGACAGTACTCTAGCTTGTTCTTCAACTTCAGAAACTCTTATTCCTGTAAGGGATAGCTCTTCAATTCCATCGACATTTATGATTTGTGCATATTCCAGATATCCTGTTTGTTCATTTTTCATGCTAATGTTGCCTTGCTCAGTCTCCCACCAACTGAAATATTCATCACCCCTGATATAGACCTTAATCACAGAACCATCAGGTTGTGTAACTTTCAGGAGACCAGGAAACGCCGGGACAGCATATAAATTGTTTAAACCTAATGATAGAAAAAGAATCTTAAATATAAGTAGTTTAATTAAATGCTTAAGCATATTTTAAATTATTGTATGGTTACTTTTAATGTCATTGATTCTCCAGCTGAAGAAATATTGTTGATAGTGACACCAGATGCTGAACCAGAATAAATGTTGGAATTTGGAGTTGAACTACTGCTGAAACTATCATTGTTTCCGCTATAATAAAGATTGGTTTGTTTGCCGCCATGAGTTCCATCATCTAATCCTGGGTCGTTAGCCTCCTCAAGGTCAACAAGTTTATGTGTGTAGTCACTATTCCCAGACTTGTTCTCATCAATGTGCCAAATTGCTATGCCGCTTGTATTGTCGTTTCCTCTTAGCATTTTATCTAATCCGGCTTGATATCCTTTACTACCAATATTTTCAAGCATGAAATATTCTTTTGTTTTACCAGAAATATTAACAATTTTTGTATTAAAATTTGTATGTGTTGTATGATAGAGAGTTACTGAATTTGTAGTACTCGAAATATTATCAGGTGTTTCCCAAATTACATTGTTTTTGTTTATGCTCCCGCAAAGGCTTCCGTCTGATTTGTATTTTGACCAGGCCATTGGGTGAACTGGTGTAGCCCCCATATATTCACCGGATTTGTATCCCCATGACCCTCCACTCATTAATCCGAAATTTCCTATTCCACTTCCATTACCAGATGTGTCATAGAGGTCAGGGAAACAAAAAATTGCATGGCCGAGTTCATGTGCGATGATCCCGATGGTAGCATCATGGTCTCCCTGTCTTTCACCAAAAGTTGAATAACCTTGAGCACCGCATAGTCCTATTGAATATCCATCATGTTTTGGCGAAGGGTAAATACATGATTTATGTGCCCAAATCCCTGGTGAGTCTCCATAAGCAGATTCTCCACCTGCAACAAGAAACATGATTTGTAATTCAATTTTGCTTAGGTACCCATCAGAATTTGAATCAAATGCTGAAAAATCAATAAAAGGATCGGCTTTTCCGATAGCGTCAGAAAAAGCTGATTGGGGACTTACAACATCACCTCTTCCGAAATTCGGATGATTCCCTTCAAGACTTACAGTTATAATACCATCATTTGCAGTTCCATATGTTTCACTTGCAGGATAAAGCATGAACTTTCCATTGGATACTTCCTGCCAGTATTCATTCAGTTGACCGGTCCCGGTTCCAAAGATTTTATTTGCCCAACAATTTTCATTACTTTTAAAAGATTGCTGAGCAAAAGGATTACCTACACTGGATTGATTAATATTACCTTCAAAAGTTATTCTAATGACTACTAAACTCGTCTTTAAACCCCCACTTGAAACCGAACTAGGAATACTGGGCGTAGTAAATGCTGTGCAATCGGTAGTTGCCGGTGTTTTTTTCTTTGTTCCATCTTCGATAAATCCTGTTTGAATCGCAATTTTTTCAGCTTGATCATAGTCGCAAGATATTAAACTTATAAAAGTGATGAATATAAATACGAGATATAATTTCATATTAAAAACCAATACCAATGTTGATTACGGT
Organism: uncultured bacterium; assembly: GCA_964001155.1. Taxonomy (GTDB): domain Bacteria; phylum Fidelibacterota; class Marinisomatia; order Marinisomatales; family UBA1611; genus CAXFCD01. The sequence continues at coordinate 1,824 of CAXFCD010000164.1, read as the reverse complement.
TGAACTTAAATCGTCTTTTACTGTTTTGTATTTATGTCTAATTTTAGAGGTTTTTTGATGAATACTTGCTTTAATCGAGAATGATTTTTTTACAGAATAATCGAAAATTAAAATATATTGCATTGCAAAACCTTTAAACATGTTTTCATTACAATAACTACAAACCAACTCATCTGTTCCAAAACCATATCCTATGCCTAAATATTTCCATATTCCTTTTAATTTTTCATCACCTGTGGCCCCATAAGTGATGTCATATAAATTTGTTTTTAAATTTATATCCTCTGAAGTATTTTTTAGTTTAGTTTCATAGGTTTCCAGTCCAATTCCCCATCGAGTAAAACCAATATGAAGCATTACGCCTTGTGTTTTATCTGCTTCAAACTCTTTTCCCGTAGAATCTTTACCTGTAAACTTATAATTCATCGGGATCAAAAAATTATAATTTATTGAATATGCTTTAGACGTTACACCTATAACAATAAATAAAATAAGAAATATTCTTATTGAAATCCTAGCAACCCTCATAGTTTAGAATTATTTTTCATATTTATTTCATTAAAAATGAGTTCGTTTAATGCATATAATAGACCATAAAGGAACTTCTTTATGGATACTTTCAGGAAGAAGATGAAAATTTATCATTCTGGAACATGGTTTGCTTAACTTTTGCCGACCTGATTAATTTTTCCAAGGACGGAAGATGAACAAACCTGAGACCGGGATAACCCCGGAGGTGAAGCAGGCACTGGTTTCAGTGAGTCTGCTTTCAGTATTCATTCTGGTGATGTCATCCATTTTCGGGGGCATTTTCCTATCCATGTAAATCATTGGGTGTATTGGAAACCGTCAAAATCCATTGAAGGAGTTAAGATGATCTACTTTTTGCACAATTCCCAGACCGGGCGTGTCCAGCAATCTCCCAGCCTTGAGCAATTCGAAGGCCCCGACCGGGCAGCGTTTATGAACATGCTCCGGAGGCAATGGTTGAACCGTGATGTAATGAGCGGAAACGGTTCCACCGTCTATCGAATCTGCCGAAGCTAAAGGGGGTTTGATGCAACCACAACACGTCAATATTTACCTCCCAGCGATGGATCCCCTTGAGGCGGAACGAGAACCGCTCCCAGAAAAACAGAAATTTCCCGTTTTCATTGATTCCGTTTTTCGCTGTTTCCAGTACTGGTTGAAATACTGAGGAACCCTCAATCTTGGTTCGTTTGTTAGTTCTCTCTTTCTATCCCCATCCGGGTCATTATACTTTTTGACTCTGTCCGGTTTTCGATCTAGTTTTCAAAAATAACATAAAATAAAGATATCGATGACTGAATCCGTCCAGTGGGCTCATTCCACTTGCCCCCATGATTGTCCCAGTACCTGTGCCCTGGAAGTGGAGGTGGTTGACAGCAAAACCATCGGCAGGGTCCGCGGAAGGAAGGGACATCCCTACACCGACGGAGTGATTTGCGGCAAGGTCTCACGTTATGCGGACCGGGTGCAGCATCCCAATCGACTGATGCAGCCTTTGAAGAGGATTGGCCCGAAAGGGGTGGGTCTGGAGTCATACACCCCGATCAGTTGGGAGCAGGCATTGGATGAAACAGCGACCGCATTTCAGGAAACTGCAAAGGAATTTGGAAGTGAAAGCGTCTGGCCTTATTTCTATGCGGGAACCATGGGGCATGTTCAGCGGGACGGCATCGATCGTTTGCGTCATGAAATGCGTTATTCAGGACAGCATTCAACGTTTTGTATCACGTTGGCCGACTCAGGCTGGAATGCCGGGACCGGGAAAAAACGCGGTACCGACGGACGGGAGATTGC
>CAXFCD010000163.1:0-2541 GCA_964001155.1 uncultured bacterium | reverse complement strand
TGTTCCATATTCTTTCTAGTTTAAAATCAAATTATTTATAATGGTTTAATATTAAGATCCCATCTGAATCGTAACAATCGTTGATTTAAATCCCGGCGTTCTTGATTTTGGATCTACATTTTGATCAATAAGCACATTGACCTCGGGATAATACATAAGGACTGCTCCCTGTTTTATTTGGTGGGGACGTACAAGCAGTTGGTTCATTTCGCCGGTTTTGCTCGAAATATTAACTCTGGTATTTTTAGTAAGACCCAAACGCGCCATGTCGGCTTCATTCATCAAAACCACATCCCGCCGTTCTTGCCCCCGATACAGATCTTTTTCTTCATACACCACTGTGTTGAATTGTCCCTCGGAGCGGACACTCAACAATTGAAATTCATTTTCCTTTAATTCATGTAATTCGGGAATAGGGTGATATGTGAAAGCTGCTTTTCCCGATTCAGTTGGAAATGCAGGTGTGTGCAGAATTCGTCCCGGAATGTGAAACTCATCCTTTGTTTCTCCCATGGATTCAATAGATTCAAACCCCGGAATTATTTTGGAGATCAATTCTCGAATGCTATCATGGTTTTGTAAATCCGACCAATTGAATAAACCACTGTCGCCTAAAACACGCTGTCCAATTTTCGAAACTACATCCACTTCAGATTTCAAATTTTTATGGCGGCAAATACCGCCATCGCTCAATCGCACAAAATTGAACATGGATTCTTGGGTTGTGCTTTGGTGTTCCTCATCTCTCGCCAAGACCGGTAAAATGATGGTTTCTTTCCCCGTGCCCCATGCGTGCCCCGTGTTTAAGGTTGTGCTGGCATAAACCACTGTATCAATATTTTCGAACGCTTTCGTTGTGGTTTTAGAATCAGGATTGGAGCCATATAGGTTTCCACCTAGGCAAAATGCAAAATCCATTTCACCTTTTTCAGCGGCTTTCATACAGCCCAATGTATCATAGCCTTTCATGGCTGGAACAGCAACACCTTCATCCGTCAATCGGTCTATCACAGCTTGTTTCAATGCCGGTGTCACCGCCATGGAACCCATGCCTTGAACATTGGAATGTCCGCGGATAGGGAGGAGGCCTGCATATTTTTTCCCCACCATACCTCGCAGCAATGCCAAGTTGGCAATGTTTTGCACTGTTGCCGTTCCATGCGGATGATGCGTAATGCCCATACACCATGAGAATACCACATTATTTGAATTAGCATATTGTTTCGCCATGGCTTCAATGTCAGTTTTAGCAATGCCGGAACCCTGTTCTATCTCTTCCCAGTTTAAAGAATCAATTTTTGATTTATATACATCAAACCCTTCTGTTGCGGCTGCGATAAACATTGGATTAGTTTTACCTTTTTCTATGATTATTTTCGCAAGTCCACTGAATAAAGCCAAGTCACCGCCGGGCCGAACCTGGATATAATCGGATGCAATTTTAGAGCCGAACATCATACTATTAAGATCTGATGGCACCCGGAATTCCACCAACCCTTTTTCTACCACCGGATTTATCACAACAACCTTTCCGCCTCTATTTCGGATATTTTTTAATTTTGTTAAGAGTCGAGGATGGTTGGAACTTGGATTGGCACCAATTAAAAAAAATAAATCACAATGATCTAAATCTTCCAATTCAATGGTGGCTGTGCCTGAGCCGAGAGATTCAGTGAGCCCCACGCCACTGGCTTGGTGGCAATAAAAAGAACAATTGTTAACATGGTTGGTGCCGTACATGCGAGCGAAGAGTTGTAGCAAAAACCCCGCCTCGTTGGATGACCGTCCGCTGAAATAAAAAAAAGATCGCTCAGGGTTGGTCTTTTTTATCTTATCCCCAATTCGATCAAATACATTGTTCCAATCAACGGGTTTATAATGTGTTCCGCCCTTTTCTAAAAGCAATGGTGTGGTAATTCTACCGGCGTGTTCCAACTCTCGCGGAGTGAATTTTCGAAGTTGTTCTACAAAATTATGCTGAAAAAACTCAAGCGGAATGGCGCTTTGCATATCCGCTGCCAAGGATTGTATGGATTTTTTACACACCTCCGGCCAGTGGTTCTGCTCGTTCCGCATACCGCCTTGTTGGCCGCCCATGCCCAAGGCACAAGTTTTACAAACATTTTTGGACGAAAGCGCTTTCCAGAGTTTTCTATAGCCAACTCTATGTCCCATTTTGAGAGAATATCGAATGGCTTGCCAACCACCGCCATGTGAAACAGGCCTCATTTTATATCACCCGCTCTGAATGGGAACTCACTTGAAATAGGTTAATGACCGCCATGCCCACTCAACTTTAAAATCCTAAGTACGTTCAAAAGCAACAGGCATTCAAACTTCATTGTCTAATTCTCTAAAAAGCTTATGCCCTGTATCTTTGTATCGGATAATAGTAAGCTTGTGGCGAATTAGTGGACGGTCCATCACATGAAAATTCTTGTATTTATTCATGATATTATGTTGAAAACATATTTAAATATTTTTGAATATCCCGAAAATCTCCGAAAAATAAAAGTTGATTAAAATGCTTTGAAGTCATTC
>CAXFCD010000162.1:0-14067 GCA_964001155.1 uncultured bacterium | reverse complement strand
TTAACCATCCATCCTTAATATTGGTATTCTCAAATTTATAATGATAATAGGATCCGTTGATCAGGACACTGTCGGGCTCCTCAAACTCATTTTGGATTTGAATGGTAGTAAATCCGGTATTATAGCCAATATCATTTTTTAAATCAATCTCTGACAAAAGAGAAAATTCACCCAATTCATCATTGGCGGTTTTCCTGGCACCATAGATACGGTAGCCTTCAAAATCTGCTTCTTGGCTGATTGGATCCAAAAAGGATTCTGCATTGTCCTGCCAATATAAGGTTACTTTTTGGGATTCCACCACCACTTCTATATTTGGCGAGGGCGGTGGCGCTGGGAGGATATAACGGTCAATCACGCCATTTTCATTGGTATCCTCACCTTCGTCCAATTGGTTATTTCGGTTTTTATCCTCTCCATCGTATGCTTGTTGTGCCCAATCATAATTCACATGAAGGTTTCGTCGTCGCGCTGGGGAATTCCCATCTGCTCCGGAAGCCCACAAACCACAAACCACTGTAAAAGCTAATTCACAAGATTCCCCCGGCGCTAAGGTCCAAGCTGTGGTATCCGCATTATGCTCCGAACCGATAGGGCCCGCCGACACTAAGAATAGCCAACTGTTTTCTGCAGAAGGATAACCATCAGATGTATAATCCGATCCGGATCCTTTCGGCACTGAAGATGACATTTTATCATATCGTTCTTCATCCGTAATGGGCATGCTGTATGCCGGGTAGTCGCTATTGTTGGAATTGGTCCAGACCCATTGGAAATAATTGGTTTTTAAATAGTGATATGGCAGGTTCCCGCCTAAAGCTGAAATGCCAATATAGGATTCTGCCCAACCGTCATCCCCATTTGCATCATACTGGTATCCAATGGCACGTTTGAATCCTTTCTCATCTGTGGATTCATCAAACCCATCCAAATTATCGTACCAAGTAAATCCGCCGCCGGGGGTGTATTTATCGGTATAGTTGAAATTGGCAATAGAAGCATCGACCCAAATGCCTGCATAAATATCATGGATTGTATCTGTGGATGCATTGGTGAATGTATAATTCAAGATCACAAAGGCATCGGCGTAAGAATAATTCCAGGCATAAGATTCTAAATGAATATCTAACCCCAAGGGAATGTGCCCCTGAATCCCTGCGTTATCCGAAGCTGTTCCGCCATAATCCTTAAAATCGCAAATCATGTCTTGGTGAGACACTGCATTGGGAGAATAATATTGAGCCATAGAATCTTGGGTGGTTGAAGAAATGGAGGATTGGATTGTAATTGGTGAATTCGCAAAAAGCTCGAATCCCTCCTCACCCGATTCAAAAACACCATCAACAATGGCTGTTGATACACGACGCTGTCCATTCACGATTCCACCGACCCAAAGTGCAGAATATGAAAAATGTTCAATTTGTTCCCTGGCAATTTCCGTGTGTTGCTTATATTGGCAGGAAGGATGAATACTGCCATCCTCCATTCGATTCCATCCATTCCCCAAAATACCATAATTGGTAATGGTCATACCTAAATTTCCCACAGAGGTGTATTTGTCATACTCATCCTCTGCGGTTTGAATTTTGTAGAGATGTCGCTCCTGTCCAATCAACAGGCTCAACACCAGGATAAAATTGGACAGAATGCGCATTTACTTAATCAGGATAGCTTTTTGAAATTGGGAAAAATTTCCATTTGTTAGTTGAATAAAATATATACCGCTTGCATGAGATTCAGCATCCCATTTTAAATGGTGAATCCCTGGGGACATTCCGCCGTGATTTATTGTTTCAATGCTACGGCCAGTCATATCAAATATATTGATGATAATTGGCAGGAAAGATTCCACTTCGAAAGTAATGTTTGTAACCGGATTAAATGGATTGGGATAAGGAGGAAATAATCTGAATTGATTTGGAACAGACTTGGATTCACCCACAGCCAGGGTTCCATCATAATTTGTGCCGGGTGTTCCTAAATCTCCGCTGCCATAAGTTAAGGTAGCCTCATACCAATTATCGCCCACATTGTTATTAACATTAGCACCATGAATCTCCATGGAAACACCACTGCCAAAATTCCAGCCATTGGTATAGTGGACTTCATCTACGATAGCACCAGTTGGATCCAATAAAATAATTTCATCTTCACTATTGGAAAGTAAAAATCCGTTGAATTCATAATCTGCCACTAAGCCGCCATTCACAGTTGAATCTGCATTTCGAGCAAAAACGAAATACTCACCGGGCGCCACTAAAACTGACATAGCATCATTGGTAATGGAATGATTATCGGTTCCTTCATCTTTCAACATCCACCCCTCCAAATCAATGGTGGAATCGGTGGTATTATGGATTTCAAACCATTCACCATAAGAATCGGACACCGCTGCCGGATTGGGCATGATTTCTGTGATAACGATACCGGCATCATTATAAACTAAATCATCAAACCATATATCCAAGTAAACAGGTAAATGGTCGGAACTCATTACCAATGCATCGGCTATATCATCACTGACCACAGCATTGTTCCCATCATTGATTGCCTCATTAAAATGATTGCCGTCATTCCCAAATGCGGTGTAGGTGCCCTCCACATAATAACAATCTGAACTGCTTGTATCCAACACAGCGGCATTGGTGAGAATGAAATCAAAGCGGTCATCCATACCACCAAAATTTTGACCATTATAATAAGCACGTGTGGCTTGGGTATGCACATCCTCAAAGGCTGGATTATTGTGCCAATTGCCCACTTCATCAATGGGATCATATAACCGGCCGTCATTGTCCGTTTGAGATTCGGTCAAGTTGGCCCAAGCCTCTTCCCCGGAATCATATAGATTAAAATCACCCAACACAAAAACGAAATCTGTTGCATCCAAATCATTTAAATGATTTCGTAATGCTTCCGCTTCCTCAGCCCGCTCTGCTTCATTATCACTGCCTGTTCCGGCTTTTAGATGAGCACCATAAAGATGAATGTCCACTCCGGAGGAAATATGACGCATAACAAATTCGATCACGTCACGATTCCCCCAGTTGCTGGTGGTATTTACTGTAGCTGTACTGACAAATTCAAAAATATCATGCTTGTAATACAAGCCAATATCCACATTGGTATTGGATTGATCTGTGAAAGGGGCACCAGAAAAAACGCCGGCTTCAATTTGATCTAAAACATCAGTTCCCAAGGCATTGAATCCGTCAGTGCCATCCAATTCTTGTGCAACAATAATGTCCGGATCAATGGCCTCAATGACCATTTTGATGTCATCCTCACGGCCATCGTCATCGCCGTCGAAATTCCATAAATTGTACGTCAGGATTCGAGCATTGGACGCATGGATGGCTATACTTAATACAAGGTAAATTAATAATCTCATTTAGGTTTCTATAATGGCCTCAATACGGCCGATTTTCAACTGGTTATGGTTCTTTAATTTCGTCGTTCTGAATTTATTCAATTTTTTGACTTCTGCATTAGTTAAAAGTTCTAAATGTTCTAATAATTTTATGGTGGCCGGGGAAAGAGCCCGGAAGTTGCCATCCAGCACTTTTAGGGCAATACCAATACTGCCGCCATTGGAATTTTTTAATGCAATACCCCGAATAGATTCTCCACCAATTTTTGTAATGCCTCGTCCTGCGAGCGCTTCAATAAATAATGTATCAAACCGAGCTGGACCACTCACCAAGGTCGGATTTGCACACATGGCTTGGTAAACACGGCTCAACTCTCTTGTCTCTTCTGCAGCTAATTTTTGGAAAAGTTTTGCAATGGTTTCCAAGGTCATGAAAGGTGTAGGCGCTGAACAACCATCAGTCTCCGTAGGGATATTTTCCAAACCGGTTAAGGATTCAAGCAGTTCAAAAATTGTTTTCTGAACAGGATGACCTTTTTGAATGTAGCCTTTCGTTCCTTGCCCCAAATGTTTCGCCAAAGCCAACATGCCTGCGTGTTTTCCGCTGCAATTATTATGGAGCGGTTCCGCTTCTTTTCCATTTTTAATCATGCCATGGCGTGTAGTTTTATCCGAAGGGAGATGGGCGCCGCATTCAAAATCGTCAATAGTGAGTCCAAGTTTTTCAGTCATGGATTGGGCCGTTTCCACATGAATATCTTCACCCGTGTGAGAGGCACACATGAGGGCAATCTCATCGTCTGAAAATCCTGCAGCATCCACGGCACCGGCTTTCACTGCTGCAGCGGCTTGGAAGGGTTTCAGGGCGGAACGAATACAGGTTAAATAATAAGGATCGCCGGTAGCATAAAAAATCTGGCCGGTTTCATCAACGGCCACGGCGAAAACAACGTGGATACTTTCGGTTAAATCACCACGGGTTACTCTGCAAAGGATGGGCATTGATCCTTAATATTTCACCGCCAATGCAATAATATGGATTTGGGAAAATGGAATATTGGTGTTGTCTTGAGCAAGAAGTTTAAATATGTAAAACGTAATCCAGGTTTTTTCCAGTAATTACATTTTAAATAATTTCGTACCAACATCATTTTATTATCATACCCCATTATTGAGCTCGGGCTAAAGGTTTTTGCCTTAAGAAAAATCTAAAATATTTCAGTGAAGCATTTTAGAGACGAACTCGAATTTAAATCCTTTTTTCTGTAATTGAGGAATATGTTTTTGTAAAATTTTCAAGGTTTTGGGTTTCACGTGTCCAATGCCAATGGCTGATCCCCATTTCTCAGATTTCTCAACCAATTCAATAAGCTGGGCTAAAATTTTACCCTCATCATCATCATTATCCAAAAATACATTCCGCCGGGCGGTGGGGACACCATACACTTCCATTGTGGATTCAGCCACCGTTTCTACCGTGGTCCGGCTATCTATAAAAAATAAATCTCGGTCTTTCATCACTCTGGCAATATTGGACATGACGCGCTGATCTGCGGAAGCTTTTGAGCCCTGGTGATTATTCATCCCAATGGCAGTGGGGATTTGGTCCAAGGCTGTTCGAACTCTATCCTGAATGGTTTCATTATCCATGGTCGTGGATAAGACAAAATCTTCCTCTCCGCCTTTATTTGCCAAGTTTTCCATAGGCATGTGAACAATTACCTCAAATCCTTTTTTCACTGCCATTTCACCAAAATTTGTACTGTACTCATGACCGGGAATCACTGCATAAGTCAGCCGAGCATCCAATTCTAAAAATCCGTCTGATACCTCATCATTTCGATATCCGAAATCATCAATAATAATCCCGATGGTTCCTTTCAGGGTTGGCGGTGGTGCTTCCGGAGAAAGTTTATGGGCTTTTTCTTTCACCGTCTCAGTCACTTTTTCAACGACAGTTTCCCGATCCTCTAGGGCTGTAATACGGTCATCCATTCGTTTCAAAAGAATCAAGAGAATTGCAATAATCGCAAATAGGATATATTCAAGAGGGAGTTGGAATTTCTTTTTTTTCAAGGTAAATGAACCTGAATCGTTAAAAATTGAGGTGTGCCCAAATTTTGAGATCCAAATTGAATGGCATATTTAAATCTGTAATTTCCAAAAGCCAATCCAAAACCAGCTGATGTTTCGACCACATTTTGTGAAGCGGAAAATCCGCCCATGATATCAAGACGATTCCAGTGAAAACGATTCCCAAAATAAATTTTTCCAGCCTCGGATAATTGGTTCCATTCCATAGAACTGAATAATGTGTTTTGGTATTGGTTGAAATTGATTTCCTTGGATAAACCACCCAATACTCGCGTTGGCAAATTTGGTGCACTTTTAGCAAGTGTTGCCATTTTACCCAAATTTTGGACCGTGACACCCAATTTCAATCCTTTTCTAAAATCCCTGGCATAACCCAAATTCAATCCAATACCGGAGGAGGTTTCCGTATAAAGTCCCATAAAAACATAGGAAAGAGACACACCGAATTTTTGTTTTTCCTGAGCGATGGAGACACCGCTATTCAGAACGACGCCAAAAGCGGAGAATGTAGAGAATGCCTCATCTTGGGGCTTATTATCACGAAATTCCAAATCAGATAATCCGGAATATTTTGCATTAAAATGAAAAATTTTTCTTTTCAAATTTTGGGTGTATCCCAATTGAGTTAGCGTTACATCACCGAGCCAAACTCCCCGTCCCATGGTTAGATCCGGACGTTGAGCCGGTGCTATGGCTAACGCTGGATTTAATGAAGATAAACCACCCAAAGTCGGATGACTGCCAATGCTTAATTCTTCCGCACTTGTGGGGAGGGCCAAAAATTGGGTTCCCATGCCGTAAAGCGGGACCAGCATTACCAGAAAAAATTTAGAAACGGAACGCATAGGAAATCGTGTGTGCGGTTTGGGTTGCCCAATCCATAGAAAAGGCGTAATCAATATGGGAATCATGTGGTTTGAACAGGCCGTATTCGTAGCCTATTCCAAAAGCTTTCCTGCCATTACCATATCCGCCGCGAAAAAAGTATTGCTCTAAAAACCCATATTCAACACCCAATCGGGGCAAGAGCCCAGTAAAGGTTTTATGATCTGTAATCAAACCCACATCCCCGGCAATGATTAAACCGCGATGATTGTATCGTGACCCAATACGATAAATCACCGGGAATTCATCTTTGTAAATCCGACCCTCAGCATAAACGTCCCCTGTGTCCCATTGGTAGTTAGAACTGATGTCCTGCACGGTAAAACCCAAGGTATTAAACTTTCCAGCTTTAAGAAGAACACCAATATCAAAACCAATACCGGAACCTGTAAGTTGGTCTGTTTCAGTAATGGGCAGGTCATACCGAAGAATTTTTACATTTGCACCAAAAGAGATCCAAGGAAGAATCCGCTGGGCAAAGGTAATTAAAATTGTATTTTCCCCTGTTTGCATCATTGTTGATTTCATTCCGGTGCTATATCGTCCCTGGATATCGGACACACCCGCATTGATCCAAGCCACGCCTAAGCCTGCAGTCGGTGGTAAATATGTTGAAAAACTGGTAGCGGCTAATCGTCGGTCCATGGAAAGATTGGTATAAGAACTCCCAATATGGCGCTTGACTAAAAATGCTGCCCAAGCGGGATTATGAAAGGTGGAAAAACTCTGATCTAATTCTGCTGTAAATCCGCCACCCATAGCCATGGATCGAGCAGTGAGTCCCATACGAAAATGCCCTCCCGGAAGCCCAGCCCAATCTTGGGCATTGCAAATAGACAGCAGACTAAAAATAAATAGAAACTTTTTCATTATTTCACCACAATAATTTTTGTCCAAAAATCGGTGGGACGATTATTGGGAGAATATGCAAAATTAAGGCGAGCAAAATAAACACCGTTTGCAACGAGATCACCGGTTTGGCCTCGACCATTCCACTTAATGGCACCTCGGAATGAATTCAAGTCAAACACTTCGGTGTAAACTTTTTCCATCCCAAAATTGAAAATGTCCAGTTCAACAATTGTGTTAAAGATTTCGCCGGTGTGAAACCGCACATAACCATCATTCTCCAATTGATTATGGCTTAGCGGTGAAAATGGGTTTGGGTAAGCGTACACATCTGCGGTATCATATTCCGTTTGATAAATGGACCAACTGGAACCGTGCATATCAGAAGATTTGGCAATGCCATCCGGAGACCCAATCCATAATTGTGGAATGGTGTCACGCTCATCAATGGCTGTAGTGTAAACAATATCGGTTAAAATTTGTTTTTGTGCTAAAAATGTTGTATCAATTGCTGCGCTGAACTTTGCCCAATTTTCTCCATCCAGGCTTTTCCAGAGTCCATTGGATGTTGCTGCCAAAATCAGAGAATCTTGGGCAAATACATTGTACACCCGTTCACCTAAAAGCGCTGTTTCCCAAGTTGAGCCACCATCGCTGGTATAACTCAATCCCCGCATTTCTCCCGGTGCATCGGCGTGCATGGTGGCAGCCCAAATTGTGATTTTTCCATTCCAATATTGCTTGGCTAAACCCACCACAAAATTTCCGGATAAACCGTCATCAGGATAGGAAAAATGTTCCCATTCTATGCAATTGAAAAATTCGAAAACCCCTGGTTGAACTTCTGTTAATTCCTTGATTATAATACCTTTATTGATTCCGTTTGCTGTACCGACCCATACGGTGTCTGCATAAGCTAACACTGAAAAAGCTTTATGGTTATGATTGCCACCATCCCCGGGATCACGGGGATTTAAATAATATCCCGGTATAACCGGTTTCCCTTCCGGTGTTATTTCATCAAACCCTTCACAGAGTGATAATGAATCCTGATTATCCATGGGCATAGGTACATTTTCCCAAGCTCGTTTGGTTAAATGGTACCGACGAAGTCCACCGGCCCAACTTGCTATCCATAAAAATTCACCGGATAGACTGGCATCATAGGTCACATTGGCTTCGGGAACTGTCACCGGGAGTTGCCGAATATAACCTTCACCAAAGGGCTTTAATGTGTCCAACACATTATCTACGGGTTGGGCTAAGTAAGTCCAAGTAATGCCGGAGGTATCTTCAGCATCGTACGTAAGAGTGAGTCCAAATCCCACCTGGATTTCACCATTATCGCCGGAATAGGCCACAGCCATTGTATCGCCCATAACAGCAATGGCTGGGATACCACCTTGAGGAACCAAATTGGTAAATTGGCCATCATCCAAAGAATCTGCTGCAGTTTGATAAGCATAAATTCGGTGACCATCGTGAAGAGCCAATCCCAAGCCGGTTCCAAACCAAGTTAAAGAATCACCCATGGTCATAATCTCCGCTACAACATTGCTAGTGAGCCCTTCCGTTAAAAATGTATCCGCAATGGTTGTTTTTAGCGAAAACCTATTAGGCGAAATTGTTTGCGACAACAAAGGTACTGCCATCAAGAAGAGTATAAGAATTTTACTGAATAAGAATCTCATGTTCTCTCACTTTGCTGTATTCGTTTTCCAAATCCTGTGTTAGAAACCGCCAGATGAAATTTCCTGTTTTAGTTTGAAGGTCCGGATCTGTAAATCCATCACCATATACAGGAATTTTAAATGTGTATACTCCATCTCCTCGAACGGAATCACCGCTGGTAAAATTCGGTTCATATAAAATTACTTCGCTGCCATCATCATAAAGATAAAGATAGTTTCCTTTATTCATCATGGAATCACCTTCCACGTGATATGATGTGAATCCCACCCACTTAATGGTTTCCAAACCATCCGCATCAAATACTTCCGTTTTAATTGAAGGGAAACTCACAGTTTGTCCGGGAGGGCGAACAATAGTATCCGGTACAGAAATACGAATAATTCTTGGGATTATATTTCCGATACTGAATGAATCGGATACAACGACTGTTTCAGTCCGGTAAGCTGCAATATAATCCAAATAGACATTCCCGGAATCTTCTCCCATAATATTTTGAATAATGGTGGAATCATTATCAATCTTCAATCCATAAAAACCGTCTCCCGAAAGTATGTCACCTTTTGTGCCGTCATCATAAAGAATTAAGGTGTCCGGTGTATTTCCGCGGGACGTAGCATACCAATGAATTTGAACCGCCATGAGTGATTCCATATTGTATTTATCCTCCACTTCCATACCATAATATAGTTGGTTCACATCTTGGTGGTAATTGAATTGTCTGTTAGTAATTGGGACGAAATCAGGATCATCGGTGCCGCCGGGGCAAGCCCAAAACACTATGCCAAAAATGAAAAGTATGTGGAAACGCATAGCCTGTAATTTAGGATTTAAGTTTCTCAATTTTCACCCCAGTTCTGGTTTTCCCTGTTATAAATATAATCCACCATAAGGCGCCCAACTTGCCCCAGACTTTCTGCGCTGCAATTTTCAGGAACGTCATCCAATGTGTGCCAAAAATTGGCATAGGAATTGGGATATTTAAAATCAATCAAGTCAATGGCGGGAATCCCGGCAATTTCATAAAGGGGAACATGATCATCATAAATGGCATAATCTACACGTCCTTCAAACGCATCCAGCCCCATATCCCGAGCTCGATCCCAAAGATACCGCACCAACTTGGGATGAAATTCCAATGAATACCGTTCGATGGGCAGAACCAATTGTTTATCGCCTACCATATCCAGATTAATGGCCTCATTCGGTCTTGGGATTGGTAAGTTTTTTGCAAAATATCGGGAGCCTTGGCAGTAGGTTTCATTTTCACCACGGACACCCATATCCTCTCCGTCAAAAAAGACCAAATTCACACCGATAGGCGGCGGATTTTCACCCAAGATTTTAGCCAGTTCCAACAAAACAGCTACACCAGAAGCGCCATCATTTGCGCCCATGATGGGTTGTTCCCGATCACGTCTATTCGTTTCTTCATCGGCCCAAGGTCGTGTATCCCAATGACAGGATATGATGGTTTGGAATTCAGCATCAGGGTTATACCGTGCAATCACATTCTCCAAATCGTACCGCCTTTTATCACGCTGTTCCTGATAAGAAAAATTCTGGAGAATGATTTCATCGGCAGTCTTGTCCAGTTCCGAAATCATAAATTCGAGGCACGCATAATAGCCTTCCGATCCGGGATTCCTGGGGCCAAAATCACATTGGGCAATTAAATAATCAAATGCCCGGTCCTCATCAAAATTGGGCACATTGGATTGGCAGCCTAATTGAATTAGGATTAAGATAAAGGATGATGTTAAGAATTTAGGAGATAGTTTTTTCATATTATCCGGAGATAGCCAAGTTTACGTCAAATCCAAAATCGCGGTCAATTTTTCTACCGGTAGTCCTTGTATCACTTTCACGGTATTCATAACGGAGTCCACCGCTGACCTTGGTGGAAAACTGGTAAGACATACGGAGCCCCGCTTTCCAACTTTCGGAAAAGGAACCTTCTTCTAAGTTTATTTTGTCGCCTGATCGTTCTTCCCTGCTTTCATTCAAGTCGAAATTTAGGGTAAAACTCATGGAATTTGTCAAATTGAGATCACCATAAAATGGGATAGGAATTCTCATGCCGCCTCGATGGGTGTAGGTCCCGGTGGATGTATAACTATTATCATTATGGATGGTCAATCCTGCGGGAGATTCATCTAAGGATTTATTGCGGTTATGCCTGAAGGTCACTGAAATATTTCTCTTCAAAGACATATTCATCCCCACCAGAGGTGAAAAATTCCGGTTGATACGGGAAGACCTTTCATTCTCTTTATAATCTTCCGCGAAAGTGCCAAAATTCAAAAAGTTCATTTGTTCCGGAGAAATATCTTCAAATTGCCATGACCGCGTTTCCTTCCCGGAATAACTGTGCTCCAGGGAAGCAGATTTTGCCACCCATTTGATAATGGGCCATTTTTCCAATCCGCTCAGTCGAAAACTCCAGCCAGGAATAGGAAGCCCATTCTCCAACAAATCGCCATAGGCAAAATAGTCTCGAGTCATGGAAAGTTGTTCCAATCCTGTGCTGGATCGTGTGGTAGTAAAATTTTGAGAAAAATTGGTTGAGATGGTCAAGGCACGCGTGAGTTTGATCCCGGTACGGATGGATCCATCTCGCTTATGATCCCAATTCCCTGTATTGCTTCCCACCTCTAAGGAATGTTCTAATCCATGTTCCGGAAGCCAGCCAAATTTATAGCCGGCAGGTACATCACCGATAATTTGATTTGCCGATCGTTTCAGGTCCTCCGTGTAACTGACTGAAATAGGATTAATCTTTTTCATAAATCCGTGAACGAGGTTTAAAGGATTTAAGCTCCTTTTTTGTTTTTTCTTTTCTTCCGTTTGACCATTGTTACTTGATGTTCGCGACCTTGATCGTGATCCTCGTGATCTTGAACCCGTTGATGCTCTCGATGAAGATTTTGGTTTGTAGATCAATTCAATCAATTGAACAGGCGTCAGTGAAAAATTGGATCCAAAACGTAACTGGGTACTGATATTTTGACCTTCTCTGGTTAAATCATCAGACCAGCGAAAATTGGCAGTATAATTAAAGGATGGTTTCAGCCATTTCATAATACCGGGATTGAATGATGTATTAAAACTTTCCGTTGTTTGGGTGACTGTGCCGGGATCCAAATCTCGCAATGCTGTCCAGGCATACCCGCGAAAATCATTAAGTTTACTTTGGCCGCTCCAGGCATATTTTGCTGATAAACCATTGGTGAATTTATAATCCAAATTCATATTTCGGGTTAAGCCAAAATTGTAGGTTTCCGGACTGCGATCTCCAATCCGCGGTTGGTTCCAGTTTAATTTTTCATTCAGGTTTAATGCGGTTTTGAATGAGGAAGGTGTATAAAAAATTTGAAAATCTCCCATGGATTTACCGATGATTGGAAAATCTTTAGCCCAGTTAAACGGTTTAATATAATTATTTCGCCCAAATGGAATATGATAAGAAAATTTTCCGGTGTATGATTCTGTCCATTTTTCTTCATAGGTAACATCTGAAGATCGAGACTGGGAAGCACTAAAATTGATAGACACATTATCCACTGTAAATTTCATCAGGCGATTATCTGATTTTCCTGATTTTTTCAAGGAGGTGCTCAAAGATACCGATTCAGTGATATTCATAATGGAATCCGGAGCATTATTGGGATCAACCAAAATGTCCTCACCGGAAAAATATTTTGGACGGCTTAGGTTACGGGTTAAGGAACCATTTAAAGGTATGGAGATTCCCCAAGACTTGGGTAAAAAACGGTGCAAATCCAATTTCCCTGATACATTCAAGTTTTCTGAGGTATTTGTTGACCGGGATAATCGTTCCTGGAGGCGATGGTATTCCGCATCCTGGCGACTATAGACCACGGTTGCTGAAGCCAAATCTGATAAATTCAGCTTTGATTGGACCCTCATCGCCATACCTTTTTCTTTTTTCACTCCGCTCAATCGAAGCTCATCCAGCCAAACTTCACCGGTGATTGGTTCATCGCCTGTGTTTTTAACGCCAACGGAGAAATATTGAAGACGGTTTAAGGCAGGTTTCCCCACAACTCGGACTCGTTCTCCTGTGAATTGACCATTGTCATCGGTGAAAAAATATTTTCTCACATCAGCAGAATCCACCAGGATATCCGTTTCACGGTATTTTGAAATCTTGGATGTGTCAGCTTGTTTCAGTGCCGTGAGCCAATCCAAATCAATTTTGAAACTGTTGCGATTATCATCCTCATCCCAGCCATTGTAAACGGGTTTTGTAATTTCATAAAATGCGTCGCCCAATCCATATTTCAGGAAAACTTCCACATCGGTTTCCAGGGAGGTAATCCATGGACTATTGCCGTACACATACATTTTCATGAAATCGTAGGTCATGAAACTCCGCTTTTGGTTATCATTCAATGTGTAGAGTGTTTTCTGAGCAATTCCGGTTGCCTTGGAAGGTAAATTGTCAAACTTCAACACAAGAGATTGTTCCTTGGACCGGATCTCATTCAAACGGTCATATTCACCCTTTACCCCTTTGGGAGGCGTGTAATCCGCATTATCCTCCGTATTGATAACAGCCACCTGGAAAGTTGGATCGTCTTCTTCATCATTGATTCCAAAAATATTTCCGAATTGCCTGTCATTCGAGGTATCAATTCCGGTGGTATCTAATCCGGTAATTCCCATTTCTTGCCATTCATTTCCAACGATTTCCATTTTTGCGATTTGGAGCTGCTTCTGTACAGAGTCTAATCCGGAAATAGCCAGGCGAACATAACGAATCTCATTCCATTCGATATTTTTCACTTGTTTAAAATCAGATAGTGGCACCCGGAACAAACGCCAGCCGGTTGGTTTCCCATCTTTCTCTGTTTCACCTGCAAGGTAAGTTGTATCTGTTAATAAAAAATTTGTTGAGAAATAGTCATTGGTCTTATCTAAAAAAGTTGATCGATCCAAATCTTCTGTATCGGGATATTTTCCACCTTCCTGGATTTTTGAGCCGGTTCCATTTCCTTCCGTTCCATTCACTTGAGTATAATTTGATTCATCATTTTGGTCATAATACCAATTATCACCATTGGGATCTTTATAATCAACATCACTTCCAGCATTAATGGTATCCGTCGCTCCCGCATTGAGGTATTCCAAATAAGTGCCGCTTTCTAAACAGCCGC
>CAXFCD010000161.1:0-8883 GCA_964001155.1 uncultured bacterium | reverse complement strand
TGAAGAAAATACTACATATGTTTTATCATTTTATAACAACGATCCGGAAAACACATATTTTCAATTTATCCAGAATGGTGATCAGCCTTTTTCAATTGATTATGAAGGAGGTACATTGACAGATGTTTTTCATCAGTCAAGTGATGATAACACTGCTGATGATTTTCCTGATCAATTTAATTATTGGTGCCCAATGCAACGTATGATATTAGAGCCCAATGAAGATGATGAAGATCATGGCTGGCTCATAGTTCACGTTTTTGATTTGGATAACAATCCCATTAACGGAGCGCATGTTAGTATATGGAATGATGAATTTGATATTGATTCCATGACGGACGAAGATGGCCATACCATTGTTGAACTCTCTGAAGGCTATTATGAAGTTGACGCTTGGGCCGAAGGATTTGAATCGGAATATTATGGTGAAGTGGAGATTTATGCTAATGGAGAAACAGAGATTGAATTTTATTTAGAGCCAGACACAGGCGAGGAGGATTTCACGTTTCTTGGCGAATTTGATGGTCATGAATATTATTTTTCCCATTTCACGGATACTTGGCATAATGCCAACGATACACTAAATCAATATGATGAAGCTTATCTTGTGTCTATAACTTCAGAAGAAGAAAATAATTTTCTGACAGATGCAGTTACATCCATGACAACCAACGCATTACATACAGGCGGTTTCTTAAGTGGCTATTATGGTCCCTGGGAATGGTCTAATGGAGAGGAATGGGTCTATGAAAATTGGGCAGAGGGCCAGCCGGATGGCAGTGGCGATGTTCTTGTTTTCAATGATCAAGATTTTGGTCCCGGTGAGTGGGATGATTGGGAAGTAGATGCTGCCCTTCAGTTTATTGTAGAGGTTGAAGGAGATGAAGATGATGAATTTGAATACCTGGGTGAACTTGATGGTCATGAGTATTATTTATCCAATTTTGAAGCCACATGGAATGAAGCCAATGATATGTTTAGTGAATGGGATGATGCTCACTTGGTGACTATTTCATCTCAGGAAGAAAATGACTTAATTACTGAAACTACCGGTGGCGATGTCTGGATTGGGTTTACAGACCAATATGAAGAAGGCTATTGGGAATGGGTTACCGGAGAAGAGGGGGTCTATACCAATTGGGGTGAAGATGAACCGAATAATTCCGGCGACGGAGAACACTTTGCATTAATTAATAATAATGGAACCTGGAATGATTTGCATGAGGAAATGTTGGGTTTTGTTGTGGAGGTTTCCGATGATTCCGACGGTTATGTGGACTGTGCCTGCGATGCAGAATACTATGTAGGAGACCGTGTGGTATTGACTGTTGATAATCCGGGTGGTAATGATTCACTTTTTGCAGGAGCTACAGGCACGGTTTATTGTGGCGGTGAATCCCCATGGAACGCACCTCTACTTGTTGTTTGGGATCCACCTAATGCGGGAAATGATATAAACGAATATTGTGAATGCGGTGATGGGGACGACATTGATATGGAAAACAGTGGTTGGTGGGTATCATGTGATGTAATTGAAATGGAGAATGATGAGAATATCATGGTAAACAGCGGATTTGAAGATGGTGTAGATGAGAATTCAAACTATCCGAACGGTTGGGATATATTCCCGCCGGATAATGGAAATGGTGGTCATCTTGTTTTTGAGACAGGCTGGGAAATGTTCGGTAATACAGAATATACTTTTGAAGCATTTGATGGCAATCATTCTCTATTGATCTGGGGCTTATATAATGGTGGTTATAATGAAAACAATGTTTTTCAAACCTGGTTAGATGGTTCCCTAGAACCTGGGACAGAGCTTCACATAGATGGTGTTATGATGACGGATCAGTATAATTCACTCAGTCAGGGTGGCAATTATGCTGTTTTATTCGCCAAGTATTTTGGTGCAAACTTTTCTTGGATTGGGATGGAAACCAGTGATCCATTTGATGGCTCATACCCGGATAATGATTGGCATCATTTTGCATTTGATGCAATGGTTCCGGAAGGTTCTGAAATAGTACAGATCGGTGTGATGATCGTTCAGCCGGATGATAATTCTCATGGTACGGTTTACGTAGATAACTTAAGAGCACATATAGGTCAAGGCGAAGAACCACCGCCCGATCCTGCTTTATTTGGTACCTGGATGATGGCTCCGGAAGCAAACGCTTTGATGGTAGGCCCAAATCCATTTGACGGCAGCTGGTGGTCAAACTCAGAAGAAGATGTTGATATACGTTGGTGCTACTTTGATGATCTATATGTTTTTGATGAAGATGGATTTCATAATGATCATGATGATCAAACCTGGCTAGAGATGTGGCAGGGTGCTGACCCGGAAGGTTGTGGTTTTCCGGTTTATCCGCATGATGGTTCAAGTAATCCTGCAGGCTACGATTTTGGCGGAGGCACACTCACGCTTCATGGAATAGGTGCGTATATCGGACTTCCTAAAGCTGTAAATGGTTTTGAGCTTACATCACCAGATCAGGCTCCTGAGTCAATTACATATGAAGTATCATTCTCCTATGACGGTGAAATTATGTATCTTGTTATTGAAGCAGGTGATGGTGTCTTCTGGACCTTTAAACTTATCCGAGAAGATGATGAAGGTGATTTTACTTTCCTTGGTGAATTTGATGGAAGTGAATATTATTTATCTGATTATGAAGATACATGGACCAATGCGAATGAATGGCTTCAAAGTTGGGAAACGCCAGAAATCCATCTTGTCACTATTGGTTCACAGGAAGAAAATGACTTCCTAGTAGATGTTTACAATGAAAATGAGTTTTGGATTGGTTTTACTGATCAGGATGAAGAAGGGAACTGGCAATGGGTTACCGGCGAAGAAGTAGTTTACACTAACTGGTTTGATGGAGAACCAAATAATAGTGAAGGTATTCAGCACTATGGTATTTCCAATTTTTCCGAACCAGGATTTTGGGACGATTCGGAAAATGATATCTGGAGACGATTTATTGTTGAAGTAGAAGAGACTTCTGAATCAGCGACTATTATTGATGTATCCGACGTTCCGGATGATCAGGGTGGTCGTGTTTACGTCAAGTTTTCACGGTCCGTCCATGACACGGATTCTCTACGTGATGCGGAGATGTATACGGTTGAAAGACTGGATGGTGATACCTGGGTAGGCCTGAATTCAGTTTCTGCTTACGGCAATGACGAGTATGTGGTTGAAGCCACGACCTTGGCTGATTCCACTAGTGAGAATGACGCGATTATGACTTATCGTATTATTGCAGCCATGGAAGAAGGCAACTTTGCAAGTGAACCAGAATCCGGTTATTCAGTAGATAATATTGCTCCGGGTGCTCCTACTGGTGTAGTTGCGGGCATATCAGACGGAGTCGTTTACCTTGAATGGGCACCATCTGATGCCAATGACCTGGATTATTATGCTGTTTATCGCAGTACTGATCCGGAGTTTTTACCGGGTGAAGAGAATATGATTGGTTCAAGCGAAGGTTCAGATTTTGCTGATGACGTGGAAGAGCTTGGTGACTATTATTATGCAGTCACGGCTTTTGATGTTCATGAAAATGAGAGCGATCCATCGGAGTTAGTGAATGTTACGTTATTGAGTCTGGAAGACATCCACGGATTGCCCGAAGTCTTTATGCTCTACCAGAACTACCCGAATCCGTTCAATCCAAGCACCCAGATCCAGTATGCATTGCCTACGGATGCCAATGTGTCCATAGCTATCTATGATCTTATGGGACGGCAGATTCGTTCCTTGGTCAATGAGCAAGTCAATGCGGGATATCATTCCACACTTTGGAATGCCACCAATGATCTGGGCTCACCAGTTTCAGCCGGTGTATATATTTATACAATTCAAGCCGGTGAATTCAGAGACGTGAAAAAGATGATATTGCTAAAGTAAATCCTTCCTTGGATTATATCAAATAAGGCTAAAGCCTAAATCCCGAAATCTCGATTTTTAGGCTTTAGCCTTTTATACATTGGTTATAAAACCCTAAAGGGTAAATCCCCTTTCTATTTTACTTACAAACAGCCTCAATACCATTATTGGGGACACCGGATTCCGGCCCTGCACCTCCTTGAAATACATCTTGTTTTTCTTGAATCAATTCCGGTGAAAGCATGTCTGGGAATTCTAAAGAAATATCATCACTGCCAATGCCATCAAACGGATCTTCCAAATCATCCTGTATATTATCCAATGAAGTCAAAACCAACCCGTACATAATGGCCAATGAGAATCCAAATAGATGCGAATTGGTGCTGGCGATAAATGCAAAAAATGGCGCAAAAACAATGGGAAATGCATTCAAGAATACTTTGGAATAAGCACGCAATGAATTGGGTGTCCTGTATTTTTTTATATTATTAATATTTTCAAATTCAATAATCATTCTTCGTAAATATTGATTCAATCGGGAGATTTCGCTGGTGGAGAGTCCCAAATTGCGTAATTCCTCATGACTTAAGGAAATATCCCGAAAATGCAAAATTATCTCATCATAGGTTTTGGAACTGGGGGATTTGGTTTTTAGGTAAGTGGACATTTTTTCAAAAAAGGAAGCATATAAATTGTCCAATATTTTTAGATGGTTTAGTGTATCGCTATTTACCCAATGAAGGTGAGCCATTCGAATCCCAAGGGCGCTCCCTTTAATTTCTGAAAAATGGGTTAACGCTTTTTCCCGCCGGACATAAGCGGCATTAATGGAAAAAACAATAGGGAATACAATGGCGATCCCGATCAGGTCTGTTGGAATATCAAAGACGAATCCGAATTGGATGCATAAGTAGGTAAAGAGGCAGGCGATGGCAATCACAAGGACTGATTTACCATCAACTACATCAAAAAAGTGTTTCATAGTTCTCTCTTGGTATGTGGTTTGAGAAAATAAAGGGCGGAATATTTTATCGGGAAAATCTCAATTCCAAGAAAATAAATAAACCAATACGTGGCAATGACCTTTTTTCTAACGCTTATCAATGATTTTAATTAACTTTGGGTAATTTTTAACAAACCATTTTATAGCTATGAAGATAATTATTAAAAAAATAGGTTTTTTATTATTCTTATTTGGTACGCTTTACGGTAGAAATACAATTGAATGGAGAATGTTAGATTCGCTAGATGGTAAATATTACTATAATGGTGAAATCTTTTCCGGTCTTGCTGTAAAAAAGATTATAGGAAAAAGGATGGAAGGTGAATTCAAAGATGGATTACGGCATGGTGTTTGGCAAACCTTTAATCCCATCGGTGACGTTTTAATAAAGGGACATTATGTCAATGGTAAAAAACATGGCATTTGGGAACAATGGTATGAAAACGGGAAAAGAGAGATTACAGCCAATTTTAACCTAAATGAATATCATGGCGACTATGAGGAATGGTACGAAAATGGCAAAAAATCCATTACCGGAACATATGTAAATGGTGTGGAGGATGGTAAATACGTTGAATGGTATGAAAATGGCAAAAAAGCAGTCCGAACATCCTATGTTGAAGGCGTTATCCAAAGTCGCAGTTCTCCGTATGGAAAATATGAAGAATGGTACGAAAACGGAAAAAGAAGATTAACCATTTATTATAAAAATGGTGTGGAAAATGGGGTTTGGACTCAGTGGTACGAAAACGGCCAAAAAGAGATGACACTGGAATATGTGAATGGCGTGGCTTGGGGAAGGGCTAAATTTTGGTTTGAGGATGGGTCTATTCAAGGAGAAGGCATTATTAAAGATGAAATACCTGGCGGCGGATGGGTCATGGAAGAACCGGGAGGAAAGAAAAGTTTCTTTGGCGGTGATTAATGATAAAAGCCCCTCAATCGAGAGGCTTTTTTTATGAAGAGGTACTACTTATAAAATTTCGCCCATTTAGAATCTGGGGCTGTGGCTAACAAATTTGTTTCCATTTCTTTAGCTTTTGTATTGTTATTTAGCTTTTTGTAAATCTGGATCACATAATGGGTTACTTCCGGAATTTTTTCATGATCCGGGTTTTTTTCTTTCAGCGCTGTAAGCGTATTGAGCAATTTACCTAAAGCTTTATTGAGTTCCACTTCGCTAGGGCCTTTCATGGATTGGCGATAGTAGAGATGATGAAGCGCTTCGTCTTCAGCTTCTGCACCGCGAACACCGGCCACCGTGGTCACTTTTTCCACCTCATATTCTTTGGTGGTAACCTCTTCAATCTCATTCCAGACCGTATTGTCCCACATGGCATCCATGTCAAGGTCATCGTCTTGGGCGAAGACAATTCCCAACAGTGAAAGGGGTAATATGTATTTTATGTACTTCATTACTAATTCTCCCGAAACAGCCTAAATTTAATCAAATTTTTTGAACTTTGGTGTGATTTCACCCATACTTTCTAAAAAGTCTAATTGGGTCACTAATTCCGGTTTTGCCTTCTTTACTTCTTCATAATAGAGCATTGCTTCATCATATTTATACATGCGGTACAAAGCAACGGCCAGATTGACTTTAAAATCTAATTCTTGTGGATCATTTTCAACAGCTTTTCTGAAATAATCTATTGCCATGGAATAATTCCCCAAACGAGCAAAGGTGATGCCCACGGTGTTATCGCTGCGGGCCCTACGTTTCCGAAATGAAATTTTTGGTATATCCTCAGGTTTCACATCTTTCGGTGCATCTGCAACTTCCACCAATCCCTTAGAAGCACCCGAAGCCAGTTCCGCTTCCAGATCATCAGATAATTCAAGTTTTGGTCCATCAGATATACTACCAACAGCAGATGCTTTTGCAGCGCCGAATACCTTATCCAATTTACCAGCAAAAACCGGATCCAAGGTAACGACTTCATCGTATTTTTGTTTGGCCATTCCCTTATTGCCCATCATGAAATGGGAAATGGCAATATTCAGCAAGAAACCGGGATGTTCGCCACCCTGTTCCAACGCTTTTTCATAAAATTCGATGGCCTTTTCATAATCCTCTTTTTTGGTGTAGCATACACCCAAGGTATTGATGGCGTCAGGAAAAACAGGTTTCATATTGATGGCTGTTTCCAGCATTTCTATGGCTTCCTTATATCGACCAAATTCCATGTATTTTACTCCGGCGTCATAATAATCTTCCGCTGCATTCAATTTGTTTCCCACAGCGTTATACACGATTTGTTCTAGCCAGAGGCCATATTGTCGAATATCTTCTTTCAAAAGATCATTGATACCATCAATCTCGGGCATAGGCATATCCGGCGTAATGTGGGAACCTGCCAGGTATTTTGCTGATGCTTCCTTAACGGAAATCTCATTCACGAAATTTCCTTCCTTCATTTCATGGTATTTCAAAGCGCCTTGTTTCCAGGCACTAAAGAATGGTTTTCCAACTAATGTTGCTTCTACAGGAATCCAAACTTTATCATTCAAAACGACCACTTCAGTATCGTCTAAAAAATATTTTCCCAATTCATCGGGTTTTACACCACTGTCGAACATGAGGAAAATATGACCTGCGCCGGGTTTAAATACATCCAGGAACATGGTCTCAATACCCAAGTTGCCCATAAGCGATCCAAACAAAGCAGTTAAATCATCACAGTCACCAATTTTGTCACGTAGCATATCACCGGGATATTTCACAGAATCAAAAGTGGATTTATCGTCGGCGATCTCTAAAAAGGGCGTTTCCAAGTCAATGTTATAAACCAAGCCATGGGTTCCCAACGCATCATATAAAATGATGGCTCGGCCTAAATTACTCCGACCAAAATATTCATTTAAAACCGGTGTATAATATTGAATAAAATTCCGGGCAAATTTGTCCACAACTGCATCCGCAGGCGTTACATAACAGGCGATCATATCCGGATTACTCCAAGTCAGTTTCCCTTTACCCAGGACGTAGGCCGATTCCATTTTCTTTTGAGCAAGTTTTTCTTCACCGCCCTGTTTGTAAGTCACCTTCACTTCAGGTTGGACTAAATTGTCGAAAGTTGCTTTTTTGGAGGTGAGCACATCACTGGAGAAGGAAATGCCAATATCATACTCCTCTTCGGATTTTGGCGGAAGCGTGACTGTTTCAGAATGTGGATTATCCATCATTGTAGGGAGGAAAAGAGAAACATCCACCGGCAGGTCCGCATCAGAAATATTTTTTAAACCAACTTTCAAAAACGGCTCAGATTCATAGTACCGGTGGAGGGAACGAAAAATAGGATTGTGGCTGATTACGGTGGAAGTAATGCTAACCACTGCTGGACTCAACTGTAGTGCCAAGGACATGCGGTGGGTGGGCTCAAGATAGGGATGGCTTTCATAACCATATTCAATAACAATACTTTTAAATTTGATGGACATTCCGCCTGAAGGGACGATTATTTTCTCATCGCCACTTACATCCTGTTGCATACCAGCCCTAAAACTCAGCCTGTTTTTTAACACATATTCTGCACCAAGGTGAAAACGGTCACCATAATCCGCCGCCAAAATTAATCCATCTATGGGCATATAGCTGATTCCTAATTTGAATGCTTGGCCAAGAATGGTTTCGGTAGTTTTGTCTTTGTAGGCAACTTGGGTGCCGCCCAAATCATATAGGCCCACACCGAAGCGAAGGTTTTTTAGTGGTTGTATTAATAAGCCAGCATCGTAACCCAAACCGGAACTTTTTCCGTAGGAGGTGCCGTCTAACT
The DNA here is from genome assembly GCA_964001155.1 of uncultured bacterium. GTDB lineage: Bacteria > Fidelibacterota > Marinisomatia > Marinisomatales > UBA1611 > CAXFCD01. The sequence goes on along the minus strand of CAXFCD010000161.1, from coordinate 209 downwards.
GCATATCTCTCATGAGGTATTTCAGCGTTAAACCAAATGAGATGAGTCGATGGGGCTGAACACCAACTGCCAGATTCAACTTATTTTCAGAATAAAGTAATTCTTTATCATCATATCCCACATTAGACCAATCGAATCCCAAAGCTACACGGTCAGAAAATGGTCTTACGAAGCCAAGATAGGATTGAGTGATTCCCATAGCATAAAGG
>CAXFCD010000160.1:0-4202 GCA_964001155.1 uncultured bacterium | reverse complement strand
TTCTTGGTTTGGGTTCAACCGTTTTTGTTCGTGTTGCTGAAAATGAAAATGCATCGCCAGAACCATCATGAGCGGAACCGGTAAAAGTGTCCTGCGTCATTTCGCCATTAAATGCGATGGCTCCTTTGAATCCCAGAGATTTTCCATCCACTGTAAAACTCACAGATGATTCATAAATGTCCAACTCGCGAATTTTGAATTTCTCTTCGCCTACGAGAATGGTGCCACCAAGCTTCCCACCGAAAGATGGTTTTCCTTTTGGAGCAGTAGATCCCTTTTTCGGTTTTGGCATGGAAAATTCTAATTCATAATCTTTCTTATTGAGCGTCAAATTCCATTTCCCCATGGCATAAACTTTGTGTCGTGGTGCCATGTAATGTTCCTCTCCAGCAAGCCAAAGAGAAATAATTCTGGATTTTGGATCAAAATAATCTCCATCTGTTACCACAAGATTTGCAATATATCCCGGCTGAATTTTCCCTAATGTTTTTTCTGCTCCCATGGCTTTTGCAGGGAAGGTAGTGAGAGCAGCCAAGGCTACATCCTGTGGTAAGCCTCGATCGATAATCTTCTGAAGATTCTTTCGAAAGTCAGATTTCTTTTTTAATGGGCTAGAAGTGAGCGAAAAATGCATCCCTGCATCGTATACTTTTTTAATGTTATCCGGCGCCATGTCCCAATGCTTTAATTGTTCCGTGGAATATTGCAAGGCGATATTTGGATCTTTCACTTTTGGCTTTGCAGGGAATTCTAAGGGAAAAATGAAAAATGGTTTTTGTTCTGCAATGTCATTTAAACGTCTGTATTCAAAACCACTACCTAAAATCCACGGATTCAAATTGAATTCCTTAGTGATATTGAGTGCTCTTAACGCACCATGTTCTTCTTTTGTCATAAACAACATGGGACGATTGGTTGCTCGAAACTCCTCCAATGCTGTTAATCCGGGATTCAATGGAATCGGTTCATTCTCGTCTGGATATTTATTCACAATCGCTGTTGATTTTCCATACCATTCTGCATCCAACAATGATTGCCGGATAAAAGCTATGATCCCCAAGAGGGAATGAGGATAGGGGACACCCCAACCGCCTGTTTTAAAAGATATGATTTGTGCTACATCTTTGGAAACGGACAAATTGTTATCTTTCAAAATGACGAGATCGGATTTTCCCTTAAATAGTCCTTTCTCGGGAACCACATGGGCTGCGGTAATGCCGATTGAACGAAGTGCTTTCAGATCTTTTTCTTTGAGTTTCAGATCATCCTTGGCACGGTATTCTGGGCGCATCCTTTCATTCCAATGGTCATCAGGACTGATGATTTTTTCATCTTTTTTCACTTCCAGCCAGCCATCAATGAAACCGGCATAAACTTGGGCACCATCCAAGTCGATCTCATAGGCATCACCGGGGATTTGGATGTAACGACCGACTTTTTCTATCTTCCCATCCCGAACAATGATGGTACCATCTTTGATGAAATCACCGGGCTCTGTGTGAATCATGGCGTGGGTCAAAGCCCACACGCGGGGTTTATTAGAATGTATATCTTTAATCGGTTCCGTCTGTGAGAAACCGAAGGAAATCAAAAGCAGAAAGGATAATATTTTATTCATTAAAAATTGGGTCCTTTTAATTGATGCTGTTCAATAAATGTTGTGACATATTTATAGGCGTCATCTATATCTTCAGAAATGTGAAATAAATCGAGATCTTCAGGTGAAATGGTTCCAACGTCTACTAAATATTCCCAATTTACCACATTCTGCCAAAATTCTTTTCCATACAGAACAATGGGTAATCGCTTCTTGATCTTTTCTGTTTGGATCAAGGTTAATAATTCCATGAGTTCATCAAGAGTCCCGAATCCACCGGGCCAAACGATGAGTGCTTTTGCTAAATACAGAAACCAAAATTTACGCATAAAAAAGTAATGAAATTTCATATCCAAAGCATCTGATATCCATTCGTTACCTGATGATTCAAACGGAAGGGAGATGGTCAGCCCAACACTGATCCCATCGGCTTCTGCTGCCCCACGGTTGGAAGCCTCCATGATGCCGGAACCACCACCAGAACAAATAATATAGCGACGTTTTGTCCCTTTTAATCCTTTGCTCCACGTGGTGAATTTCCCTGCGAGCACACGTGCATCTTCGTAGTATTGACTCATTTTTAAATCAGTTTTGAGTCGTTTCAGGGATTGTTTATCAATATCCTTTGGTGCGTTATCTAGTGCTGCTTGGGCATCTTCTTTCGAAGGTGTTCTTGCAGAACCAAAGAAAACGATGGTATCAGCAATCTTTTTTCGCTTTAGCCGTTGGAGCGGACCGTAATACTCTGACAATATTCGTACCGATCTGCCTTGTGGGCTCCCCAAAAAATCAGGGTTGTAATAGAAGCGATCTTTATCAACCATTTTTGACATTTAAATTTTTCCTTAATAATGAACCGGGAAAGTAATCTATTTTACCTTCCGAGGAAAAGGGTTTGGTATATAAAGTTGGTGTTGTTTGACCAATTTCATTCTGGGTATTTTCCATAGATGGACATTCGCCTTTTATTTATCGGAATATTCTTGTTTTCCTGTAGCACACCGCCACCGCCAAAACCGGTGGTTATGCCGCCCACCAAAAATTCGAATCCTGAATTGGTGCAGGAAACACTCTTTTCTAGAGGCTATATGTCCGGTTACGATATTTGGGAATTTTTGAGAGACAACCCTTCAGAGAAAGATGTTTTGGAAACATTTGGCCTCCCGGATTCTGTTTGGTTAGACGATGGTGAATCAACGAAATTCCTCTATTATTTTATATCCGAAATGCAAGATTATAACACCATCGAAATCAGTACAAAATCTGACAGCGTTTCTGGGTTTGAATGGGATTGAACTATGTCTGAAAAGAAACCACTGAATTACAGCGATTATCTAAATCTTGATAAAATATTAAACAGTCAAGATTTAAAAAGTGCAGAAAGAGGGTCACCTGCCCACGATGAAATGCTTTTCATCATTATCCATCAAGTCTATGAACTTTGGTTTAAGCAAGTGCTCCATGAATTGGATTCTGTCTTAAATGTTTTTGGTCAAGATAAGGTCAACGAATCAGATGTAAGTCTCGCAGTGACACGACTGGATCGTATCATAGAAATTCAAAAAATTCTGATTGATCAAGTCCGCGTTCTTGAAACCATGACGGCAATGGATTTTTTAGAATTCAGGGATGACTTATTCCCATCCTCCGGTTTTCAAAGTGCCCAATTTCGGTTGCTTGAAAATAAATTGGGACTCCCGGCAGGAGATCGAATCAATTATGGGAAACAGGATTATAAAAATCCTTTGTTGGATCGGGAAAAAGAATCTGTCCAAAAATCTGAACGCGAAAAATCTCTATTTGAATTATTGGAAACATGGTTGGAACGGACACCTTTTTTATCTTTTGAAGGATTCAATTTCTGGGAGCAATATAGTGGAGCTGTTCGATCCATGTTGGCCAAGGAAGAAGATTCAATACGGAGTAACCCAAACCATTCACCTGAAGAAATTGACTATCATCTGAAAGAACATGAACGAGCGATTGCTTCTTTCGAAGCCATGATTGATCCGGAAAAACATAACGAATTAATTCAGAAAAAAAGAAAGAGATTATCGCATAAAGCCACTCAAGCAGCATTGTTGATTTTTCTTTATCGTGATGAACCCATTTTACATTCTCCTTTTAATTTATTATCCAAACTCATGGACATGGATGAACTATTCACTACCTGGCGGCAACGACATGCTCTGATGGTTCGGCGAATGATCGGAGCAAAGATAGGTACCGGCGGGTCATCCGGACACGCCTATTTACAAAAGACTGCAGAAAGACATAAGGTATTTGCTGAATTAGCTGATTTATCCACATTTTTCATTCCAAGGTCAGCGTTACCGGAATTGCCGGAAAAGATAAAAAGAAACTTAGGATATCATTACGGAAACTCAACAAATGAATAAAACTCTATTCACGCCATCTCACATTTTCCATCACCCATTTACCATCAAACCATGAATCTATCCTTAAAGAACAAAAACGCCATCATTTGCGGTTCCACCGACGGCATCGGAAAAGCAACTGCTTTGCTCATGGCAGAACGTGGTGCATCCATTACACTGGTTGCACGGAATAATGAAAAACTGAATCAAACAATGTCTGAACTTTC
>CAXFCD010000159.1:0-1504 GCA_964001155.1 uncultured bacterium | reverse complement strand
GGCATGCAACAAAGGGCTGCACTTTGCCAAGCCTTGATTCATGAGCCAAAAACTTTGTTGCTCGATGAGCCCTTGGGAAAACTTGATGCAATGACTCGTGAAAACATTCGGAAAGATCTTCAAAATCTTTGGATGAATGAAAAACCTACGGTTCTTATGGTCACCCATAGTATTGAAGAGGCCGTCCAGATGTCTTCTAAGGTATGTGTGATTACACCCAGACCTGGTTTGATTGACAAAATTATTGAAATCAAGCTTCCTTGGCCGAGAGATCTTGAGGTAAAGAGAAGTCAGGAATTCGCGGATTACATGGCTGAAATCCAGGAAGTTTTTCAAGGCTACGGTGTGATATGACGGCAAAACGTATCAAAGCTACCATTCGTTGGATCACCGATTCATGGATGGTGATTCTGTTCTTTGTATTCTTTTTTCTTTTTTGGGAATGGTCCGTCGATTGGTTTTCAATCCCACGCTATATCCTTCCTAAACCAAGTACCATTGTTGTCAATGCTTCCGCAGATCTTCCCAGGTTGATCGATTACACATACATTACAGGTCTTGAAACAATTCTTGGATATTTGACTGCAATTGTTATTGCAATCCCCCTTGGTTTGGCCATCACCTTCTCATCAATTTTACGAAGAACCATATATCCATTTTTTGTAAGTATTGAAATGACGCCAAAGATCGCCTTTGCTCCATTGTTCATTTCATGGTTCGGTTTTGGTCTTCTTCCAAAGGTCATTATTGTTTTTCTGGTTTGTTTTTTTCCCATTGTCCTGAATGCAATTTTGGCTTTTGGGTCACTTAGTGATGAACTCGATCGGTTTGCAAAAACAACAGGTGCTTCAACCTTTAAAGTATTCTTAAAAATCAGGATTCCTTCCGCACTTCCGCAATGTTTTGTCGGATTCAAATATGCCGCCATCAACGCTACAGTTGGAGCCACGATTGCCGAATTTATTGGAAGTGATCAGGGCCTTGGTTTTTACATCCAAATCGTTACTGGAAATATGCGACCAGATCTAGCATTTGCTGGAATTTTCTTGCTGACCATTATGGGTCTCTCGCTTTTCGGTATTGTGACTTTTGTCGAGAGAGCTCTTATCCCCTGGCATATCTCTCAGAGACGTTGATATCAGTTCCTCCAATTTTTGCAATGAAATCTTCAGCTCATTTTAAGCATCTTTTGATTTCCGATTTATCAGGAGTTGAACGAGCCAAAACCATTTGGTGTGAAAATGGAGAGGTTAATTCCCACAGCGCAGGCTGGATTCCAAGCAATGCTCTGATAACATGCTTTGGGGATCTTGCTCCTTCAGAAATGCCTGAAGTTGGAGACGTTAAATTAGTAGAAATAAATGAAAACCTGGTCACTTTGAATCAACATCCGCACGCTTCAGCAGCAAAATTCAGTATTTGCGCCATAGAAAATCTAGATCAAACCCCATGGCACAGTTGTCTTCGATCTCAATTGGAAAAAGCCATTAAACGGCTTGAGGAG
>CAXFCD010000158.1:0-2211 GCA_964001155.1 uncultured bacterium | reverse complement strand
TTGATCCTGTTGCCGTAGAATGGTATATCGAAAAACCGGAAAATATTTCCCGACAATTCAAATCCATTCGCCGTACTGCTTGGTCGTTGCTTCCGGATAAAGATCCTAATGAAGATGCATTGAATATGGCAATTGACAGTTTAGATGCTCTCTTTGATGTGGATGTAACCGATTTCTTTGAATTGCCTGTAGAAGAAGAAAAAATGGATAAAAAGGATTCCGCCAAGGTTGTGCTGGAAACGATTCAGGCTTTTTACATTCCGATTCGGCGAGATGAACTCACCTATGTTGGCACCCAACTACCAGTGTATAATTTACAGACAATGCTCTTTGGAAATGAGAATTGGCTGGATATGGACATCTTGAACCAGGAAGTAATTGGACCTCATGTGCAGGGGATGGTGGTTGTGTCTGATGGGAGTTCTGCATTGTTTGGCAGCACTGATGATTCATTCACGAATTATCATGCCTTAGCCTTGGATCATGCTTCTTTTGTGAGGTCCATAACAAGTCTTGGTGTAATGAACCGTCGCCAGTTTATAGATAAACTTCGCAATCATGATGGGTTCAATGGTGAACATACTTCAATTCATTTTACCGGAAATAATAAGAATGAAAACGGCTCCGCAAGAATTTTAAAATACACCAACCAATCGTTGCAAAATATCGGTGTTTATGATGGAAACACATTCAATCCGGCATCTGAATGAATCACCAAGGCTGGGTGAATCTTTCTCACCATTTTTCTCATCCAAAAATACAAGCTGTTTTTTCAGATAAAACTTTCCCTGCACAAGGATGGGAAGGACGAAAAAATTTAGCCATTCGTTCAGGATTTGATCCGGATTCTTTAATTGTCCCCAAACAGACACATTCCAAAAATGTCTCTTTTCAAGAGAAGGCAGGAAGGGTATTGGATATGGATGGCGTTTTTTCAATGAATCCGCATTGGGTGTGTTCCATCCAAGTGGCAGATTGTATGCCCATTTATTTTGTTCATCAATCCAAAGATATTTTCGGACTGGTACATGCAGGCTGGCGTGGATTGGTTAACGGAATTTTATTTGAATCGGCAAAATTACTGGAAGAGATAGGTGTATCAAATTCAAATATGGACGTGCTGATTGGCCCATCCATTCAAGACTGTTGTTTTGAAGTGAGCGATGATGTCGTCGCTCAATTTGACCAACAGTTTGTTGAAGAAAAAGAAAATGGGAAATATCGAATTGTTTTGCAAAAAATGGCTTTTTCACAATTGATGAATTCAGGATTTAAAAATGAATATATTAACATTATGCCGGACTGTACATTTTGCGATTCTGAAAAATACCATTCTTACCGCAGAAATGGAAAAAAAGCAGGGCGAATGATTGGTCTACTTGGCATGAAACTAAATTGAAAGTGCACCGGATACCGCTTACCACTTACCCTTACCAGATTCCAAAACTCGCCTCTAAATTCCCACCACTTTATCCTGACTTATGACATTCATTGAAGCAACGATTCTGGGCATCGTCCAGGGATTTACCGAATTTTTACCAATCAGCAGTTCCGGACATTTGGTGTTGGGGCAAGCGATCCTTGGCATTGATCAACCGGGTAATGAATTCGAAATTCTCGTCCATCTTGGCACGCTTGCCAGTGTATTGGTGGTTTTTTCTGAAGATATAAAAACGCTATTATTTTCTCTTACTTCGAAAAAGACCCAAACGTTTATTCTGTTCATTTTGATTGGAACCTTGCCGGCTGTGGTTGTCGGTTTGGGATTTAAAGATTTACTTGAATCACTTTTTGAAAATGTAATGGCTGTTGGGGGTGCGCTAATGTTTACCGGAATGGTGTTATATGGTTCCTCACTTGTCCATCGTAGGGATAAAGACCATACTTTTTTGACAGCTATTTTGATTGGGTGTGCCCAGGCAGTGGCTATTATTCCGGGTATTTCCAGAAGCGGTATGACTATCAGTGCAGCGCTCTTTTTAGGATTATCTTCTAAGGAAGCAGCTCGATTCTCATTTTTGCTGGCAATTCCGGCTATCAGTGGTGCAGGACTTTTGACTGCCCTTGACTTGGAAGGCACATTTCCACTTTCTCCAACTGTTTCGATCGCTGCATTTTTGAGTTCTTTTATTGTGGGTGTTGTGGCATTAAAGTGGCTCTTGGGTTGGTTGGAACAAGGTAAATTTCATTATTTCGGATTCTATTGTTTTG
>CAXFCD010000157.1:0-3517 GCA_964001155.1 uncultured bacterium | reverse complement strand
TGTCAAAATAACATTGTGCCAATGAGGTGTGGGCGTTTGCGTCAGGAGGATTAATAATGGCTGCATTTTGAAAATGAATAATGGCCACATCCAGATAGTCTTGCTTATTGTCCGGATCTTCCTGGATTTTTTTGAATTGTTCAACCCCGATGTTAAATTCCTTTGCCCAGTAAAACTCGGTATAATTATTAACAGCTTTTTCTACAGTAGTAAATGTACCCCTTACTTCGATTTTCCTGTTGGGGTCAATGGACATAGCTAAATCGAGCATATCTTTCATCTCCTGCCATTCTTCTGCCTCGGCATGAATTTCAACTGCCATAACAATAGGAATTTCAGGATTGTCCGGTTCCACAGCTATGGCTTTCGGCAACCATTCCGCCGCTTTTGCAAAATCAGATTGTTGGATCGCTAATTTTGCTGTGGTGTATTCCTGGCTGGAGCATGCCACGATGAGCATGGAAATTGTAAAGATAATTGCCAGGGAAATTGATTGTTTATTCAGCATTTTTTCCTCGTTAAATAAAAGATTAAAGCCTGCAAATTTACCCGAAATCGGTTTATGCATCCAAGAAATAGTATCACTGGAACTTGTAGCCAAAATCAGATGGGGAAAAATTCTTTTTTCAGGGATTCCATTTTTGAAGCAGCAAATTGTGCACCGGATTGCTGAATAATTTCTTCCGCCAATAGGCCACCCAATTCCCCGGCATGGTCACAAGAATATCCATTGGCGAGTCCAGCCAAAAAACCGGCTGCATACATATCGCCTGCTCCTGTTGAATCAGTTGCAGTGATTGGTCTCGGCGGCAACATATGTTTTTCTCCATTATCTAAAACCAACGACCCTTTTTTACCTAATTTTATTCCGGCTTGATTCACAATTTTCATCAACTGATCGGAGGCATTTTGATAATCTTCTGAATCAAATAATATGGCAAGTTCAGAATGGTTTGCAAAAACAATATCTACATCATTCTCTATCATAGAAAGGAATTCTTCTTTATTCCGGTTCACGGCAAAAGGGTCTGCCACATCGAACACGATTTGGACTCCTTCATTTTTAGAAATTTGAATTGCCTTTTTAATAGCATTTTTTTGCGATTCCGTGTCCCACATATATCCTGTAAAATAAAAATAAGTGGCACCGGTTAGTTTCAATTCATCTACATCATTTTCGGAAAATTCCCTGCACATTCCCAAATGGGTATTCATGGTTCGTTCACCGTCCTGCGTGACCAAAATTATGCTGGAACCGGTGGGACCGTCTCCCTGAACGAGTCCGGAGATTACACCGTATTTTTTCGCTTGATTGAGATATATTGTGCCAAATTCATCTTTCCCGATTTTTCCTGCAATCAGTGCAGGCGATCCTAATCCGGCACAGGCCAACATAGTATTGGGGGCCGATCCACCCGGTGAATATTGGGGAGTAGCATTTTTAAAATGTTGAATAATGTCAGTTTGGCGATTTTCATCCACCAGGTGCATGACACCTTTATTTAAATCAAGCGCTTGCAGATCAGCATCGGTTGCAGAGAACACAACATCAATGAGTGGATTCCCGATACCGTAGATAACGGGGTCATTGGAGGGCATATTTCGTTAAAAAATTTGGATTAATTTCTCGATTCGTCATTGGAATGATAATCGTTAAAATGGTGCTAAAAACAGCGCTGATTTTACGTAAATCCCAAAATTAGCCCAATGTGAAATTTGTCACATTATAAAATTTAAAAACTTGCCCGTCAAAATACCAAAAATGTAAATTTATAACTATGGATTCCAAAACCTTTGCCATCATCACCGATGTTCATTCCAACTTGGCGTCCTTGACCCACGCCTTGGCCATTATTGAATCCCGGGAAGATTTAGATCAAATTATTTGTCTGGGCGATTGTTTCGCACTGGGACCGGAGCCGGAAAAGACGCTGGAGATGCTGAAATCCATTCCGGGTTGCATCTTCGTCCGCGGGAATCATGATCGGTATCTCTTGGAAAAAATATGGGAGGACGAGTTGCCTTCATTGGAGGAAATGGACCCTAACGACCCCATTTGCCAAGCCATTGTTCAAAATGAAAAATGGACTGCTGATAAACTTGGGCAGGAGGGCCGAGATTTTTGCAATCAGATGAAAATCGCTCATCGTGAAATTGTAGGAAATGTACTCATTGAATTCACCCATGCCTGGTACAAACGGGATGATAAACCGCCATCTGTGGAAGAAGCATTGAACTGGCGGGACCATGTAATAGAAGCAAATCCGGACATTGAAAAAGTTATTTTTATTCATGGTCATGTCCATGTGCCGCGGCACCAGGTGATTGAAAACCTTACCATTCTTTGCCAAGGCGCTACAGGATTGCCTTTTGACCGGGACCAACGCGGATCGGTGGCATTTCTCAATGTGAATGATGGTGTCGTAGATTGGGATGTGAAACGCTATAATTATGACCATGATACGACAACCAAACAGTTGGAAGCTCGTAAACCTCCCTTTTTTACCAATCTTCAGAATACAATCAAATTCGCTTCTATTCGTAACGACCTTTAGGTCTTCTGGTCGTAATTTCTGCGGCTAATTTTTATTTAATATGTATTATTTTGACCACAGCGCAACAACTCCCATTCATCCAAACGTATTGGAATTAATGATTGGAATCCAAAGGGAGGTTTTCGGGAACCCATCCAGCGTTCATCAACTGGGACGGAAAGCACGATCCATTATTGAGACTGCAAGAAAACAGGTTGCAAATTCAATTGGTGCAAATTCAAACCAGGTCATATTTACCAGCGGTGGAACAGAAGCAAACAACCAAGTTCTGTGGTCACGGTTGGGCCAAGATAAAAATCACGTGATTTCCAATGAAATTGAACATCCCGCCGTATTGAAAGTCCTGGATCAACTTTCACCAAAAGGCTTAGATCATACCCTTGTTGGCGTGAATGAAAAAGGCTGTGTTGCCATCCAAAATATAGAATCTGCTATTGTAGAAAAAACCGGACTTATTTCAATTATGCTGGCGAATAATGAAGTGGGCACTATTCAACCGATCCAAAACATTGTAGAACTGGCACAAAAAGAAAATATTTTAATTCACACAGACGCCGTCCAATGCTTAGGGAAAATGCCCATAGATGTAAATGAATTGGGCGTGGATTTTATGAGTTTGTCTGCTCACAAATTTTACGGTCCAAAAGGCATTGGCATTCTTTACTTTAAAAATAAGTCTCTACTTTCTTCCTTTATCATTGGCGCAAGTCAGGAAAGTGGTCTCCGGGCCGGGACTGAAAACATTGCATATATTGCTGGAATGGGATTGGCTGCGGAATTAGCAACTACAAATCTTGGGCATCATATCCAAGAATTGGAAGATATAGAACACCAATTTAAAATTGGTCTTCATTCATTCTTCCCTAATGCTGTTTTTAATGGGGATTCTGAAAATAAGCTCCCTGGTTTAGTGAGCGTGTCTTTCCCCGGACATCGATCCGATATTCTCATGGCAAAATTAG
>CAXFCD010000156.1:0-2511 GCA_964001155.1 uncultured bacterium | reverse complement strand
GAAGGTTGGGGCGCACAATATGAGCTAAGCATTTCATTTCCTACCACGGATGAGTCATGGGCGAAAATCATTATGGTGCAAACGCTGAAATGTGACTCCGCCACTAAGGGTGATAAATATCCATGCGGCGAGTGGGATTACATTTGGAATACATTTGTACATGTACCCCGGGACGATTCCACAGAAATTTTTTCCATCGGAAGTTTTGTGACGCCCTACGGGAAACGACTGGTTATGGGCGGCGAATCGGGCTGGGAGTGGACATACGATATGACAGATTATACACCAATTTTAAAGGGAGACCGATTTGTGAAAGTGGGAAATAACCAGGAATTACTGGACCTAAAATTTCTCTTTATTAAAGGCACACCAACGCGAAATATCATCAGTGCTGAAAATATTTATCCTTATGGTCATCACAAATATGGTCCTTTGGCGGATGATGAAATTCTGAAACAAACAAAACTCCATTTGAATCCTAAGGCGGAAGGATTCAAACTAAAGGCGGTGATTTCGGGTCATGGTCACGCCGGCCCGAGAAACTGCTGCGAATGGGACAGCAAAACGCACACCTATTATATGAATGGTTGGGAATTATTTCGGTGGAATGTATGGAAGGATTGTGGGAATAATCCAATTTATCCCCAAGGCGGCACATGGCCATTTGACCGTGCCGGATGGTGTCCAGGCACAAAAGTGGATGAATATGAATTTGAGCTCACGCCATTTGTAAAAGCCGGTGATTCCATTGGCATTGATTATGGTATTGAGCCATATAGCGATAATGGTGAAAAAGACGGTGAATTCCGAATGGCGCATCAACTTTTTTCATACAGTCCACCCAATTTCAAAAATGATGCTGAAGTCGTGGATATTATTACACCCAGTTCAAAAGGGAAACATGGCCGATTCAATCCATCTCTTTCAAACCCAAGAATTATAATCCAAAATAATGGTGAATACGACCTTCACTCCTTGGAGATTCATTATGGTATTCAAGGTCGAAGAAAACAGGTCTATGAATGGCATGGCTTGTTGGGATTCTTGGAAAAAGAAACGGTGACACTCCCCATCCCGAATTGGCATGGCCTTTCAAAGAATCCTGTTTTTGTAGTTGTGTTGAAAAATCCAAATGGTGTAGAAGATGAGAATCTGTGGAATAATCGGCTTACATCAAATTTTCCCTTACCAAAAGTTTTTCCTAAATCTTTCAATCTTCATATTTTAACAAATAATGTTGGCCGCGCTCGAGAAAGCTCATTCACGCTCACCAATCTAGATGGAATGGTCATTTATTCAGGAGAAGATTTTTCAGATTCTACGGATTACAATGTTGAAATGAATTTAAAAAATGGTAATTACCGGTTTTTATTCAAGGATGATATGGAAGATGGTATTTCTCGTCATTGGTGGTACCGCAACAGTGCTCCGGAGAAAATTGGCATCAATGGTATGGTGCAATTTCTATCCATGGACGGCGATACGCTTCATCAGTTCAATCCGGATTTTGGACAAGAATTGTTGCTTAATTTTCGCGTGGGACGGTTGCCTTAATTTTAACCACGAAGGTGCACAAAGTGAATAATTACAAAAAATTTAAGTAATGAGTTTCTTCATTCAGTCCCTGTTTGTTGCCATTCCAATCTTTCTCATTTTGATTGGGATTGAAATGATTGCAGCCAAGCGGAAAGGGATTACAATCAATCGTCCAGCAGACATGATTTCCAGCCTTAGTTCCGGTGTGACAAATATTGCCAAAGATGGACTCAAGTTTGCCGTCGTCTTGGTGAGTTATCCATGGCTCTTGGATAAATTCATGGTATACAAATTAGATCCTGTTTGGGCTGCCGTTTTTGTAGCATTCCTGGTTCAGGATTTCACCGGATATTGGATGCATCGATTGAATCATCGTGTAAATGTATTTTGGAATCGGCACATAATTCACCACAGCAGCGAAGAATTCAATCTCTCCTGCGCACTACGGCAATCTATTTCAGAAACATTCCATTTTGGTGCAATTCTAATGATTCCAGCTGCAATTTTGGGTGTACCCCACACCATTTTTATTATTCTCGGACCTATTCATTTGTTTATGCAATTTTGGTATCACACGCGCATGATTGATAAAATGGGATGGCTGGAGAAAATTATTGTCACGCCATCCCACCATCGCGTCCATCATGCCATTAATCCTGAATACATTGATAAGAATTACGGACAAATCCTCATCATTTGGGACAAACTCTTTGGATCCTTCCAGCCGGAGTTAAAATCGATTAAACCGGTGTATGGCATCCTTCGACCGGCCAATACATGGAATCCTGTTATCATTAATTATAAACACCTGTGGCAATTAATGAAGGATGCATTTTATGCAAAGTACCTTTGGGATAAAATCCGGATTTGGTTTATGCCCACAGGTTGGCGACCAAAAGATGTAGCGGAACGGTTCCCCATCCAAACTACAGAAAATCCATTTGATCAAATCAAATATAAAACAGAAAATTCCAG
>CAXFCD010000155.1:0-7275 GCA_964001155.1 uncultured bacterium | reverse complement strand
TGGTGCAGGACTTTTGACTGCCCTTGACTTGGAAGGCACATTTCCACTTTCTCCAACTGTTTCGATCGCTGCATTTTTGAGTTCTTTTGTTGTGGGTGTTGTGGCATTAAAGTGGCTCTTGGGTTGGTTGGAACAAGGTAAATTTCATTATTTCGGATTCTACTGTTTTGTAGCAGGACTCATAACATTGGTGATTTAATATGGTTGGTATCATTTTCGTTTTATATCTTGGATTTCTCCTGAGTGTAGGGGTATGGACATTCAAGTTTAACAAGACTCAAGAAGATTATCTTTTGGCAGGCAGAAAACTTGGTCCTTGGGTGACAGCATTCTCTGAACGTGCATCCGGTGAATCGGCATGGCTGCTGTTGGCCTTGCCCGGTGCTGCCATTACCATCGGATTGGGTGAATCATGGACTGTTGTTGGAATTATTTTAGGGATTATTGCCTCTTGGTTTATTATCGCAGAAAAACTGAGAGAAGAAACTGAAAAGTATAATGCACTCACCATTCCGGAATACTTTCATCGCCGGTTCAATGATACTTCAAATATCATACGTTTTTTCTCATCGATCATCATTGCTTTCTTTTTCATGTTTTATGTATCCGCCCAATTCCATGCTTCGGGCAAAGTGTTGAATTCATTATTTAATTTGGATCCAATTCAAGGTATAACCATCGGAGCAACGGTCATCATTTTATACACATTAATGGGCGGATTTTTTGCTGTAGCATGGACGGATCTGTTACAAGGCATCTTGATGATTGGCACTTTGGTTATTTTACCTATCGCCGGATTTATAGAATTATCAGGTTCTGGAAATACAATTGCTTCTGGATTGTCTTCAGCAGAAACGGTGTTTAAAAATAATGCATCATCCTATTTTATGGGGAAAGAGGGGATGGCTGCCCTCGTGGCTGCATTGGGAGGGTTGAGTTGGGGACTCGGTTATTTAGGGCAACCTCACCTTGTGATTCGATATATGGCAATTCGAAATTCTAAAGAAGTGCGCATTGCCCGAAAAATCGCAATTGCTTGGGCATTGCCTGGAATTACAGGCGCTTTTATGGTAGGCATTGTTGCTTTATTGTATTTTGGTCCTGAATATTTCCAAACCGTGGATCCGGAACAATCCATGCCCAAATTGGCGAATGAACTCCTTCATCCCGTCTTGGCAGGATTATTTATTTCCGGTGCAGTGGCTGCCATGATGTCCACTGCAGATTCTCAGTTACTGGTGTCCACTTCCGCCGTAACAGAAGATTTGGGGATCGGCTTCACCACCAAGAAAAAACGATTTGGCGCTGTAACCAACAGTAGAATCTTTACCGTCATTTTAGGGCTAATTGCTTATGGAATTGCAATTTTTTCACAATATACAGGAAAAACAATTTTTGGTGTTGTCAGCTATGCCTGGAGTGGATTGGGGTCTGCGTTTGGACCGGCGCTCGTCATGACACTTTGGTGGGATAAAACCACCAGGAAAGGCATCATAGCAGGATTATTAGTGGGATTTCTCACCACCATTATTTGGGCCAATATTCCTGAATTAAAAAGCATGGTCACTGAAAGGCTCACAAGTTTTGTTTTCGCCTTTCTTGCAGTTTATGTTGTGAGTTTACAGACACAAGATGAAAATTAAAGACGCACTGAATGACCTGAAATCAGGGTTGGTTTACCCGGTTTATTATTTAAAAGGTAGTGACCAGTTTCTCCAATCTTTTTATATAGACAAAGTGTCCGAAGCATTTTTTAAAGGTGATCCGGAAAATAAAACTTTGATGCTGCCCGATGATATGAAAGGGAAGGAAATCATTGATCTCCTGACCATGAGTGATCTTTTTGCTACAAAAAAACTGTTTATTTTAAAAAATCCCCAACAATTAAAAGGGAAAGTGTCTGATGATTTGCTGGCCTATTGCAAATCGCCAAATGATAACCACATTTTAATTCTGACCAATGATGATTGGATGAAAAAAGCTGCTTTTTTGACCCACGTGCAAAAATTGATTGATCCCATTGATGTCCAGACGCCTTTTGCATCAGATTTAAAAAAATGGGCGAATTATTTCTTTAAGGAACGTCATAAATCCGCTCATCCAAGTGTGGTGAATATTATGGTGGAAATGGCAGGAGATTCAGTGGCTCACTTGCGAAATGAGATTGAAAAAGTTTGTCTTTGGGCCGGTGACAGAAACGAAATCACATCAGAAGATATTGAACTGTTTTCTGGTTGGAAACGAGAACACCAACGCTGGGAATTCCTATTGGCTTTGGGTGGAAAAGATTATGACAGAACAATTGCTTTGGGAAAAACAATCATTACGTCCAATGAATCTATGATTTCCCTGATTTATTCCCTTACGACCCTGTTTCAGGAGATGTTATTTGCCAAAATGAAAAATGGAACTTTCGGTGAACCCCGGGGTTATATGCCCATACCGCCATCGGTCAAAAAGCGGATTCCGCAGTTTTCAAAAGGATTTTCGCGAGAGAAACTTGAGTTAGCTTTAGACCAATTAGGCCAAATAGATAAAAGACAAAAAACAACTTTCAGTACAGATGAGACAGAACTCATCCAATTTATCGGACATGTCATTGGATAAACAAAAGTCACCTTTTGTTTACACTGATGAACAATTAATCAGCCGTTTTCAGGCCGGCGATGAACGAGCGTATATCGAACTCGTCAATCGATACCGGGATCGGTTGATCAATTTTGTTTATCAATTTTTAGGTGATTTTGAGCAGTCGGAAGATGTGGTCCAGGATACCATGTTGAAGTTGTATGAGAAAAAACATTATTACCGTGAAATTGCCAAGTTCTCAACTTGGATCTATACCATTGCCCGCAACTTGGCAAATACAGAACTCAGGAAAAGAAAACGTCGGAAAACAACGTTGTTAAGTCACATGAGCCGGGAAGAAAAGGAATATGAATTACCTGCCATCCAACCGGAAACTGGGCAGGAGGTCCAAAATGAGTTCGCAGAAAAAAGAATTCAGAAAGCCATCCAGGAATTACCGGAACATTTTAAAACAGTCATCATTTTACGGGATATTCAGGAACTTTCTTATGATGACATCAGTAGTATTGTTGGCGTTCCGCTGGGAACGGTAAAATCAAGAATTAACCGGGCGCGGCTGCAATTGCAAGCTGACCTGAAAGACTTAAGATAAACAGGAGTTAACTCTATCGATGAATCGCTACCAATTTGAGGATTTAATCTCAGACTATATCGAAAATGAACTCTCTCTTTCAAAAAGGAAAGAGTTTGAAGCTTATCTGGAAGACAATCCGGATGCCAAGGAACTTATTGAATCTGTTCGAGCAAATATGTCTCAAATGAAGACTATGACTAAAATGACAGTCCGAGCTGATTTCAATGATCGGCTTTTGGCTAAGATTCAAAAAGATCATGGACAATCCCATAGCCCTATCCCTTCCCAACGTACCTTTTTTGGATTTTCACCAGTTCACGCTTCATTGATGACAGGATTGGTGGTTGCTTTTGTTTTTGTGGCGGCTCAGTTCTTTACGCCTGAAGGGAACCCTCTCCCGAGTCAATCCCGAAATTTTGCAGAAGAATCCATACCTACTTTATCCAACCCAAGTCTGAAAAATGTCAATATGGCGACCCCGGATTTGGCCGAAGCTGAAGAAGATTCCGTCTCAGAAGACCCTAAAAAGAAGTTATCAAAAGATTTCTCAAAAAAGATGCATTTTGTGAATGATTAATTGTTGATTTCATCACCAAACAGGTTTTAATCCCCGTCGAAACTTGCTAATTTAGTTGACGGGGATTTTTGTATTATGTCATCAATAAATAACCTTCCTTCTTTTACACGGGCGCTGACAGCATTTTGTCTGGTGCTTTTTGTTTTTTTATTCCTGCCATCATCCTTGGCAGATCTGTCTAATATTTTAAAATATTTATTACTGGTTGGCATTATCGTTGTATTGATGATGTATAATAAAGTGTTGGGTTCTTTGTCAACTTCTGAACCTGTTCCTCATAAAGCGAATATGTCACCATCAAGCCAGGATCATTATGCCGTAAATAAAGCAGCGATGACTGACTTATATGATAATTTGCAATCATTGGTTTTGTCAACCGCAAAAGCGGTCAATCCTAAATTTGATACTGGCATTTACATGATTGACCCTGAATCCCAGGTATTTTCGTTACAGAGAGCCAATTCTGATGATTTTTCAAATTCCATCCCTGTGACAAACCAATTGGTAAATTCAATTCTTCAAAATAATAATACCGTTTACCAGAAAGATTCTGTTGATGCCTGGAACGAATTATTTGCATCTAAACCATGGCGGGGAAGCGAGTGTGTCTTAGGGAGTCCGATTTCGCTGAATGATGCAACGGCTGGGTTTGTCCTGACAAGGGTTGAACATTTTTCCGATATTACACATAAAGATAAAGCGGTTTTAGGGACCTTAGGTGATTTTATTTCATTCGGGTTGGGGAATCTTCAATCACTGGAAAAACATATACTGGGTGATGAGAATAAAGCCCGAATTCTAGAACTGCTTACCAACTTGAATTTTAAATCCGATGAAACACAGATTCTGGAGCATTTCAAATTCTTAATTCGTACTTTTTTCCAATATGCCCGTCTGACAATTTCCCTAAAAAATGAAATTGGAATTAATTCCACTATTAAATTGGTGGATGGTGTTCAAGATGATTTTGAAGTTGGCAGTGAATTTCCCACGAACAGCAGTCTCCATGGATTACCCATTGTGAGTGGAGAAATAGTCTTGACAAATAATTGGAAAGAAACACATTCTAATTTATCTCGATTCAGTTCGGATGAAACAGAGTCAGAATTTTGCTCTGTGTTGGGAATGCCGATCATTATTGATGGTGAGAGCTGTGGATCAATGATTTTAGAGCGGTTAACAAAAATCCCTTTTTCTCAATCTGACCAGCAAACCTTTAAACTCATCGGTCGAGTGTTGGGATCCTCATTAAATTGGTTGAATGAATATGAAAAGATTTATCAAAATGCAACCCATGATGGCCTTTCGGGATTATTGAATCATCAAACTTTTAAGGAACGATTTACTGAAGAAATTGAACGGGCAAAACGGTTCCAACACCACATGGCTTTTTTGATTTTTGACTTGGATAAGTTTAAACGTATCAATGATACCTTTGGGCATCCCTATGGAGATTATGTGATACAAACAACTGCTAATATTTTATCGGACAATGTACGTACTGTTGATGCTGTCGCTCGATATGGCGGGGAAGAATTCGCTATCATTTTAATCAATACAACTGCAGAAATGGCGATGGTGGTTGGTCAAAGGATTGTGGACAATATTGCGGATTTTCCCTTTTCCATGGATGGTGATGATGTTCGAATGACCATTTCCTGTGGAATGTCTCTCTATCCCAGCCATTCAGAAAATATGAAGGACTTGATTGACCGCGCTGACCAATCCATGTATAAAACGAAACAAAATGGCGGGAACGGGATTACATTGTATGCGAAGGATAACGAAACAGATGAAACAAAGAATTAAGCATAAGTTTTTCTCTATATTTGTTTTATGCAATTGTGCGCTGTTCAGCGCTGACATTGAACAAGAAAAAGAAATGGCACTCCATCATTTTATGCAAGGCGAATTTCTAATGAATCAGGGGAATTATGCCCTGGCAGTTTTGGAGTTCCAGGATGCCATCGAATTGGATCCCAATGCGTCAACTATTCATGTATCCATTGCTGATGCGTACCGCCGATTGGGGAAAGGAAAAAGATCAGAAGATCATCTAAGAATTGCCTTGGAACTGGACCCGGAGGAAACTGAAGCGCGGGAAATGTTGGGTCAACTCTATATTGGGCAGCAAAAATTTGTGGACGCTGAATTGATGTTCAAGGAATTGAATCAACTCGATCCCGATAATTTGGATTACATTTTCACTATGGCTGATCTGGCGCGATTACAAAAAAATTGGGACTTGGCCATTGATTATTATATTGAGGGATATCGTGCGAATTCCATGGCAATTAATGGATTGGAACAGGCCCTGCAAATTGCCCTGACAACAAACAGCTTTGACAGGGCTGAAGAAGTGTGCCAATTGTTGTTAGAAGACGAGCCGGACAATTTGAAATACCTTGAAACCCTTCGTGATTTGACACTGTTCAGCCAAAAATATGAAACAACCCTTGAAATTGTACACCGGATTGAAAAGATTCAAGGTTTCTCGTCAGAATTACTGATTCAAAAAAGTGCCCTCCATGAAGAATTAGGCAATATGAGTTTAGCATTGGATGTCATGTTTGAGGCTGTGACCTTAGACAGTATGAATGCCGATGCCTTGCACCGTTTGGTTTCCTTATTATTAGAAAAGGAAGACAATGAAAAGGCTGTGCTATATAATCAAAAAATCATTGATCATTTTCCCGATGATCCCAGGGGATTCATTAATAATGCAATTATGGCTCTCAGCGGGAAAAAACCGGAAGAAGCTATTTTAGCGCTCAGCCCTCATGTGGATCGTTTTTCTCAAGAATTCACGGTACAATACCTTTTAGGGACAGCATTTTATCAAACAAAAGACTACGGTAACGCAGAAATCCACCTATCACAGGCCCTGAGCCTTTTTCCGGAATCCAGAAATACAAAACATAATTTAGCGCTCATTTATGATTCAACTGGGAAATGGGAACTATCTGATAAGCTGTACATGGAATTAATTGCTTCAGACAGTACCGATGCCCAAGCTTTCAATAATTATGCCTACAGTTTGGTTGAGCGTGGTGAGGACGTGGAATTTGCCTTGGAACTTGCCAAGACAGCTATTCGGTTGTCGCCGAAATCAGCGCCCTACTTGGACACGATTGGTTGGATCTATTTCAAAATGAACCGCTTCGATGAAGCCATGAAGTATATCCGGGAATCCCTTAATATTGATCAGGAAAATGCGACCATCCAGGAACATATGGATGAAGTGATCAAGGCAAAATCGAATCAGGCTATCCCAAAGGTTCAACAGGTCGAAAAACAGAATTGAATGTTTCGAAACAGTATTATTGTTTGTGCAATCTTGGCAGGGTGTGGAGGTCCGGCTACCCAAATATCACCCCAAGTTCAACCCCAGAGTTATCCTGATCTCCTTGAACAATATACTTCCTGCTCCGGAAAAGGAAAAATCAATTCAATCGGTCCAATCCATGGTACGATGTCTTTCACATTTATGTCCCAGCGAGATAGTTCATTTTTCCAGTTCACAGACCCATTTGGA
>CAXFCD010000154.1:0-4113 GCA_964001155.1 uncultured bacterium | reverse complement strand
CCTTCAATATTTTCTTCCGGCCTTTTAGCCAACCGGAGCACACGCCCGTTCATATTGATTTGGAAGGAGACGAGGATGAATTGGATGCCATGCTCACAGACCTTACCAAATTGACACAAAATCAGGCATTGGATATTTTTTCCTGTGTTGAGTGTGGCAGATGCACCGATGTCTGTCCGGCGAACCGCGGCGGTGGCATTTTGGATCCGAAACACCATTTTATCATGGATCTCCGTGCGCCGCTTTTGGAAGGAAAAGATGTAGCGGTTTTGGATCAAATCAATGTGGAAGCAGGTTGGGAATGCACCACGTGCCAAGCTTGCACAGAAGTTTGCCCAGTTGGGAATCATGTTGAAAAATCAGATGAAATCCGCCGGTTAGAAGTTTTGGTGGAAGGCCGTGTTCCACAAGAATATCAAAAATTGTTTACCAATCTTCAGGAAACAGGCAATACGGAGGGCGCATCGTCCAGTTCATTCGCAGATTCGTTTCCAACTTACACATCAGATATGGATTACGTTCTGTGGCTCGGCTGTTTTGCTCGTCATGGATTGGATCCAAACTTCAACAAATCAGTGGAAAATTTTACAAAAATACTGGACGTGGCCGGATTAACTTACGGCGTTTTGGCTGAGGAACATTGTTCCGGAGACCCTGCGAATCGACTGGGAGATAAACTGACCTATACCATGCTCCGAGCCCACAATATGGAGCAATTAGCAGACACAAAAAAAGTGGTAACACTTTGTCCACATTGTGCAGTGAATCTTGGACAAGAATATCCCAAATATGGTGAAGTGAATTACACAGTTGAACACCACACTCAAGTGATTGGCCAATTGATTGATGAAGGGAAAATCAAAGTTCAAATGGGTGAGAATGGAAAAGTCACCTATCATGATCCATGCAATTTATCCCGGATGCTGGATATTGTAGATGAGCCTCGGACTGCAATCCAAGCCGCATCTTCAGATTTTATGGAAATGGAAGAACACGGGCGAAAAACATTGTGCTGCGGCGCTGGTGGCGCACTTTGGTGGAAAAAGGAAACCCAAGGCAGAACACATTTGGTCCGAGCAGAACAAGTCATCGAATCCGGTGCGGACACGGTGGTGACAGGCTGTAACTTTTGTTATGGCATGATGAAGCAGGGATTAGGCCCCATGACACCTGAAGGAAGGGAGGAAGTTCAAGTGAAGGATGTTGCTGATATTGTGGCGAATAATCTTGCCTAATCCTTTTTGAAAACCCGATTTAAATACCCCTTCGAAAAAAATGGATTCGATTATTCTCCGGAATCCATTGCAAAACTCTCCGAATATGAAAAGTATGAACTCTCTTTTCATCCTGAACGACCCAAGTATCTAGATTATTTATCCATCTTTGAAAAGGTGGATTCCTGTTTTGAATCGGATGAATTCGGCGCATGTTTGATCCAAACTCACCGGGCAGAGCTGAATGGAATTCCCGTCATGCTCATCGGTCAGCAAAGCGGTCCGTCTTCTAATTATGATGATCTTCTGGAAATGTTTAAGAATGAGGAGGAAGTTCAAAAATGGAATCATGGGATGCCAGTGCCTGCTTCTTATGAGCGCGCTGTAAAAGGAATCAAACTCGCCGGTGAAGAAAATCGGATCATTATTATTTTTGTTGATACGCCCGGCGCAGATCCAACAGAACGTTCGGAAGCAAATGGTATTGCCTGGCGCATTGGGGACACCATTCATGCTTTGGCAGACGTTTCTGTCCCCACAATTTCTGTTATAATGAACCGCGCCTGTTCAGGTGGCGCCATCGCTCTAACCGGAACTGATGTGACTTTGGCTTTGGAGCATTCCACCTATTTAGTCATTTCTCCGGAAGCCTGTTCTTCAATCTTATTTCATACCCGGAGTCGTGCTAATGAAGCAGCGGAGATTTCTCAAATCACATCAAGGGAAGGCCTCACCCATGGCATTGTGGATGAATTGATTTCGGAATCCAAAGGCCCGGCTCACATTTATCCCAATGAATCCAAAACTTCTGTGATACATGTATTAGAAAAATATGTAAATCAATTTTCAACAATGACTGAAGAGGACGTTTTTGAAAATCGAATTAAACGCTGGGAAAAAATCGGTCATTGGGATGAAATTAACAAATCAGAATTGGATTCATTCCATCGTCCCGTTTCTCGGTTGCCATCCGCTGGTGATTTTGTGAAACGCCATCAAAAATGTTATGATAAAAATGGAAACCATCATTATGATCCCGTTGATATTAATCATTTAAAAAAATCTAATTATGTATGTAATGTTTGTGGGCACCGTTATGCCCGCCCCTCCGCTTGGGATTACATCAATTGGCTATCGGATGAGAATTCATTTTTCGAACATGATGAAACAAAATTTATTTCAGATAAAGATATTCTTGGGTTTCCCGGCTATGTTGAAAAATTAAATGAAACTCGAAAGAAAACAGGATTGGTCAGTGCCATGATCACCGGGGATGCAAATATTTTAGGTAAAGATGTTGTTTTATGCGCAACCGATTTTGGATTTTTGGGTGGTTCTTTTTGTATGAGCACCGGTGAGAAAGTTTGGCAAGCGGCTCAAGTTGCCATTCAAAAAAAGGTGCCTATTATTTTCCAAGCCGCAGGTGGCGGCGCCAGGATGCATGAAGGCTGTTCTTCCATGGTGAGCATTCCTAAGGCTCACGTAGCGATTAGCAGGGTAGAACGTGCGGGATTGCCTGTAATCACTCTCATTACCGATCCAACATTAGGCGGTGTGGCTATTGGGATTGCCAGTCGCGGACACCCATTATTTGAATCCAATGCGGGGAATATTGGCTTTTCCGGGAAACGGGTGATTGAACAATACACGGGACTAAAAACGTCACCGGGATTTCAAACCGTGGATTGGTTAAAAGAAAAAGGACATGTGGAGGACATTGTTCACCCGAGGGATTTAATAGAGAAAATTTTTTCAATGATATAAAACCAAAGTAATACTTATAGGTATTTCCCAGTTTTTATTTTGAATGGAGTTGCGCATAGAGTGCCAGTCCTGGCCCAGAAACATTTCCTGGGTTAAACCGGTGCTTTTCCAACCACAAATTTGCTTCCTCTTCTTTTTGCGTATTGATTAGAAAGGTTACAAAATCTCCTTTCTTTATTTTGAGATGGTCATCCACAGGAACCAATAATCCGGCTCTTGCTGACACCAATGGCAGAATGATCCCAATCATAGATTCATCCCTAAAATCAAATTCGGGATTTCCCACCATTTCGTAGGATGAATATTTTGTAAATCCTTTCCGGATCCACGTGGACCAGAGGTCAATATCCACGGGTCTACCAAAAGGAATTCTACCACCTGTTTCTTCTACCATTTTGGAAGTTATGCCCTCATCCCGTCGTTTGATGCCGGTGAGAATTGCCATTTCTTTCCCAAGGTATTTTGCCCGCTGAGAAAAAATAAAATTCACTTCCTCATTTCCGCTGAGAGCGATGATGCCTTTTCTAATATCCGGTTCCGCCCGCTGCAAGGTTCTATCTCCTAAGGCGTTGCCGTAAAAAACTTTGATCCCCTCATTTTCCGCTAACCGGCACGCCCGGGGATTTTCATCAATACAAATTACCTCATGCCCGCCCTGTTTTAAAAGTCGCGCCAAAAGCCGGGCAACTTCATGGGCGCCCAGGATGATCCACCCCGATTCACTCTTGCGTCTCAAGTCTAAAATCGAAGAAACCCACCCTCCCGTTAGTCCTGCAGATAAAACAGTTAGGGTAATTAATAAAAATACCAAAGCCCGCAGTTGGCTACCATCATAGCCATGGAGGTTTAATTCAAATGCGAACAATGAAGCAACCGCTGCTGCAACAATCCCACGAGGTGCAATCCATGATAAAAGTAATTTATGTCTTGTGTCTAACTCCGATTTAATTGTGGAAGAAAAAACAGCTAAGGGGCGGATGAAAACCATCAGGAATAAAACAGTCAGGACACCTTTTAATCCCAGGGATTGGATATCTACAATGCGCACATCTGCAGCCAAAAGGATGAAAAGCATTCCGATCATGAGCACCGTTAATTGTTCTTTAAACTCTAACAGTTCTCGCTGGATGTAAGT
>CAXFCD010000153.1:0-2831 GCA_964001155.1 uncultured bacterium | reverse complement strand
TGGCCAAAGATGAAAGGGTGCCTGGCTTTAATCTTGAGCATGAGCGTTACCGCGCCGAAACAATTATAAAACTGAGCCAGAAAGACAAAAAACATATTTGCATTGGTACCGCCAAGTCCTTCAACGATAAAGACATTCGGGGAGACGCATCTTCAAATATATCAACTCTAACTTTGGCAAAAGGCGACAAAAAGGACAGGGACGATATTGTAAAATTATTATCATCTTGGGGTTATGTGAAAAAAGACACCGTGTTTGAGCCAAGAGAATTTGCGCGGCGTGGAGATATTTTAGATGTTTTTCCGCTTTATTTTAAAAACCCTATCCGAATAGCTTTTGATTTTGAGCACGTTGAATCTGTGGCCACATTTGACGCAACAACGCAACTTACAATTAACAACCTTCCAAAATTAACCATAAGCGCATCTCCGTTGGGTGGTGGGGAAGCTATTGATTATATTAGTCTTATGGTGTTTTCTGGGCCTGATTATTTTGTGAATTTTGAGTCTTCTGATGGTTTAATTAACTTCATTTGGCCGGGGGCTGTTCGGGAAAAGTCTTTGGATTGTATTCCCATTCATTTGGAACATCGAAAGGTGGCTGATAGAATATCTTCCTTGAAATCCGGAATTAAGCAACGACGTGTTTTTGCTATCGGTGGTGCAAGGGCTCGATCGCTTTTGAGCAATGATATTTCAGATTTAACCTGGATCAATGGAAACATAAGCCAGGGTTTTTATTCAGATATTTTGGATGTGGCTGTCATTTCTTCTTCGGATGTTTTGAACGAAAGAAAACAGGTTGAAAAATGGGCGCCCGCTCAAAACGATACAGAACTCGCCCTAACCAAAAACGATCTATCATCGTTATCTGATGGTGATTATATGGTTCATAAATTGTTTGGTGTTGGAATCTTTCGAGGGCTTTCTTTACAAAACAGCGGTGCCGGGAACAGGGAATCCATTGAGATAGAGTACTCAAACAATGCGCGAGTATTTGTGTCGCTGGAAAAAATGGATTTGATTCACCGCTATGTTGGGTCTGTCAAAAGCCCTATCCTGTCATCGCTGGGCTCCAAAAAGTGGCTAAGTGAAGTAAGGAGGGTAAGAAAGTCTGTTCAGTTAGTGGCCAAAGAATTGCTGGAACTTTATGCCAATAAAAATCGAAAAAGATCTTTTAGATATTCCCATGATAATGATCTAGATGGTGCTTTGGCCGCATCATTTCCCTTTATAGAAACACCGGACCAGAAGAAAGCCATTGAAGAAACATTGAGCGACATGAACCGCGACACACCTGTGGACCGGCTCATATGCGGCGATGTGGGGTTTGGAAAAACAGAGGTTGCCCTCCGTGCAATTATGAAATCGGTTCTATCAAAAAAACAATCTATATTCCTGTGCCCCACAACCATTTTGGCAGATCAGCATTTTATTACCTGTCAGGAAAGGTTGGGGCCTTTGGGGGTTTCCGTTGGGTTGCTCTCTCGTTTTAAAACAAAAAGGGAGCAGGGTGCAATCCTTGATCGGCTACGGAGGGGTGAAATTGATGTGCTGGTTGGTACACATCGTGTATTATCACAGGACGTAATCATTCCATGTCTTGGCTTACTTGTCGTGGATGAAGAACATCGGTTTGGAGTCAATCATAAAGAAAAAATTCGCACCCTGAAACAACAGGTAGAT
Source organism: uncultured bacterium (assembly GCA_964001155.1). GTDB lineage: Bacteria > Fidelibacterota > Marinisomatia > Marinisomatales > UBA1611 > CAXFCD01. The sequence goes on along the minus strand of CAXFCD010000153.1, from coordinate 1,146 downwards.
GTTATAACCCTTTCCGCAACACCCATTCCCAGAACCCTTCAGCAGTCTCTGGTTGGGATTCGTGATGTAAGTTTGATTCAGACGCCGCCAAGGTCCAGAAAACCCATTGAAACAACTGTGCGCTATTTTGACTGGGAAACGGTTCATCTGTATATTGAAAGAGAGCTACACGGGGACGGGCAGGTTTATTTTCTTCACAACGACATTAAGGGCTTGCCGTATTTCACAAAAAAACTACAGGAAAGTTATCCACAGGCTGTTGTGGAAAACATTCATGGACAAATGGCCAGCCGTGAGCTTGAGTCAAAAATCCTTTCGTTTTTTAAAGGCGGCATTGATATTTTGGCCTGTACCACAATTATTGAATCCGGGTTGGATGTAACCAATGCAAATTGCATCATCATTAATGATGCCCAAAATTTTGGCTTATCCCAACTTTACCAAATTCGCGGCCGCGTAGGCCGAGGGCACAACCAAGCCCATTGTTTATTGCTGGTTCCCAGAGGGCCTTTGGAGCAAAATGCCCATCGCCGATTGAAAACCATTGAGCAATTTACTTCACTGGGTTCCGGGTATGATATTTCCATGAAAGACCTGGAGATTCGCGGCGCGGGAAGCCTTTTTGGTTACAAACAAAGTGGGCATATTTCGTCCATTGGTTATGAGCTGTATTGTGAGCTCCTGAAAAAGGAGGTGGATGCGGTTGTGGGCAAAGATGAAATAGTGCGATTTCCCAATATTGTTTTCAGCGAAGATGCTCTTATAAATGAGTTTTATATTTTGAACACCACACAACGATTGGGGTTTTATAATCGTCTGTCTTCCGTAGAAGAACCCGAAGAATTATTGACAATCAAAAGAGAGTTAAAAGACCGCTTTGGGAAGCTGCCGGAGGAGACGAAAAACCTGGTATTTATTGCTGAGGTCCGCACCTTATTTAAAAATTCATCTGTTTCGAAAATTTTGATAAACAAGACAAATGTCTCATTTGTTTTTGATGATATAAAACCTTACAAAACAATGGATAAGTTTTTTGCAGCTGTTGGGTCTTTCCAACACAAAGAAAACAAAGGCCATCGCTTCGGAAAAAGCAAAAAGGATGAATTAACCCTTTCGTTTTCCACTATGGGAATTGTGGCTTCCGTG
>CAXFCD010000152.1:0-2792 GCA_964001155.1 uncultured bacterium | reverse complement strand
TGTGCGTTTTGCTGTCCCATTCGCAGCAGTTTCTCGGGCCGGCGTGGCCATGACCCGAAATCACCGCTTTTAGTTTGAATCCTTCCGCCTTAGGATTCAAATGGAGTTTTGTTTGTTTCAATATTTCATCATCAGCCAATGGTCCATATTTATAATGACCGTATGGATAAATATTTTCAACACTTAGGATATCTCGCGTGGGCGTCCCCTTAATAAATAGAAATTTCAGATCTAACAATTCTTGATTATTCCCAACTTTCACAAATAAATCACCTTTCAAAATGGGTGCATAATCTGTCATGTCGTATGTCCACTCCCAACCGGATTCACCACCCATAACGAGTCGCTTGCCGTAGGGCGTCACAAAACTTCCGATGGAAAAAATTTCTGTGGAATCGCCCCGGGGCACATGGACAAATGTATTCCAAATGTAATCCCACTCGCCGCATGGATATTTATCACCCTTAGTGGCGGAGTCACACTTCAGCGTTTGCACCATAATGATTTTCGCCCATGACTCATCCGTGGTAGGAAATGAAATGCTTAGCTCATATTGTGCGCCCCAACCTTCCGGACTGGGCGTTTCCCAAGTGATGGGATGAATCACAAGCGTATCGCCATCCAGAAGTGTAGATGAGGAACAGATTGAAATAAGAAAGCTGAAAAAGATTAATTTTTGAAATTTCATAGTCGTGATAAGGATAAAATGAATTTAGGTTTACCCATCATTTTACGAGACAAATTTATTAAATGCTAACCGATACTCATTGTCATCTCTTTTATGATGATTTAAAAAATAATCTCTCCGATGTCTTAAAACGTGCGGAGGAATTGGGCGTCACGCGATTCATTTGTGTGGCAACCAATATGGACGATGCAAGAGATTGCCTTTTGTTAGGAGAGACGCACGATAACATTTTTGCTTCCGCAGGGATTCATCCTCATGATGCGAAAGATGCTCCGGAAGATTTCACAGATCAACTCTATGACCTTATGACGTTTGATTCCATGGTGGCTGTGGGAGAAATGGGATTGGATTATTTCAGGAATATTTCAGAGCCGGACCTTCAGCAAATTGTATTTCGAACTCAAATGGAGATCGCCCAGGATTTAGGAAAACCGGTGATTTTTCATAATCGGCATGCAGATGCAGATGTAATTAAAATATTGAAAGAATTTCCGGATGTCCGGGGTGTGGCTCATTGTTTTTCCAGTGACCTTGCCACCGCAAATGCATTTATTGATTTGGGATATTACATTTCATTTTCCGGCAATCTCACCTTCAAGAATAGTCGCTTGCCGTTAGTTGCGAAAGAACTCCCTTTGGAAAAATTATTAGTGGAAACGGATTGTCCTTATTTAAGTCCGGAACCATTTCGTGGGAAACCAAATGAACCGGGACGCACACGGTTTGTGGCTGAAAAATTGGCGGAGATTTATGATGTATCGTTAGAATTGGTGGCGGAGAAAACTACTGCAAATGCCACAGAACTTTTTGGACTTCCTAAGAATTGAAAAAGGAGAATAAATCCCCTATTCTATTTTCCCCATCACGGGGGAATAGAAAAAGTGGTTATTAAATCTTAGCGATTCTTAGCACACTTCGCGGCAGGAAAAATGAATAAAACTGATCATCCATTCAGAAAAAAGTGGGGACAAAATTTCCTCGCTGATAACAATCTTCTAGATCGAATCGCCCGAACGATCGATCCCCAAAATACGGACGCCATTTTAGAGATCGGTCCGGGAGAAGGCGCTCTCACCGAACGCATCTTGCCCCAGGCAAAAGAAATGGCTGCCATCGAAATTGATCCCATGCTCATTGACCATTTAAAAAACCGAGCTGCTTTGGAAGGACTTCATGTGATTCATGGAGATGTGTTGTTGCAAGAGATTGATGAATTACCCATTTCAGAGCCTATCCGTGTGGTGGGTAATATTCCATACAACATTACTTCGCCCATTATTTTTTGGCTCATTGAGCAATTGGATTTTTGGGAAGATGCCCACATTATGATGCAAAAAGAAGTGGCGGAACGACTGGCAGCAAACGTTGGGGCAAAACAGTACGGTCGACTTTCCGTGGTGGTTGGTGCGTATTTAGATATTGGATATTGTTTCACCATTCCGCCGGATGTTTTCATCCCAAAACCGAAAGTGGATTCTGCTATCGTGCGATTTACCAAAAAAGAAAATCCAGTTGTTCCCGATGATAAATACATGAAGTTTAACAAATTGGTAACCGCTGCTTTTTCTCAACGCCGGAAAATGTTACGCAACACCTTGAAAGGGTGGGACATCCCACAAGACATTCAGGATAAAATTGATTTCACCCGACGACCGGAAACACTCACAATCGACGAATTTGCTTCCATGGTATAATCCTTGGAATCCGAAGAGAAAACGAGTAAAATCGCCGGCTTTTTTGAAGCAAAACTTTTTATTTGAATAACCACAAACTACACTTTTGGAGGTGATTTACGTGGTTGAAGTCCAGGTAAGAGAAAAGGAATCCTTCGAACGCGCTTTACGTCGATTTAAGAAGATGTGGGAGCGGGCCGGTATTCTCCGGGAAGTTCGGACACGATCCTTTTATGAAAAGCCAAGTGATGCAAAACGGGAAGCTCGTAAAAAGACTGCTCGTCGTATTAAAAGGCTCGCCAGGATAGAAGCACTGCGGAACGATCCGCGTGCCAGCCGTCAGCGACGTCGCAGACGCCGCAAATAGGCGCCCGAAAGGGAATTAATGAAAGCCTCGGTTTTGCCGGGGCTTTTTTATTTTTTCAATATTG
>CAXFCD010000151.1:0-17555 GCA_964001155.1 uncultured bacterium | reverse complement strand
GAATTGGACATTCTTCTGCCTTTTCACGAATAAAATTGATGGATTCCGGCGTATCTAATGGTGGATTGGTATTTGGCATGACGCAAACCCTTGTGAATCCTCCAGCCATGGCAGCCCGAGAACCGGTCACCAATGTCTCTTTATCTTCCCGTCCCGGTTCTCTGAAATGGACATGCACATCACAAAATCCGTGAGTAACAAACTTTCCTGAGCAGTCAATAGTCTCAGCATTTTTTGGAGCATCCACTTTGCCCACACCGGCAATGTTGCCATTTTGAATCCAAACATCACCTTCTGATTTGGTTCCATGGTGAGGATCAATGATAGTCCCGTTTTTCAAAACGAGGTTTTGGGGTAATTCTTTGATATTCATGATTCGTCTTCCTCATTTTGTTTCCCGCCGCAAAGCAGATAAAGAATCGCCATTCGAGAGGCAACACCATTTAATACTTGATCTAAAATGATGGCTTGGTCACTATCCGCTACTGAGCCATCAATTTCCACACCTCGGTTCATGGGTCCGGGATGCATAATGACGATTTCTTTTTTATGATGATCCAATCGTTCCTGAGTGATGCCAAACATGGCTCGGTATTCCCTGACAGAGGGAACAAGTCCTAGCCCCATTCTTTCCCGTTGGATCCGAAGGACATTCAATGCATCTGCCCATTCAATCACTTCGTCTACATTGTAGTTTACGTTTACACCCAAATCTTTAACATAAGGTGGAATCAAATTTGGAGGGCCGCATAAGGTCACTTCTGCACCTATTGTAATTAAACCATAAATATTGCTCAGGGCAACTCGGCTATGTGAGATATCACCCAATATGCCAATTTTGAGCCCTTTTAATTTCCCAAATTTTTCATGGAGACTCATCATATCCAGAATAGCTTGGGTAGGATGTTCATGGGTTCCATCTCCGGCATTAATGATTGTTGCATCAATAAAGTCTGTCAAATGCCAAGGTGCGCCAGGTGTGGGATGACGCATCACCACTGCATCAATTTTCATAGCTTCAATATTTTGTGCAGTATCTTTGAAACTTTCTCCTTTTTTCAAACTGCTTGAAGAGGCAGAAAAATTCACTGTATCCGCACTGAGTCGTTTTTGTGCTAATTCGAAACTAATTCGAGTACGTGTGGAATTTTCAAAGAAAAGATTCACGATTGTTACACCTTGGAGAGATGGCACCTTTTTGATTGGACGATCCAGCACTTCCCTAAAATTGAATGCTGTATCAATAATCATTTGAATATCTTCTCCCGGGTATCCCTCCAGTCCCAGTAAATGTCGTTGCTGCAACTTCATGAGTCTTGATTCCTTAAAAGATATACACTGTCTACATCGTCAATTTCCGTAAGCGTTACATTCACATGTTCACCTTCATGGGTTGGAATATTTTTTCCAACGAAATCTGCTTTAATGGGCAATTCACGATGACCTCGATCTACAAGGACAGCCAGCTGAACTTTCGCTGCACGGCCGAAACTGTTTAATTCATCCATTGCAGCGCGAATTGTTCTTCCAGTATAAAGAACATCATCCACCAAGACCACTATTAATCCATCCAAAGAAAATGGGATGTCAGTTCCTTCTACTTGTGGAATCACCAACCGTTCGCGGTAATCATCTCTATGAAAGGTGATGTCTAATGAACCTTGTTTTAATACTTCACCGCTGAATTCTTTAATCTTCGATTGAATTCGCCCTGCTAAAGGAACGCCACGGTTATGGATGCCAACCAAAACGATATCTTCATGAGATTCATTCCGCTCCAGAATCTCATGGCTCAAACGCGTGATTGACCGATCAACCGCTTTTGCATCCATCAAAAATTTTTGACTCATAATGTCTCCATCTTATTCCAAAAAAAAACCTCCAGGCAGAGGTTCCTTATCTCGCACGGAGGTCTTTCCCTGCCCTTTTCGGCCTCTCCGGACCAATTTAAAGGGTTTTAAAGCAAGCAAATTTACAATTTTTCAGGTACATCTAGAAATAATTATTCAAAATGCGATATTTGTAATTTTCATTGAATTAAACTTGAATGAAACATCCAAAGTTCTTACAATTCATTAGGATTAATGAAACATTCTCACAAGAAACAAGACTATGCTCTCCGATAGTGGCCATTTTTCCAGACGAAATTTTCTGAAAGCAATTACGATATTGGGTTTATCAAGTTGTACACCCTTTTTACCTAAAACCCGTTTTATCCACCTCCTCACCAATGATCCTCACCCGGACCATTATAACCCAATCCTGCGATCCCTGATCAACCTAGTCCTGCCATTTGATCATGTTCGTTTTCCTGCCATCACACCTGATACTGTATTAAAAAATATAGAAATCCATTTCCCTTTAACAGAAGAGCGCCAAGAGCCTTTCCAACGCGCCTTTGTCCTTTTTAATGATATTCAACTTTTTAAAGAACGCCTTCCCGCCATTTTGGATGAGGAAGCCAAATTATTCAGAGAATTTGAAGGATTGGGAAAAAATGATATCAATTTAAAAATAGAAGAATTCATGCAACATGACCGAACTCTTTTCAATGAATTTGAACAAAAACACGGTCATCATGGATCATTTAAGGATGCACCAAAGGCAGCCCAAGCAGATTATTTTTATTTATGGAGCCAAAGTCGTTTCAATATTCGCCGCATGTTTTTCAACAGTGCAAAAGGCGTAATTAACGCCTGTTCTTATTGCCAAGAAGAAATGTGGGATGTGATGGGTTATGCCGGCTATTTTGACCCAAAGGAAAATCAATGAAACTCAATGCTGATATAGTCATCATTGGTTCAGGCGCTGCCGGCGGTGTTTTAGCGGCAACATTGGCGAAAAAAACGGATAAAAAAATTCTTCTCCTGGAAAAAGGTGGCTTTTATGAGGGTGCAACCATTGTTCAAGAAGAGTTAGGCGCACGGCATTTATTTGCGGATCGAGGCACACGTGGAACAAAAGATGGCTCCATTGCTGTCCGGGGCGGAGAATGCGTCGGTGGTGGGACAACAGTCAATGTAGCGTTGTGTTTTAATCCCGTAGAATCAGTTTGGGAAAAATGGAAATCCGAATATGGCATAAATCAATTTTCTTTTGATTCAACTGCCAATGATTATGGAATCTCCGGACTCAATATGCCTAATTCCCTGCAACATGTCCGTGAACGTATAAATATCCATGAACCGCCGGATGATATGGTAAATGACAATAACCGTCTATTTTCCGAAGGGTGCCAAGCGGAAGGTGTGTCCTTCAAAAAATTTGAATTGAATATGAAAAACTGCATTGGCTGCGGATTTTGCACAGTGGGCTGCAAATATGACCGGAAAATGAGTACCATGATCACCTACATCGCCGACGCTATTCAAAATGGTGTGGAAGTGATTCACAATTTTGATGTTGAAAAAATTATATTTTCTGGGAAAAATGATAATCAAAAAGCCACCGGGATTCAGGGTAAAATATTAGATGCAGACGAAAAATCCCTTCCGAATAAATATCCTTCAGGCACTGTCACAATTTCAGCAGGCTTAATCATCGTTGCAGCCGGTGCTGTGGAGTCACCATCTCTTCTGTTTCGTTCCAAACATCCGAATCCCAATGATACGCTTGGACGTGGACTTATTATTCATCCCAGCTTGCCCATCATTGGCATCCAAGAACAAGAGTTAGTGAATTACCGCGGTATCACCGGCAGTATGTATTCGGATCACTTTTATGAATCCCATGGATTTTATTATGAATGTCTCTTCGGTCATCCCATTTACGCAGCAGGCATGGTTCCCGGATTCGGATTGCCTCATTTTGATATGATCCTGAAATATCCCCAAATCAACGGATTTGGCGTCATGCTTGTTGATACACCGGTGAAGAAAAACAGGGTTGTGTGGAATGCCTATGCCCAAAAACCGGAAATCATTTACCGCCTCACAGAAGAGGACAAAAAACGGTTGCGCATTGCAGCAGAGAAAGGTGTGGAAATCATGTTTGGGAGCGGCGCTTCTGAAGTTTTACTCCCATCAGAAGAATCAATTGGACCTTTAAACCGGCCACATTTTAAACAGAAATCCGAAGCGAAATACTGCAATGACTTGACCTTCCGCCCTCACCAAACCCAAATTACCTCTGCCCATTGCCAAGCAACCGTAAGCATGGGAGAAGATCACGAAATGGGCATCCTGAATTCTCGCTGTGAATCCAAATATGTGAAAAATTTGATGGTGTGCGACTCATCCTCCTTTCCATCATCATGCGGTGCAAATCCCATGGTATCCATTATGACAATGGCTCGCTATCAGGGAAAACGGGTTGCCGGAGAACTGGCTCGATATGGCCTTTAAAAAATCAATCGCAGGCATTATTTTCGTTTTGCCTTTGTTCGGTGGAACCCCGATTTATTTAGTGAATTTAGGCTACGAATCCCCAAAACTGGTAGCGCCGGCAGTCATTTCAATCATTCCCACTGATGATCACCGCCTGTTTCAATTCGGAATGGTTGGCTGGACCCTTCTACTAAAAGGTGAATTTGGACTGAATAAAAAATTGATGGTTGGATTATCCCAGGATATTTCTCCCATAAATGCCAATGCGTCTACCTATCAATATACCGAAGGCAAACAGGATACATCTCTGAATTATGAAAATGGGTCTTATCTCACACAATTTTATCTGAAAAAAAAGCAGGGCCGAAATTTTTCATCTCAATTTAGTCTAATCGTCCGGCAGGAACATGTGGATGGATTGAATCATGAAATATTAAGATTTTGGGATGGTCCTCATTTTGGGTATTCTGTTTCCGGGTCGTATCGGAATGTGGGATTTGAAGATTTTTTTAATAACAATTGGGACGGAAAAAAAGCTCAAGTTCAGTTTCAATTTTTCCCCGGTGAACCAGCATGGTTAAAAGGACATATCTCTGGTGGAATTGGTAAAAAATTTGAAAATTATCATGGTACTGTTTCTGGCAAATATTTTTTCAGCGACCATCTCAATATCGTCAACAAATTTGTTGTAGGCGGAGTATGGGAATTGGAACTATTAGATTTTCTCCCGGGCTCACATTATGGTGAATACAGGATTGATCAGGGACTCTTATTCAATGGCCGCTTTGAAAAAATCCTGTCAGAATCAATGAATATTGGGTATCGAAGTGGGTTTTTATCTTTTGGAGAGTCCACCGTTTCCGGCCATGGCATCAAAGTGGTAAAAGTTTATGAAGGAATGGTGTTCAACCTCGGCGCAAGTATCAGCGGGAAGGCTTTAAAAAATAATAATTTGGATAGAACCATCATTTCTGCAGGTGTTACATTTGGACTAATGTAAAAAAGAATGATTTAAGTTGAACCTAGGTTTATCCGGAAACTAAGTCAAAAATGATTCGGGGCAGTTTTTTCAAATCAAGATTATCCATCTCCACAACACAATCGATATTCTCCTTTTTAAACCATTGCATTTGCCGACGTGAAAATTGTCTCGTACGTATCACAATTTCCTCCCGCATGTCATCATAACTCATTTCGTCATTTAAAAAAGATTGAATTTGACGATAGCCTATGGAATCCAAAGCCGGAAAAATCACACCTCCATCTTTTTGTTTTTCTATTAAATCTTTCACTTCATCTATCCACCCACTTTCTAACATATCATCAGTTCTTTTAGCAATACGTTCAACGAGAACATCCCGATTCCAATTCAATAATACTGTGAACAAATCAAGAGAATCAACCGGATGTTTTTCTTGTTCTGAAAAATGGTCGCTGGGCGGTTTTCCAGTGGCTTCGAATATTTCTAAAGCTCTTACGAGCCTTTTTTTATTATTGATATGGACAATCTCCGCATAATCAGGGTCAATGGATTTTAACCGTTCCAAAAGTGCTGCAGGATCATTTTCATAAGCTTTTTCCAAACGCCCCCGAGTTGGCAAATCTGAAACACTTCCTTCAAAAATCCCTTTCGTCAAGGCTCTGTAATAAAGGCCGGCACCGCCACAAATAATAGGTGTATTACCAAACCCACGAATCTCCACAATTTTCTCTTTCACCATTTTTGCATATTCACCGGCAGAGATCGGTTCTGCTGGATCACGGAATCCTAATAAATGATGTGGAATCCCACCCATTTCTTCCTCGGTGGGTTGTGCAGTACCAAGGGGCATACCCTCATATATTTGACGAGAATCGAGTCCGATCACTTCACCATTGAATTTTGATGCAATTTCAACTGTGAGAGATGTTTTCCCGCTGGCAGTAGGACCGATGATTGTGAGAATTTTTTTCATAATTACGAATTGACCGCCATCGTTTTTAAAACGGCAACTCCCCCAAATCCACATTCCCCCCGGACAAAATCAGCCCTACCCTTTGCCCGGCGAATCTTTCTTTGTCTTTCATAACTGCCGCAAGAGTTATTGAACTGGATGGTTCTACAATAATTTTCATCCGCTCCCAAATCATTTTCATAGATTCAATAATTTCCTCTTCTGATACTGTGATAATCCCATCCACATTTTCCTGAATGATAGGAAAGGTGATTGTGCCAATCTGGGCTCGGAGTCCATCGCAAATTGTGTTGGTGGTTTCATTTGATTGAATCTCACCCGTTTCTAATGATCTGTATGCATCATCTGCCTCTTTTGGTTCTGCACCAAAAACCTGGATTCCAGGATTCATTGATTTAGCAGTAATGGACGTTCCGCTCAACAGTCCACCACCACTCACTGGCGACACAATACAATCCAATTCAGGGATATCTTCCAAAAGTTCTTTCGCGGCTGTCCCCTGTCCAGCGATAATGCGTTCATCATTGTATGGATGGACTAACACGCTCCCGGTTTCATCCAAGACTTCTTTTAAAACTTGTTCGCGAGATTCTTGATTCGGTTCGCACCAAATAATCTCTCCACCATTTCGTTCCACATTGTTCACTTTAATTTTGGGTGTATTGTTGGGCATGACCACTGTTGTTTTTCCGCCACGATTGGAAACAGCCATGGATAAGGCAGCACCATGATTCCCAGAAGAGGCAGTCACCACACCGCTGGAAAGTTCCTCTTCAGAAAGTTGCAAAACAGTATTCGTAGCACCACGAATTTTGAATGCACCTGCTTTTTGGAAATTTTCACATTTGAAATATAGTACCGCACCGGAGTGTTCATTCAAACTGGAGTTGGTTAAAACAGGCGTTCGATGAATAAAAGGGCGAATCCGCTCGTGGGCATCTTGGATATCTTTAAAAGTTGGCATGTTAAAATTTAAGGACTTCTTCAATTCTTTATTATTGAATCCTTGCTAATTTCTCGACCCCCTAAATCCCCCCTTTTAAATGGGGTAGAAAAGGGATGTAGAAAAAATTTAAATCAATGATTCAATATCTATTTCGACTATTAACACTTCTTTCTCTCGGTTTTGCACAAAACCCCTGCGTACAAATAGAAACCGACATTGGTACGATCAAAATTGAATTTTATCCGATTCAAGCACCCATTACTGTTGCCAATTTTTTAAAATACATGGATGAAAACCGATATGAAGATTTTCATTTTTATCGCGTGGTTCATTTGAATAATCAACCGGACAATGATGTAAAGATCGAAGTGATTCAAGGTGGGCTTGGTTTTGATAAACATCCCATGGAACTCCCTCCTATCCAACACGAGACCACTGAAAAAACAGGCATTTTACATGAAGATGGCACAATTTCCATGGCACGCCTTGAACCGGGAACTGCCAGTTCTGAAATATTCATTTGTATCGGAGATCAACCGGAATTGGACTTTGGAGGAAAACGGAATCCCGATGGGCAAGGATTTGCTGCATTCGGAAAAGTGATCTTTGGAATGGACATTGTAAGACAAATTCAATTGATGCCTGAGTCAGAGCAAATGCTAGATAAAATTGTTAAAATTAAATCAATCAAACGAATCAATTCTGACAATGACTGCCCTTAATCCATCTTTTAAAGAAATCCCCATCATTGATATTTCCCCATTGTTAAATCCTTATGCTGGTAAAAATGCTATCTCTCAAACTGCACAGGAAATCGGAAATGCTTGTAAAAATATAGGATTCTTTTATATCAAAAATCATCAAATCCCGAATGATCATTTAGATCGCGTAATTCAATCCATGACAGGATTTTTCGATTTACCCGAAAATGAAAAAATGAAGATTCATATAAATCAGTCCAAAATTTTTCGAGGTTACACTCCTTTGGGCAAAGAGCTCACCAATGGTAAATATGATTGGCACGAATGCATCGATTTTGGTTTGGATCTCTCCCCTGACCATCCCGATGTTATTTCCGGGAAACAATTGATGGGGCCGAACCAATGGCCGGAAAAACCTGTTAAATTCAAAAAGGTCATAGAAAAACACTGGAATCTCATGATAGTATTGGGGCGACGAATTACTGAAGGGTTGGCACTAAGCTTAGGTTTGGAAAGAAATTATTTTTCGCCATTTATGAGTAAATCCCACAGTTTTTTGCGCATTTTAAATTATCCGCCTTATGAAAGGGATCGCGGGGAAAAGGTGGGAGATGGCATTGGTGCTCATATTGATTACGGATTTCTCACCATGCTTCTCCAAGATGAAGTAGGTGGACTGGAAGTAAAAAATGCTGATAATGAATGGGTGAAAGCGCCCAAAATTCCCGGAACATTTATTATAAACATCGGCCACATGATACAGCGCTGGACAAACGATCATTACAAAGCAACTGTCCATCGCGTCATTCCGCCCAATGATGCCATGCGCGTATCTTTGCCTTTCTTTTTTGAACCCAATTTTGATACAATTGTGGTTCCACTGGAAAAATTTTGTAGTGATAAAAATCCTGCTAAATATGAACCATTTCATTTCGGAGATTATGTAGAAAAGACATTCACCACCAGTTATTCGGACACAATGGTGTAAGCATGAAAACATCATCTACTCGAAGTAAAAAACTCGGTGTATGGATGGGGACGGCGCTGGTAATTGGGAATATGATCGGCTCGGGAATTTTTCTCCTCCCTGCTGCCTTATCCACTTTTGGCGGAATCAGTATTCTGGGGTGGATATTAACAGCAACAGGTGGCATGTTGCTGGCTTTGATCTATGCTCGCCTAAGCAGAATAATACCGAAAACCGGTGGCCCATACACTTATATCCGTGTAGCCTTTGGAGATTTTACAGCCTTCCTGGTTGCTTGGGGGTATTGGATCGCTTTGTTCACAGGCTTAGCGGCAATTGCTGTAGGGTTTGTTGGATATTTTGCTTTTTTCTGGCCTGAGCTTGCATCCAATTCAACTCTGGCTGGAAGTGTTGCTATTTTTGCTGTTTGGGTCCTAACTTGGATTAACATGCAGGGTATTCGGGAAGCAGGCATCGTCCAATTTGTTACCACAGTATTAAAAACCGTTCCACTACTGCTCATTGGCACTTTAGGATATTTATATTTCCAAGTTGAAAATTTTACACCCTTTAACCCAACCGGTGATTCTTCATTTAGCGCAATCGGCGCTGCAGCAGCTCTAACCCTTTGGGCTTTTCTGGGTTTGGAATCTGCAACTATTCCAGCAGATGAAATGGAGAATCCTGAAAAAACTGTCCCAAAAGCGACAATTTATGGCACATTCATTACAGCCATTATTTACATCATCAGCACCATAGCAGTCATGGGAATTATTCCACCCTCTTCCTTATCCACATCTACGGCCCCATTTGCAGATGCAGCGGAGATGGTTTGGGGTTCTTGGGCAGGCTATGCCATGGCAGGAGGCGCTGTCATTGCATGTTTCGGTGCCCTGAATGGCTGGACACTTGTGACCGCACAGATTCCTTTAGCTATGGCCAAAGATGGATTATTCCCAAAAAAGTTTGGCGAGTTATCTCAAAATGGGACACCAGACTTTGGCTTAATTGCAAATGCTGTTCTGGTTTCTTTGACGTTGCTTTTGAATTTTTCAAAAAACCTTGTAAATCAATTCACGTTTATCATTCTTCTGGCAACCATGACAACCCTTCTCCTATTTGCTTTATCCAGCGTGGCGGAACTCATGATTTCCATCAAAGAGAAGAAATTATTATCAATGAAAGGACTTATTAAATTGGTCACGATTTCTGCACTAGCATTCCTGTATTCCATGTGGACCATCGCTGGTGCAGGACAGGAAATTGTTTATTGGGGTTTCCTCCTGATTTTAACTGGAGTTCCTGTTTATATTTGGATCAAATGGCAGGATGCTAAATAATTATTGGAGGAATGAAAATGGTAGAAAGTAAAGAAACTAAGTTAGATAATTATTTAAATGAACTTCCAGAAGATCGTCGGGAAATGATGATTGAAATCCGGAAGGTTATTCTAGAAAATCTTCCAGAAGGTTACGAAGAACGGATGAATTGGGGCATGATTTCTTATGAAATCCCGTTGGAGACTTATGCCGATACTTATAACAAACAACCTCTCTCCTATGTTGCTGTGGCTTCCCAAAAACGCCACATGGCAATTTATCTCATGGGATGTTATATGGATCAAGAACAGACAAAATTGTTGCATGATGCTTTTGATGTAATGGGTGTAAAACCAAACATGGGAAAATCCTGTGTCCGATTTACAAAATTAGAAAAGATTCCTTTAGAGACAATCGGGAAATTGGTAGGAATGATGTCTGTGGATGATTATATCAAACGATACGAGTCTTCAAGGAAACGATAATTTTTTTCAAACAGAGAGTACACAGAGAACTCAAAGATTTTTTAAATAAAGTAATTAACTATTTAGGTTTTACTTTTTCCCTTTCTTAGTGAACCCCGTGAGCTTTGTGTTTAAATATAATTGCGGCTTCGCGCCTTTGCGTTAAAAATTATTAATGGCGTTCGAAGCGCCCATCTAATTCATCCAAGGACATTTGAACAATGATAGGTCGCCCATGGGGACAATAATACGGATGCTCCGTGGCAAACAAGCGATTCACCAATTCTTGCATTTCTTCTCGGTTGAGTGAATCCCCGGCTTTGATGGCTGCTTTACAGGCGAACATGGCGGCCAACCCTTCTTGAAATGAACTGTATTGTTTCCGCTCTTTCAAAAAATTATCCAAAATTTCTCGAATGACTGCGCGTTCATTCCCCAACGCCATTTCAGATGGAATGGCTTCAATCCGGATGGATGATTCGTCCTGTTTTTTAATTTTAAAACCAATTTTTTCTAAATAAGGTAATACATCAAAGAGACCATCAAAATCGTCCGGAGAAAACTCCAAGACTTCAGGAAACAACATTGTTTGGGATGCCATGGATGTGGATTCAAATGCCAAGAGTGCCTCTTCGTATAACACACGTTCGTGGGCCACATGTTGATCAATAATGACCAGTCCGCTGTTAATCTCTGATACGATATATTTTTTATGAATTTGCCAAATATTTTCCGTGACAATTGTTTCCGGAGATTCAACAGGTGACTCCGCCAATTTGGATGCATAATCCTTCGCACGTTTTAAATTGGCTTGTGCTGGAATTTGCGACGTTGAAGGCGCAGTAAAATCCATGGTCCCTTGATTTGGATTCGTTGGAATTGTTTCTGCAGGCGCTCTAATAGATGAAGGAGTGAAGGATGTTCCGCCTCCGAATGATGGTGGAGTTTGTTCAAAAGATTGATTGAATCCGGGAATGGTGTTCAGTATAGATTGCAATGCTTCATTCACAGTGGCTTTTAATACATGAAATACGCGCCACTCATCTTTGAATCTTACTTCTGTTTTCATGGGATGAACATTCACATCCACTTGGTCATTGGGCAAAATTAAATTAATCACAAAAAATGGATATTCACCACGTTTTACCAGAGATTCATACGCGCCATAGACAGCAGAATTCAGAAGTCGATCTTTGATAAATCGGCGATTCAAAAAGAGATATTGTTCTCCGGGGCGAGACCGAACCAAATTCAAATTTCCCACAAATCCGGAGAATGCATAGTCTCCTTTCACCACACTGATTGGAAGCAAATTTTTGGAATAAGTTGGGTCCAATAAATGGTCAATTCTATCTTCTAAATTTTCTGATTGGACGTGGAAAATTTCTCGTTCATCCGACACTAGTTTAAACGATACTTCCGGATAGGCGAGTCCAAATCGACGCACAACATCCACAATTTTTCGAAGTTCTGTCCGGGGTGTTTTTAAGAATTTTTTCCGAGCCGGTGTATTATAAAACAAATTGCGGATGGTGATTTCTGTCCCACCAATTTCTACGGCTGGTTGAATCTCTCCCGCCACACCATTGATAATTGGCAGTTCTGCGCCTTCACCTGATCCATTACTTGATAAAATGGACATTTCTGACACTGATGCAATGCTTGCCAACGCTTCACCACGAAACCCTAATGTGCCAATGGAGAAAAGATCATCGACTGTAGCTATTTTACTGGTGTGGTACCGCAAGATAGAAACAGGCAATTGTTCCGGTGACATGCCATGACCATTATCCCGCACTTGGATGGTTTGGTGTCCGCCCTTCTCCACAACAACGGAAATCTCGGTAGCGCCAGCATCTAAACTATTTTCTATGAGTTCTTTGACCACAGATGCAGGCCGCTCCACCACTTCACCGGCGGATATTTTATTTCTGAGATCTTCTGATAATGCTTTAATCATTGGTCATTCCTACTAAATACACTCAATATTATTTAGTGTGTTGTGTATTTCGAGGTTGAAAAAATACCATCCTAACCTTCGATAATTTTCAATGTTTTCTCGAACACAACTTTTTCTAAGGATTCTGCTTTTTCCATCAATGTTTCCACAGCTTCTCTTTTGTCTTCGCAATAAGCCTCATCATCTACACCGGGAAGATTAATCAACACATTCATGCAAGCACCACTCACTCCTGCTAAAGCCACTTCCGCAGCAACGCCTGCATCCGAAACTGAATTTGGATTTCCTTTCTCCACCAACACATCAGCCAACTCAATTACTCGATAACACAATCCAGCCGTTTCTATGGGAACTTCGATGGCATATTTATTGGCAGCGTCCAGGGCTTCAGCTTTGGCTTTCTGTTCTTCGTCGGTTGTTCCAGGAAGACGATTTGCATCCATCACTTTGTTGAATGCATTCGTATCTTCATCCACCAAAAAGGATAGCCTGTCTTTCAATGTTTGAGCTTCCACGCCAATTTCATCCATTTCAGGTTTACTGTCTAGCATTTCTTTTTTCTCGTGGGTCAAGGCTGCTACCATTGATGACAATCCTGCGCCCAATGCACCGGCTAAGGCAGATACACTTCCACCCCCCGGAGCCGGGCTATTCGTTGACAATTCTTCCACAAATCCGGTTCCTGTCATGGACATTAACGGTCTATTTTCTTCCCGAACCGCATAATCGATAATTTTTTCTTTAGGATCAAAGTGGGCTACATCATTCAATCCCAGTGATTGGACCGCACATTCCACAATGTCTGCTATGGGAACACCGATAGAACGATTCTGTTTTTTCAAGTAATGTTTCCCAGCCATGATCATGGCTTCTAACGGAATGAGTCCAACTAATTCACTTCCAGTGACGCGTATGCCTCTTTCTTCAGCTAACTTACATGCCGCATCAAATACATCATGAATGGTGGACACTTTATAATTATTAAAATTGATTGAAATCTGGGCACGATTAAACGCATCCACGTACCAACCGATCCCTTTTATATCTTTAAATAGTCCCGGGACTTTTACCGGTTTGCCATCTTCGTGACGGACAATTTCACCATCCAATAAATTTTTTGAATTTGGGTTTGGGATCCGTTTTGATCGTCCCGCTTCACGAAGTTCGAATGCAATATCCGTAGCCAGACGATGATCTTTTGTATTGAGATTAATATTATAAGCAATCAAAAATTCCCTGCAACCCATGACAGTAGCACCGGCTTTCACATGAAGCGTTGCCGGACCAAAATCCGGTTTCCATTTTGGATCTTTTAATTTTTCTGCCAGTCCTTCGTATTCCCCTTTTCGAATATCCGGAAGTTTGATTCTGTCATCACTTTGAGCAGATTTCTCATAAAGATAGACTGGAATTCCCAGTTCATCCCCCACACGCTGACCAACCTGTTTTGACAGTTCGATGCATTCTTCATCGGTGACACCGCTTACAGGAATAAATGGGCAAACATCCGTCGCTCCCATCCTTGGATGGGTTCCTGTTTGTTGGCTCATGTCCAAAATTTCCGAAGCACATTTGATGCCTTGGAATGCAGCTTCGCCTACAGCTTCCGGTTCGCCAACAATGGTGACCACAGTCCGGTTTGTGTCTGCACCGGGATCCACGTCTAAAACGGTAATGCCGGAGACAGCGGCCATCTGGTTCACAATTTTATCAATTTTTTGTTGGTCCCGTCCTTCTGAAAAATTCGGGACACATTCTACAAGTTTTTTCATAATCTAATTATAAGCAACCATATTCAAGTAAATGATTAAAAACATAACGATCATGAGCATGGTGAGTGTCCACCACAATGATCGTCCTTTCCCCCGTCTGTCGGGTAAAATTCTTTTGAAATAGCTCATGGATCAAATCGAGATTCCAGCAAAAATGAGCATAAAGAAACTCACAAATGGTTCCATCACCAACCAAATAATAGAGAAACCGGTAATGTATCCAAACAAGATTAATCCGAATAAAACTTGGGGACCATAAGATTGAATTTTCCATGCCAATTGTGGATTGGTTTTCATGAGCCATCCGGAAAAAATTTGAGAGCCATCTAATGGCGCAACAGGAATCATATTAAACACAGCCAATGCAATGTTTATTCGTGTAAAATAAAGAAGTAATACGAAGATGACCTCTGTCAATAAACCTGTCCCATTTAAGAATCGAAGTACCATTCCTGCGATCAGTGCTAGTAGTAAGTTGGATGCCGGTCCTGCGGCTGCCACCTTCATCATATCGATTCGTGGATCTCTTAAAAATCGACCATCCACCGGGACCGGTTTTGCCCAGCCAAACCCAACGAATAAAATCATCATTGAGCCTAACGGATCCAAATGTGCCAACGGATTCAAGGTGAGTCGTCCCATCCGTGCGGCAGTGGTGTCACCGCATTTAGCTGCCATCCAAGCATGAGCGTATTCATGGAATGATAATGCAAACATTAACGTGGGAATCAAGAGCACCAAGGCTTCAGGTGGGAGTCGGAATAACATCAGCTTCTCGGATGGTGGGTTTGGTAGATCTCTTTCAAATGGTGTTTGTCCAAATGAGTGTAAATCTGTGTAGTAGAAATATCACTGTGACCCAATAATGCCTGAACAAATCTCAAATCTGCACCGCCCTCCAATAAGTGTGTAGCAAAGGAGTGCCGAAGTGTATGTGGAGAGACCGGTTTTGTAATGCTTGCGACCTGGGACCATTTCTTTAAAATATTGTTTATCATGGCACGAGTGAGCTTATTGCCATTCCGACTCAAAAATACAGCGCTGTCCCCTTTCCCTTTTTGGAATCCTGGGCGACAATGAATCAAATAATCATTTAAATATTTTTTGGCTCGACCGCCAACAGGAAGCAACCGTTCTTTAGACCCTTTCCCCATGATGCGAATCATATCATCTTCTAAAAAAAGCTGGTTTAAGGATAAATCACAAAGCTCTGTCACACGAAGCCCACATGAATATAACATTTCAATGATCGCTTTATCCCGATGTGCGAACGGATTGGTATCATCCACTGCGTTAATGATTGCAGAAATTTCCTGCTCCATGAGAACATGAGGCAATTTTTTGGGTGCTTTAGGGCTGGATAAAACCAAGGTTGGATTTTCATCAACCCATTTTTCAGCAGATAAAAATTTATGATAAGATCGAATAGATGAAAAAATTCGTGCAATACTGGATGCAGCCAATCCGAATTCATTGAGTTTACGAATATATTGTCTGATATGTCCCTGACTGATTTTTTTTATATGAGAAACACCTTTTTCAGATAAAAATGAAAAATATTGTTTCAGGTCTCTTGAATATGCTTCCAGCGTTTTGGGGGACACATTTCGTTCCACCCGCAACATCGTCAGGTAGTCTTGAAAATGTGTGTCCATTTTATTTCAAAAAATTGTCTTCAATGAGACCACAGATGATTTGACCTGTCATGATATGTCCTTCCTGAATACGCTGCGTATCTTCGCTTGGAACATAGATGGTCAC
This sequence comes from uncultured bacterium, assembly GCA_964001155.1. Taxonomy (GTDB): domain Bacteria; phylum Fidelibacterota; class Marinisomatia; order Marinisomatales; family UBA1611; genus CAXFCD01. The sequence continues at coordinate 1,385 of CAXFCD010000151.1, read as the reverse complement.
ATCGGCCAAATTTTTCATCATGCCACCAAATTTTCCTGTAAATACCACGGTTTTCAGTCCTTTGAATTTGGCTTGTTTGATGGCTGCAATCACATTCTCAGAATTGCCGCTTGTGGAGATGCCGACAAGAACATCACCTTCTTGCCCCAATCCTTGAACTTGGCGAGAAAAGACCGATTCAAAATCTGTATCGTTGGACCATGCAGTGAGGAAAGATGAATCTGTGGTTAGTGCGATGGATGGAATAGGTTTCCGCTCATGGCTTGTCATGCCACCCATGAGTTCTGTAGCTAAATGTTGGGCATCGCCGGCACTGCCGCCATTCCCGCACCACAAAATTTTTCCACCATTCCGGATGGATTCAATCATGAGGTTCGCCGCAGTTTCTATATCTGAAGTGCATGCATCTACCATGGCTTCTTTCATGGAAACACTCGCAAGAATTTGGTCTTTGATTTTTTCTTTCAATTTGTAAATCAAAATTTGTAAATATGTAAAATGTAATTTATTTTAATTACAAAATTACGTTTTAAATAATTAGTTGTGCACTGCATCAGCGATATCTTTCATAATTGATGAATTTTCTTCAATCACTGTTCCTGTAACAATAATAGAAGCGCCTGCATTCACTTTTTCTGCTGCTGTTTCAACACTTCGGATGCCACCGCCAACAATCACCGGAATATCCAACGCATCCGTCACCGCTTTTACAACTTCATTGGCAACAGGTTCCTTTGCACCGCTTCCTGCTTCCAAATAGATGAGTTTCATTCCTAAATATTGACCGGCCAATGCATGAGCCACCGCCACATCAGGACGATTCATTGGAATCGGACGCGTGCCGCTCATGAATTCAACCGTGGAACCTGCTCCGCCATCCATCAACATATAGCCAGTTGGAATGGTTTCAATGCCAATGTCTTTCACCATGGGCGCTGCAATGGCTTGTTCGCCAATTAAATAATGAGGATTGCGACCGGAAATCACTGACATAAAAAGCATGGCGTCATAATGTGAATTTAATTGTCCAACACCACCGGGGAAAAAGATCACCGGGACATTGGACGCTTCTTTGATTCGGCGGACACGTTCATTGCATTTTCCATCCATCATGAGACTGCCACCGACGAATAGGGCATCCACACCAGATTTGTTGGCGGTTTCAACGCGAGATTCTAGAGAATCTTCGTTTTTCCGATCCGGATCTATGAGGACTACATACACTGCACCTTTTTCATCAATGACAGAGTTTAATTGGGAAAAAACAGACATTTATCCGACGAATTCCTCGTATGATAAAAAGTTCATGAGTTCATCTTTTTCTTCAGGATTAGATGGGGAAATTTTCACCAACCATCCATCACCATAAGGATCAGAATTTACTG
>CAXFCD010000150.1:0-1621 GCA_964001155.1 uncultured bacterium | reverse complement strand
TTTCTAAAATTAAATCGTATGTTTTTTCTGGTTTGAATAACTCAAACTTGCAATGATGGAATTTCATATCTCCATTGAATTTTTCATCAATGACTGATTGCTGGTATGAATCCGGAGAAAGTGTTTCTACCTGAAATCCCTTATCCATTAAGTAAGCAGCATTCCCGCCAATGCCACAACCTACATCCAATATGGAATTCACACCTTCCGGGATGAAGGAAGCTAAATGGTCAATATATCTTTCCTGAGCTTTTTTTATTTCAGGCAAAGTAACCGAATCCAAATCAATAGAATTTGGCTCATCCCAAAATCCATAATGGAGATAGGAAGACTGAATTGTTTCCGAATACAATTTTAAAACGTGATCGATTGACATTATAAAACCGTTTCCAAATCCATGGTTTCCAAATAATGTCGAATCCGCTCAAGGAATTGGGCACCGCCGGCACCATCAATCAAACGATGGTCGAATCCTAAAGACATCATCATCATACTCCGAATCGCAATTGCATCTCCTTGGGGTGATTCCACCACAACAGGTTGTTTTTTAATAGCGCCCACGCCGAGAATCCCCACATTGGGTTGATTGATAATTGGGGTTCCCACCGTCACACCAAACACACCAAAATTAGTAATGGTAAACGTTGATCCGGTCAACTCATCTGCAGAAATTTGTTTACTCCGAGTCCGTTTGGCTACATCATTCACCGCGCGACAAAGACCGAGAAAATTCTTCTCTTCACAATTGAACATGGCTGGTACCATGAGCCCATTCTCAATAGCAACCGCCATACCAACATTCACATTTTTATGGTAAGTGACCATTGTTCCTGAAAGGGAAGCGTTCATTTCTGGGAAATCCTGAAGTACTTTTACCACCGCATCCACTATGAACGGTGTATAGGTGAGTTTAAATCCTTCTTTCGCAACAAATGAATCTCCTTCCATTTTTACAAACTCGACAATGGATGTCATATCCACGTCTGTCATCACATACACATGAGCCGATGTTTCAATACTTTCTCTCATATGATCTGCAATCAATTTCCGCATATGATGCATTTCTTCCGTCCGCCCAGCCACAGCGGATGAAGCGACAACCGGTGTTGGGGTTGGTTGTGGTGCAGGCGTGGAAACGGGTTCTGGTATTGGCGCAGCACTACGCGATTCAATATGAGCCAATACATCTTTTTTCGTCACGCGTCCACCGCGGCCTGAACCGGAAATTGTTTCCAATTCACCCAAAGGCAATCCTTGCTCAGTAGCAATTTTCATCACAATGGGTGTGTAGAATTTTTTCTCTCCTGATGGCTTTCGAGCAGGTTGACTCACCTTTGGTGCAGGCGTGGCAACTGGCTCAGGTCTTGGTTCTGGCGTTGGCTCTGGTTTTGCTGGTGTCGAAGGTGCTTCTACTGGAATACCACTTCCGCTCGTGTCGATTCGAGCAATCACTTCGCCTACTTCTTTTACATCATTGGGTTCTGCCAATATTTCAACCACAATACCTGCTGCAGAAGATGGAATTTCAGAATCAACTTTATCTGTTCCAATTTCCAATAATATTTCATCCAGTTCTATGGATTCGCCTACAGATTTCCGCCATTCCAAGATAGTTCCTTCT
>CAXFCD010000149.1:0-3262 GCA_964001155.1 uncultured bacterium | reverse complement strand
GGGTTATCTCGACCTTCCACATACACACGCATATAACCGGGAAATAAAATCACCTGTCCATTGGCTCTGAATTCTGATTCCTGGTTTTGGATTGTTACAGAAGTTTGTTTCAATTTTGCAGATGTCATTTGACTCGCCACTGTTCGCTTCCAAATTAAATCATATAATTTTGCTGCATCATTCCCTAAGGTATTTTTTACTTCATCTACGGATCGGAATACACGATGTGCAGGCCGAATCGCTTCGTGTGCCTCTTGAGCATTTTTCACTTTTGTGTCATATCGATTGGCTTTTCCCGGGAGATAGTCATCACCATAAAGGTCTTGTATTACATTTCGAGAACCCACAATTGCTTCTTCAGATAAATGGGTGGAGTCTGTCCGCATATAAGTAATGAAACCATTTTCATAGAGTTTTTGGGCTGTGCTCATGGTTTGTCGGGCAGAACTTCTCAATTTCCGAGCCGCTTCCTGCTGAAGGGTGGATGTAGTGAAAGGTGGTTTTGGATTGGACGTTCTGGGTTTTTCTTCGACTTTTTTGACAACCCAATTTCCACCGTCTAACTCCTTCACCAATGCATCTGCCTGAGATTCAGATAAAATGAGCACATCTTGGTTTTTCAAATTTCCGGTTTCAGAATCAAAATCATTACTGGATGCAATCTTCTTTCCATCTACTCGAATCAATGTTGCATTGAAAGCTTGGTTATCCCCTTGTTTATGGAGTTCTGCTTTCAAATCGAAATAGGTTGTTCGATTATATTTAACTCGAAGGCGATCTCTATCTACGATAATTTTTACAGCTGCAGATTGGACGCGGCCAGCCGACAAAGCTGTTTTAACAAATTTCATATTGCTCTGGAGAGTCGCCCACAAAACTGGAGATACTTTATATCCAACTAAACGGTCAATAACACGACGGGAAGTTTGTGCATCTACTAAATTTTGGTCGATTTCACGAACATTGGCCATACCTTCCTCAACACCGGCTTTGGTGATTTCTGTAAATTGAACTCTTTGGAGTTTCTCTTTAGATACTTCACTGGCTAAATGAGCGGCTATGGCTTCCCCCTCCCGATCAGGGTCCGTCGCGATTAAGACACGATCTGCTTGTTTTGATTTCTTTCGCAAGTCACTGATGAATTTTTTCTTATCGGGAAGGGGCTCCAACTTGATCTCAAAATCATTTTCAATATCAATCCCCAGTTCCTTGGATGGCAAATCTTTCACGTGACCCACGCAAGAAATGACCTCGTAATCATTCCCTAAATATTGCTGGATGGTTTTCACCTTCGTCGGTGATTCAACAATCAATAATGGTTTTTGGCTCATAAATTCCAATTCCTAAAGGTTTTTGCGAAATCGTGTTTCTCACGCCCGCGTATATAATATAATGGAAAAAATTTCAGTTTGTCAAATTTTGCATTTTATTAATTAAATCAGAATGGTGAATCGCTTCCTGTTCACCCTTTTCAAGATTTTTCAACACAACGGTTCCGTTTTCCATTTCAGTTTCCCCAAGAATGATTGCATAGCGAGCGCCGGATTTATTAGCTTCCCGCATTTGGGCTTTCATGCTCCGGCGAAGTGGATCTGTGATGACGGAGAAACCAGCCTGACGTAATTGGTTCGTTAGAGAAAGTGCTGTGGGAATGCCTTCCTCATCCAAACAAACAAAATAAATATCGGTTTTTGAATCCAAATTTTGTTCATCCATGGTCATCAAGAATCGTTCCATCCCGGCAGCAAAGCCGATGCCCGGCGTTGGTTTCCCGCCCAAGGTTTCCACCAAGTCATCATACCGTCCACCACCCAATAAGGCATCCTGTGCGCCCAGTGAAGATGAAGTGAATTCAAAAACTGTCCTGGAATAATAATCCAACCCACGTACCAATTTTTCATTCAAAGAAAATGGAATTTCCATTGAAGAAAGGAAAGACTGCACAGAGTCAAAATGTGTTTTATCCTCTTCGGTGAAATAATCTGAAATTGTTGGAGCACCTTCCAGCAATTTTTGCTCAAAGTCCGCTTTGGTATCTAAAATTCGGAGTGGGTTTGTCTCAAACCGAATTTGGCTCGTTTCCGAAAATTTGTCCAAATTGGGTCGAATAAAATCTTTTAATGCTTCCCGATAATTTTTTCTGCACTCTGGAGAACCGATGCTGTTCAGGTGAAGGGTTGCATTATCGCTGAGTCCGCACTCATTTAAAATATGCCAAGCAATTGCAATGATTTCTGCATCTTGTTCAGGATTTTCTGAGCCAAAAGCTTCTACACCAAATTGGTGAAATTGTCGTTGCCTTCCTTTTTGGGGGCGCTCTCTGCGAAAGAGTGGCCCCATGTAATACAGCCGTTGGGCAGGAGACTGTGCACCCAAATTATGCTGGATAAAGGACCGAACAACAGACGCAGTCAGTTCTGGCCGAAGGGTGAGAGATGTCCCATCTCGATCTTCCCAACTATACATTTCCTTGGAAACTATGTCTGTATCTTCGCCAACGCTGCGAGAAAACAGTTGTGTTTCTTCAAAGGCAGGCGTCCTGATTTCTTCATACCCAAATCGAGAACAAATCTCTCGTACAATGGATTCTAGTTTCTGCCATTTTTTAGAATCCGCCGGCAAAATATCGTGGGTACCTTTAATACTTCGGATGAGATTCACTCATTCTCCTCCGTAATGGAGGCCACTAGGTCTGCTGCTTTTTGAAAAGAATCTTCCGGAACAAAGATTCGAGCCAGTCCACCGGGAAGATTTGCACCTTCAATATTAAATGCTGAAGCTGTCCAATCCATTTTTAAATAATATGGAACATCATTTTTATCCAATATTTCAGCGGCCATGTCCGCATAGATTTTACCTTGGAATGGGGGCAGGGCGGACCAAGTCATTTCCGGGATCGGGAGATCAATTGCACAAGCATCCACCAGTGAAACTTTACAATCACCACATTTTTGAATGTGGTCTAAATAGTCAGCATGGCATTCAGGACAGATCATGATTGCTCTTTTTTCATGAGGAGAATTTCCATCAATGTTTCCATGAGTTCAATTGAAGAATTACATTTTAAAATTAACCGCAAAGTTCGCGAAGAAGCGCGAAGTTTTACATGTGTGAAAACTAAATTAAAATAGAAAATGAATAATGATGATTAGAATACTTTCGATTTTATTCTTTCGTGATTCTTGGCATCCTTCGTGGCAGGTAATTTTTCCGGCTAGAGTCTAGGCCCTGAAAAGACACCGGATTTTTTCTCAATCTTAAT
>CAXFCD010000148.1:0-1906 GCA_964001155.1 uncultured bacterium | reverse complement strand
AATGATGATGGTGAGTGCCTTTGCAGGCCGGAAGCTCATAAAAAAAGCGTATCTTGAAGCCAAGAGAAATGATTATCGCTTTTTGAGTTACGGAGATGCCATGATCATGATCTAATCTAATTATGAAAGTCTCGGTTATCATTCCCGCCGCCGGTTCCGGTCAACGGTTTGGTGAAGCAAAACAATTCAAACAATTAGCAGGACGACCTCTTTTTTTCCATACCATTATTCCATTTCTTCAGTCTGATAAAATCCAAGAAATCATCCTTGTTGTTCCCCGTGATGAAGTGGAGAATGTCCATCGAGATGTAATTTCTATGTCAGCCGGGAAACCGATTCAGGTTGTGGCTGGTGGCGAACGGCGTCAGGATTCTGTGAAAAATGGCGTCAATGCTATAGACACACAATCAACTTTGGTCTGTATTCATGACGCAGCACGGCCTTTTGTAACAGAAGATTTGATTAGAGATTCAGTCGCAGCCTGCGAGAAAGCTGACGGTGCTGTGGTAGCCTTACCATCTAAAGATACAGTAAAATTTTCTGAAAATGGGACAATTGAAAAAACCATCGACCGGCAAAAGATTTGGCTGGCGCAAACACCACAAACATTTCAAAAGGATAAATTGATCAAAGCTTTAAATAATGCAGATTCATTAAACTTGAACGGAACGGATGAATCATTCCTTATGGAAGCTATGGGATACAAGATCAAGTTGGTGGAAGGACATCCGGAAAACTTTAAGGTGACTACGTCTGAAGATTGGGTGCGGGCTGAGGAGCTTTGCTCTAGGCGAACAAAAGGAACGGCTTGATGATCAGGACAGGAATAGGCTACGACGTTCACCAATTGGCGAAAGGTGAAAAACTCATCATCGGTGGTGTGGATATTCCTGCACCGTTTGGATCGGTGGGACATTCAGATGGAGACGGCCTCATCCATGCAATCGTGGATGCGCTTCTTGGCGCAGCCGCACTGGGTGATATTGGACAATTTTTTCCAAATGAGGATGATACATGGAAAGGTGCACCCAGCAGTCATTTTTTAGCTGATGCTGTGGGTCGCGTAAGGGAAGCAGGATTTGAGATCAACAATGTGGATGCTACTATTATTCTTCAAAAACCAAAACTAGCAGACTTCATTCCACAAATGAAGTATAACTTAGCCTATTCTATGCAGATAGATGAATCACAAGTATCCGTGAAAGCAACCACTACCGATCATTTAGGGTTTATTGGTGATGGTTCCGGTTGGGCGGTTCAAGCGGTGGCAACACTCCAATTAAAAAGTGAATCCAATCATTTTTAAATCTTTTGCTAAGGTCAACATTGGCCTTCAAATCCGAGATCAACGGTCCGACGGATACCACACTATTCATACCCTTTTCCAAGAATTAGCTTTCCATGATTCTATCACATTAGAAAGGCGTGATTCCGGATGTAAATTTTCTTCAAATGTAGATTGGTTAAAAAACGATGAATCCAATCTTTGTGTCAAAGCGTGGCAAACCATAGTGGACAATTTTGGCATTGGTGGTGTATCTATCGAACTTGAAAAAAGAATTCCTGCAGGCGCAGGATTAGGCGGAGGTTCTTCCAATGCAGCCACAGTTTTAAAAGGACTTCGCCAACTCTATGAAATAAACATAACAGATGATGAGTTAGAAAAGTTAGGTGTAAACCTTGGCGCTGATGTTCCTTTCTTTATCCGTGGCTGCATGCAAACAGGCGATGGCATCGGTGAAAAGTTGACACCCTTGGAAACAAAAATTCCCGGCACATTTTTATTGGTGGTTCCGGACATCCATATTGATACAAAATGGGCTTATTCAGCAAGTAAAAAAATTTTGGATGCGTCCCGGGAGATGGTTAATTTTGCATGCTTTATTCAAAGGGAAAATATTCCTTT
>CAXFCD010000147.1:0-4332 GCA_964001155.1 uncultured bacterium | reverse complement strand
CGGTGGGAAAACTTGGATACCGAATCGCCGTGCTTCACTCATGTAGGCGTAGGACGAATAGAAGCCACCTTGGTTGGAAATGACGGCGGCCAGAAATTCTGCCGGAAAATGAGCCTTGAGATAGGCACAGGTGAAGGACAACATGGCATAAGATGCTGAGTGTGGCTTGCAAAAAGAATAACCAACAAAAGATGCTATCATATCCCATACATCTTGAATCATTTTTGGTGCATAGCCTCGTCGGAGTGCTCCTGCGGTAAATTTCTTTTTCCATGACAAAATCAGATGCTGCATGGAATCCCGGCTCATGGTTTTCCGTAATGCTTCCGCCTCTGCATAGCCGAGCCCAGCCATGACCATAGCCGCCATGGACACTTGTTCTTCATACACCATGATGCCGTAACTCTCGGCTAGAAAATCCAAATCCGCATGGAGTAAGTCCCAATCTTCCCCATGGACCCGTGGCAACATGATATTGGTGAATCGGTTCGCCGCGGGACGAATAATGGATGAATAAATCACCACATGTTCAAAATCCACCACGCCGGCTTTTGCCAAGAGTTGCCGCGTGGCAGGACTCTCAATGTAAAATACGCCCATGGTTTTTCCTGCTTTCATAAGCCGTTCTGTTTTGTCATCTCCCACGGGCTGGATCTGATGATAATCCACATATTTGCTGCGAGATGCCACCTCGCCGTAATTCAGATTCACTTGTCGAATGGTATCCCGCACCACCGCCAGACTCCGGTTTCCCAAAAGATCAATTTTCAGGAGTCCCGAATCTTCCACTTGATCTTTTTCCCATTCCACGATTTGGACCCCTTTTGGCGCCACGAGAACAGGTACGTATTTTCGAATCTCATCCGGAACAATCACCACACCACCGGGATGGACTGACGGATGGTGGAATGTGCCAACGATTTTTTCACTCTCTTTTAATACACGAATCAAGGTATCATCCAAATCCACATTGGCAAATCTGGGATCCGTCCTCACCCAATGCTCCAAATCTCGTCGGGATGCATACCACCCAATCCGCTTAGTGATACTTTTGATTTCCTCGTTGGACAGACCATGAACTTTCCCCACTTCTCGGATGGCAGACCGCGGTTTTAGAAATACTTGGCTGGAGACCATGGCGGTCCGCTCGTTGCCATATTTTTTGAATACATAATCCAAAATATCGTCCCGCTCATCCCAGGGAAAATCCACATCAATGTCCGGCATATTTTCCCGCTCCGGATGGATGAATCGTTCGAACTGAAGTGTGTACCGAAGCGGATCCACTTGTGTAATAAATAAACAATAACTCACAATGGATGCAGCGGCAGATCCCCGGCCGATGGTGGCACGGGTTTGCTCAACAATATCCTGGACAATCAAAAAATAAGGAGAAAATCCTTTTTGCGTAATGATGCTCAATTCATACTGGATCCGTTGTCTGATGTCAGCATTGATGTCGCCATATCGAATCTTGGCGCCGGCATAGACTTTCTCTTTCAATGTTGCGTTGGAACGATGGGTCTCCTTCAGCGAAAGTCCCGGAAAAATTGTATTAATGAATGACCAATCCCGTTTGCAGCGATCCGCCAAATAGCGACTGTTATTTAATGCATCCAAACTGTTGGGGAACAATTTTACCATGTCTGCTTCCCGTTGGAACCAATGTTGATTGGATTTGCATTCCGACACATCCAATTGTTCCAGTGTAGTATTTTTTTCGATGGCTCGGAGTGTCATATGAGCATTATGGTCGCTTGGCGACCTGAAATAAACGTCGCCCGTGGCGACAATTTCCAACTTCAATTTTTTGGATAAATGATGTGCTTCAGACTCCTGAATCCCTGGACGCAATTCAATAAATAAATGGGTGTCCGGTATAAAATCCATGAGCGCTTTCAATGTGAATTCATCATTCGCCAAAATGAAAAGTCCCGAAGACAAAGGATGAACGATGTCCACCACGGAGCGACTTGGGTCATCATGAACCGCAGACACGGCACGGCAAATATTTTCATAACCAAATTGGTTTTCTGCAAGAAGGACAACTTCGTCTTTTTCTGTGATCAAATTCGTGCCGGCGATGGGAAACATGCCTGCATCTTTGCAGTGTTGAACAAATCGAATAAAGCCCCACATACCGTTCACATCTGTGAGCGCTAGCGTGTCCATGCCATTGAATTTGGACAAAGAAATGAGCTCCGGGAGAGAAATGAGACCCCGCATGGGCGAATAAACGGAATGGGTGTTTAGGTGGATGAACATTTATACTCGCCCCAATGCTTGAAACACATCCGCCGTTTGGAGACTCCGAACACCATACTTCTGCCGGACTTTTTCCACCGCTTTGGATACAGCCATATTCCGGCTTTCTTCCGTCATAAATAAATTCGCCTGATCCACATAAGGCCGGAACTGAGATGCATCAAACATAATTGTCCGAATGCGATTTCGCCGCTCGTTGGCTAAATCAAAAAGTCGACGACACACAGCAATGACAGACATATCATCAATCCCGATGATGCGCCCCACACGATGCCGCTGATGCCCATCCGTATAATGGATATCCAACTGAACCCGATCCGCCACTTGCTTCCGTTGACGGAGTTTGAAAGCCATCTGTTCTGCCAAATCTTTCACAATAGCGTGGAGGACCGTTTCGTCATTGGTATCTTCCGGCAGCACCGTTTGCTCCAAAATATGATCTCGAAGTTGGGGCGGCTTCACCACCGATGAATCTTTCCCTTGCGCCTCTCGCGCCAGTTGAACAGCATGGATTCCGAAAAATGTTCGAAATTCATCCACATTTCCTGTCATGGATTGAATCTGGCAAACCTGTTCAACCCATAAAAATCGAAGTAAACGTCGAACAGGTTTTTCTTTCACAGTGGGGAGCACTGGCGGCATCAGTGGTGATAAAAATTGTGCCTCTTCCCCGCTTTGGACTTCATGGATCGTTTCCGGTACTACGGAGGTCACAATCCGGCTCACCAATTTATTGATGCTGATGCCCACCATGCCGGAAATGCTCGTTTGCTCCTGAATTCGTTTCAAAATCGAAAGTCCTGTATTTTGCATATGACCCCGGATGGCACGCATGCCATTCATATCTAAATAAAATCCGCCCACGCCTTCCGGCTCCACAACGGGCGTAAACATGGAAACAGCCTCATACACATAGCGATTCACACGAGCATAGAGCGCTTGGTTGTATGGCAACAGTTGGACACCATGGCTCATTTTTCGAACGATGGAAACTTTCATCCCATGGAAGAGACCTTCTGCTTCTGCTTCCGGAGACAGAGATACAATGGTGCCGTTGGGATGGGGTGACGAAATGATGGCCACGGGACGTGTCTTGAGTCCCGGATCCATGATGCGCTCTGCTTGAAGTTCTAACTCCCGGAGGCGTATATGGAAAATATCTTGATCTAGTGTATTACCTCGAAGACACGAAGGCATTTTTACACTATAATTCTTTTAGTGTCTACACCATTGATTTCTTTGGAAATTGAATCAAACACCTTGCGAGACATACTTTGTGAACTCCGTGCACTTCGTGTTTGATTAATTAATTTAAGTAGTTACGAAACGAATAAAGCAATACACCATTGATATGGAAATCATCCTGTGGATTCACCTTAATCACCGGGAATTCTGGATTCTTGGGATGGAGTTCAACGCAATCTTGTTTCGGTACATAACATTTTAATGTGGCTTCACCATTGATCAATGCCACCACGATTTGACCAGACCGCGCCGTGGCTGCCTTCTTGGCAACAATAAAATCACCATCGTGGATATTCTCTTCAATCATGGAATTTCCCTTCACCTGTAACACATAATTATCCGGATGCAGCAAGGACGGCGGTACATCCACCATTTCCGGATTTTCTAACGCTTCGATGGGCTCCCCAGCAGCAATGAGGCCCAGCAGCGGCAAACGAGCCGATGTAGTTGTGGCGTGCTCATTGTGGATTAATGTGAGCGCCCGCTTGCCGTTGGGACCTTTTACACGAGACAGATGACCTTCATCTTCCAAGGTCTTTACATACCAATTCACTGTCCCCAATGAACCAAATCCCAGACTGGCCATAATTTCTTCATAAGATGGAGAATGGCCATGGATCAACGTAAATCGATGGACAAAATCCAAGAATCGTTTCAATTTGGGAGACAGATGTTTCATCACGAGGTAACGGATAAATATTGGGTGATAGATTTGCCATCCCAAACAATGGATTGGGATGTTTTTTTATATTCATGTTCCTTGAGCCTGGCCACTGCCCGAATCACAGCTAAGGATGGTTGTTTTTTTATTTTCTTTTTCAT
>CAXFCD010000146.1:0-16031 GCA_964001155.1 uncultured bacterium | reverse complement strand
TGAGCCCAACAAATACAGATAATTGTTTGCTAATGTCATACATATATGCTTTCAAAACTTCGTCTGTGAAAATAACTAAGGAAGCAATCACGGATAACTGAACAATGATACGAACCTTTCCGGGAATATAATGCCTTAAAAGTGCAATCACTGTATTGGAGATAGACAAGACAGCGATTACCGCTAATGTCATAACAACCGCCGTATCCATTTTAACCGTCACAGCTAAGGCAGAACAGATCCCCAACACTTGCAACGTGATGGGATTGTTCGACATCAATGGATCTGTCAAAGCACGTTTTGATTTTTTATCTAATAATGCCATTAGCCTTGCCCTCCTCGGACTTTCTTAAAAAACGGCTCATATTTGGACAAATCATCCTTAAGAAAATTTTCTAATCCTTTAGTAGTCATGGTGGCTCCGGAGATACCATCGACTTTATGAATCGCATCAGGATCATCGGATTGCACCTTCCCTTTCAATACTTTGATGCCAATCAAATTGTCATTTTCATCCACAAATCTTTTTCCGATAAAATTTTCCTGGAACCAAGCTTTATCCACTTCGCCACCCAGTCCGGGCGTTTCACCATGTTTGTAAAATGTGATGCCTTTTGCTGTCCTGCCGTCCGGCTCAATGGCGAAATAACCAAAGAGCGTTGACCAAAGTCCTTTCCCTGCAATCGGAATCGCATATCCACCAATTTCATTTCCAGCTTTTCTAACAAAAATAGGAAGATTCCCAATGTCTTTTTCTGTATCGATTGACTGTGGATCTACGTCAGTTCTATTCCCTCTGGCATCTAATACAAATCCATCAATATATTCATCAAACAAGGCTTGAATTTCATCGGAGGTCCATTGGGTATCTGCTGCAGGCCTAAACCCAAGTGAAAGAAGAATATTTTTCTTCATGTCATTCTCTACATTGAGATCTTGAAGATCACGCAAACTATCTGCTGCCAATGCAAGAAAAAATCCCAACACAATGGTGATGGCGGAGGTAAACCCTAATGTGTAAGCATTACTGCGCATACCGAACCAACCGTCGTTTAATGTTACCACGAATCACATAATAATCAATGAGGGGCGCAAATGCATTCATGAGCAAAATGGCTAACATGGTTCCCTCAGGATAAGCCGGATTGATGGATCGAATAATCACTGTTAATGCACCTATGAAAATTCCATAGACCCAGCGCCCTTTATCTGTGTGTGCGCCTGTGACAGGTTCAGTAGCCATAAACGCAACACCAAAAGCAAAGCCTCCCATGACCAAATGATAGTGAGCCGGCAAGGTCAGCATGGTGTTCGTGGAACCAGTCCATTCTGCCATGAAATTTGTCAGTGCTGCCATTCCGATGAGACCTAAAAGTGCACCAACCATGACTCGCCAAGATGCAATCCCGGTCACGGCTAAAAAGAGTGCTCCCACCAAAATCCAAAGTGTGCTTGTTTCTCCAATGGATCCGGGAATCCAACCCATGAACATATTTATCCAAGAGAAATCAAATTGGGAGACAGAATGCAATAGTGTTACAGCATCTTGGTTTATTTCTGCCGCCGGGATAGCCAAAGCTGTAGCACCGGAGTGTCCATCGGGTCCGGAGATCCAAACTTTATCTCCGGAAATTCTTACCGGATATGTAAAAAACAAGAACGCTCTTGCCACCAACGCAGGATTAAAAATATTCATGCCAACGCCGCCAAAAATTTCTTTTCCTATCACAATGCCAAAGGAGGTCGCAACGGCCACTTGCCACAATGGAATGGTTGGAGGCATGACTAGCGGAATTAAAGCACAGGTGACTAAAAACCCTTCATTAACTGGGTGTTTCCGAACGACGGCGAAAAGCAATTCCCAAAATCCACCAGACGCGAATGTAACAGCAATAATAGGTAAAATGGTCACAGCTCCATTCAATAAATTTTCCTGCCAAGTTGTTGTTTGTCCCAAGGCCAAAGCCATCTGGTACCCAACATTCATTGCGCCAAAAATATAACAAGGGATCAATGAAACCACCACCAGGATCATGACGCGTTTTACATCAATGCTATCTCGAATATGAGGTCCGGAGTGGGTTCGTTCGTCTGTGCTAAAAAGAATAGTATCCGTGGCTTCGAAAATTGGATAGAATTTTTCCAGCTTACCACCTTTTTCAAAAGTCGGCGCAACTTTATCTAATAAATTTCTGAGCCACTTCAAGGACTACCCCTCCACCTCCAAAAGATCCAATCCATCTCGAATTACTTCCCCAACATCAATTTTACTGGGACATGCAAAAGAACACAGAGCAAAATCTTCATCATCACATTCCCATAGGCCTAATTGTTCCATTTCATCAATATCTTGCGCGAGAATTGCTCTGAACAACGCATTTGGATACAGATCCATGGGCAATACATTTTCCCAGGCATTGATAGGAACCATGGCCCGCTCTTCCCCATTTTGAGCTGTATTAAACTTGAATAGTTTTTGTCCAAATCCCATAAACGTATTCGTCAAACTATACTTTGTATCGCTGCTCCCTACAGCCAACATGCCTATAAATGGACGATCAACTTCATCTGAAAGAATGGCAACCGAAGTATCATAAAATCCTAAAAATTGGTCGGTTTCAACTTTTTTCCCTGTCAGCACATCACCGGAAACTAATCTGACTGGATTGCTTAAATCTTGGTTGGAAACAAGTACACCAATGTTTGCCCCAACGTTGGCAGATACAGTTTGTGGGTTTGTTGCTCCTGAACCGCCAACCGTCACAACCACTGTGGGCTGGTAGACACCTGTTAAAAATAATTTTCCTAATATAATCACATGCTGAGTGTCTACTGTCCAAACAAGGTCATGGGGTTTCAAGGGTTTTGTATGGTGAATTTGAATCCCGACATTCCCTGCAGGATGTGGACCTGAAATTGTCTGCACGACTGCGTTTTGAAGATCCATAGCATTTTTGGATGTTACAAAAACATTACCTTTTATCAATCGACTCAGTGCTGTGACCCCTGCTTGGAATGCTTCCTTGTCCGAATCAATTACAGACTCTAAATCAACAGATAAAGGAGCCGTATTGACTGCTGAAATAAAAATGTCCCTTGGTATTTCTTCCGGGTTAGCAACTTTGTTAAAAGGACGTTGACGAATCAGTGGGAAAAGGTTCGCATCTACAATCCGATTAAGAACGGTTACCCGATCTGCAGAAGATAATTGTTCTGATGTAAAGGATTGACCGGGAATGGCATCAGACCCTTCAACCGTAATCTCGATTTTATTGATGACACGTCTAGGACCAAACTCGATTGTTTTTATTGAGCCATTCGCCGGGGATGCCCAATTTACATTCGGTTTTGTTTTATCAAAAAATAAAGGAGAACCGATTTGAACTTGATCTCCCTCTTTCACTAAAAGTTTAGGTTTTACACCACGGAATGATTTCGGAATAATGGCGACGGATTCAGACCCGGGAATTGATGAAATTTCTTTTGGCGGAACGCCAGTGATTCGAATATCATGGCCTCTTTTAATGCTGATATTATTCATTTTTGACCGATGAAAAATTACTGCTGTTAAAGTGTTTGAATAAAAAAGGTCAGAGAATTTTGTACCCAATCTGCAATGGGTGTCCAATAAATCCCTAACAAAACAGAGGGTATTGCAGTAATTAAGAGCATGGTTGCTAAAACTGTCGGTGGCTGAAGAATTGTTTCACTTCTTTCACCTTCCAAAAACATCACCTTTACCACTCTGAAATAATAATACAAAGAAATCACACTATTGATACCACCGGCAACCACCAACCAATAGAATTGTTCTCCACCTTTAATGAGTGAAGCAAAAATGTAAAATTTTCCAATGAATCCGGCTGAGGGTGGTAATCCCGTGAGAGAGACCATAAAGATGGTCATGACCACACCAATCATGGGCATTTCCCAACCGAGACCTTTATAATCATCGAATGTTTCACCACCGGTTTTATTTTTTACAGTAATGACCACAAAGAACGCACCCAAATTCATGAATAAATACATGACCAAATAAATCATGATAGCATAAATACTATCACCGGACATGACGGGCATGGCTAACATCATATACCCAGCGTGGGCAATACTGGAATAGGCCAACATCCGTTTGATTGAATTTTGCTGAATTGCAACCACATTCCCCAATGTCATGGTAACAACAGCCAAAATTGCTAATATATCTGCCCAAGGTAACGAAGTCAATGACGCAGTATCCAAACCGCCCATGGCACCGCCATCGGCAAAGACTTGATTAAAAAACCGAATCATCATTGCAAATGCTCCAGCTTTGGGTGCAACGGATAAATAGGCTGTAATGGTTGTTGGCGACCCTTCATAAACATCCGGCGTCCAAAAATGAAATGGCACAGCAGAAATCTTGTAACCAAACCCGGCCAATAACATGAGCATAGCCATAAGCAATGCTGTGTTGGCGCTTGGATCCATTTGACTGATGGCTTGTTGAATTTGAAAATAATTTGTGCTGCCTGTGAGTCCATAAATGTAGCTCAACCCAAAGAGCATCACACCGGAAGAAAAGGCACCATAGACCACATATTTTAATGCCGCTTCGTTGGACCGTGTATTCTGCTTTAAATACCCAGCCAAAACAAATGACATAATGGATACAATTTCAATGGAGATATACACCATGATAAGATCAATGGTGGAAGCCATGAGAAATAATCCAAACGTGATAATCCCTAATAAGGTAAAGTATTCACCCTTTCTGTATTCTTCCAATTCTCCCGTATAGAGGCTCACAATGGATACAAAAATGGTTGCAAGAATTACCACCAATTTGAAAAAGGATGCAAATGGATCCAATACAACAGAATCCGTGAAAAGCGTTGTCACCGGGTCTTCTTGAAGACAAACAGCGCCTGCAACGGCAATGAGTCCCGCAATAAGCACCCAACCCACATTCCCGGATTTGGATTTATGGATGGTTAAATCATAAATAATCGCAGTAAGGATCACCCCGGTTAAAATCAATTCGGGATAATAAAAAGAAAGACTTTGAAGATTGGTCATTCTTTTTCCTTACATGCTTGCAAAGGTTGCAAGAGACACAACGTGATTGATCAAATTATCCATGGATGCAGCAATCACATCTAAATAAGGCGAAGGATACACACCAAAGAAAATGGTGATAACAAGCAATGGAACCACAGTCCAAAGTTCCAACCGATTAATTTCAGGCAATTCCGTATATTTTTCATTGAGCTTGCCAAAGAAGATGCGTTGGAACGCCCATAAAAAATAAGCGGCATTTAACAGAATTCCAATGGTAGAAGCAATTACAATGGCTTTAAACACAGGAAAAGCACCAATGAAACACATGGCTTCACTGATGAATCCTGACAATCCAGGGAGCCCGAGACCAGCAAAAAATGCCAATGCTGTGATACCGGTGTAAATAGGCATTTGGGAAGCTAAACCACCAAATCCTTCAATATCTCTGTGGTGAGCACGGTCATAGATGACACCCACCAAAATAAAGAGCATGGCTGAGATGGTGCCATGGTTAAACATTTGAAATACAGCACCACCGAGACCTGCTTGTGCAGCTTTCATGTTGAGTCCATGAGCTTCACCTGCAGCGATAATCGCTGCCATGCCGATCAAGGAATATCCCATGTGATTCACACTGGAATAAGCTACCAGTTTTTTCAAATCTTTTTGAGCTAAGGCACATAGTCCACCCCAAATCACATTAATCAAACCTAAAAATGCTAATGCACCGGCGAACCAATACACACCGTCTGGCATCAATCCATAATTAATTCTGAGAATACCATAGACACCGAGCTTCAGCAAAATACCTGCCAGTAATACAGAGATAGCTGTAGGTGCTTCAACGTGAGCTAATGGCAACCATGTGTGAAAAGGGAAGACAGGAACTTTAATTGCAAATCCAACAAAGAGCAGGACCCATATGACCTTGATAGCGCTCATGCCCCACCACATAACGCCTTGCAGTGCTTCGGGTGCTACACGAGTGAGTTCCAAAATATCGAATGTTTTTCCGCAGGTGAAATAGAGCCCGAGTATCCCAACTAACATGAGAACAGAGCCAAACAATGTGTAGAGGAAAAATTTTATGGCTGCATATTCACGTTGAGGTCCACCCCACATCCCAATCAAGAAATACATGGGCAAAAGCATCACTTCCCAGAAAATGTAGAACAGGAAGAAATCCATGGACAGAAAAACGCCCATGATGCCTGTATCCAAAAGCAAGAATAAGGCAAAGTAGCCTTTTACAGCTTTGTTAATGTTCCAACTGACAAAAACGCCAAGAAAACATAACAAGGCTGTCAAGATTGCCATGGGGAGACTTAATCCATCCACACCCAAAATGTAGGCAATATTGAAGGACGGAATCCATTCCGCTCTTTCCATGAATTGCATTCCAC
Source organism: uncultured bacterium (assembly GCA_964001155.1). Classification (GTDB taxonomy): domain Bacteria; phylum Fidelibacterota; class Marinisomatia; order Marinisomatales; family UBA1611; genus CAXFCD01. Next base: position 9,588 of record CAXFCD010000146.1, on the reverse strand, counting down.
CGTTTCCGGTGTCAAAATTGTTCCAAAGAACAAGTGTCAATAGGAATTGCAATCCGGTTGTAACCGCGGCGGTGATCTTAATCACATCTTCTTTATCACGCGGTATAAATGCGATGGCCACCATCCCGATGATGGGAAGCCAAATTAGCCAACTGAGAATATGTTCCATTCTCTCCTCTAATCACTCATTGAGTTAAAATGACTGGATAATCATGAGAACGATTACCCCTGCTGTAACATACAGCACATAATTTTGAAGTTTTCCGGTTTGAACTTTTTTAAAGATGGCACCCAATCCGGAAGCAAGTTTTGCTGTACCGTCTACCAATGTTTGGTCAATGGCATCAAAATCAAATTTTCCAGTAACACGACTCGCCCAATCGGTGACACGTCCAAACCCATTGATAAAATATTTGTCGTATAATTCCCAATCAATCCACGCAATCTTATTGGCTAAGCGCAAAGTGGGTTGATAGAGATATTTATTATAATTCTCGTCAAAATAATATTTGTTCAAGCTCCAATCGTACATGAAGCCTGCACGCGATCCCCATGTTTCTGCTGAGAAAACTTTTTTCAAATACATGAGGATTGAGAGTCCAATGCCTAAAACTGCCACACCGATAGAGAGTCCCATGGCAAGATAGTGAGCGTGATGAGCCCCTTCTTCAATTTCGTGGGCTGTGAGATTTCCCGGAACGACTGCATCCTTTGGAACAACAAGGTCTGTAAACCAGCCATGGCTCGAAATCGGATTAAAATAAGGAAGCGTATACCAAACAAACACACTTAGTCCACCCAGCAAAATTAATGGACCGGTCATTTCTTTTGGACTTTCGTGGATATCATCCATCAATTCGGGCATTTGGGGTTCGCCGTGGAAGGTTAAAAACATCATTCGAAACATATAAAACGCGGTGATAGCTGCGGCACCAAATCCAAAAATTGGAAGGAGAAAATGTTCAGGATGGTGTTGAGCGAATGACAATGTTCCGGCTAAAATCGCATCTTTACTCAAGAATCCGGAAAAGAGCGGCACACCGGCAATTGCCAGAGTACTGAGCAACATTGACCAATAGGTCACGGGCATTTTATCCTTAAAACCACCCATGTTCCGCATATCTTGTGGATCCGTGTCATGGTCATGCTTTTCATGGAGTGCATGATGCATGGAATGAATCACAGAACCGGAACCATAAAACAGATTCGCTTTAAACATGGCGTGTGTCAACAGATGAAAAAATGCAGCGGTGTAAACACCAGTCCCCACAGCCAAAATCATGTAGCCCAATTGACTCACGGTTGAATAGGCCAACACTTTTTTAATATCATTTTGTGTGATGGCAATAGTGGCAGCAAATATGGCTGTAAACCCACCAATGTAAGCCACAAATAAAAGTGCATCCGGAGTCAGGATTGGGAAAATTCTTACAGATAAATAAACACCGGCTGCAACCATGGTGGCTGCATGCATCAAAGCAGAAACAGGGGTTGGTCCTTCCATTGCATCAGGAAGCCAAATGTGGAGCGGAAATTGTGATGATTTCCCCATGGCACCTAAAAACAATCCAACGCCTGCAAATGTGAGTGTGGTTCCTGAGATCATCCCAGCAGCAACACCTTCAAAAATATCACCAAAGGCAAATGAACCAACAGCAGTGTAGATCAGCATGATGCCAATAAAGAAACCGATGTCCCCCACCCTGTTTGTCAAGAATGCTTTTTTAGATGCATCTGCTGCGGTGTCTTTTTCGAACCAATGTCCAATTAGTAAAAAGGAACTAACCCCCACCAATTCCCAAGACATATACATTGACACCAAATTATTTGCCAATACAATTCCATTCATGGAAAATGTGAATAATCCAAGGTAAGCATAATACCGGGAATATCGAACATCCCCTTTCAAATATTCTAAAGAGAAAATATGTGTACAGGTAGAAATCAGCGCCACAACCAGCAGCATGATGACGGTAATATTGTCCACCAGAAATCCAAGACTGATGGAGAATGCGCCCATATCAATCCAAGTGAAGGATGCTTCTTGTTTAAAATTGGGATCATAGTCCAGAAGCATGGCTACAAACATGGCAATCGCTAAAATTAGGGTAATTACGATAGCACCGATAGAAACCCAATCGCCTTGTCGCGGTAACCGTTTTCCGATTAAAATTTGTACAAGGAATGCTCCCAAAGGCAGAAAAAGAATAAATAGGGAATAATTGATAAAAATATTGTCCATCATTCTTTCAAGGCTGAGGCCTCATCTACATTAATGGTATTCATATTATTATAAATATTAATCACAATGGCCAATGCCACAGCCGCTTCAGCCGCTGCCAGGACAATTACCAGCAAAGCAAATACATGACCATCCATATTCATCCCGCCAAATCTTGAGAATGCTACAAAATTTATATTGGCTGCATTTAGGATGAGTTCTACACCCATGAGAACCGCAATCCCATTTCGTCGTGTCATGACACCAAACACACCTAAGGAAAACAGGATTGCTGCAACAAATAAATATGTATTTAAATCGTGCATCAGTTCTCTTTTCTCGACAGTAAGGCAGCCCCGATCAATGCGCCTAAAAGAAGTAGCGAAATGGCTTCAAAGGGAAGTAAATATTTTGTAAGGAGCAGTGTCCCAACTTCTGCCACCGTTCCGGTGGGCTCAACTGCATCAGCTGTAAACCAAGGTGTTTTGGACACCACCATGCTGATGAGAATAAAAAGCCAAATGGCCACAGCACCACCTACACCTTGTTGAACATTTGTTTGTGAAAGTCTTACAGAGGAAATTCGGTTGGTAAGCATGATTCCAAAAATGATCAAAACCAAAATGCCACCGATATAAACCAACAGTTGTACACCGGCCATAAAATCTGCCCACAAGAAAACATAAATGCCAGCCACACCAAATAAGGTAAACAACAATGCCATGGCTGAATAAATTAATTGGTTACTTAAAACCACAGCAGTAGCAGACAAGACCGTCATGGAAATAACAAACCAAAAAGAAATTTCAGCCATTAACTCTCTGCTCCGTCTTCATTTAACATTTTTTCCATGCCTTCTTTTGTACCGGGCTTCGCAAATCTATAAATCAAATCGCTCCTGTCAAATTCAGAAAATTCATAATCAATGGGATGTTTGTGAGCATTGGGTCCGCCTGTCATATAAATACATTCTTCAGGGCAGGGATAGGTACAAAGGTTGCAATAACAACACTCCGTCATATCAATATCAAAGCGTGTTACAACCAGGGCTTTCCGAGAACTATTTGATGTAACACCAATATGGCCAATATCCTGGATATCTTCACCACGAACCGGCGCTTTTTCTGTTTCAATTTTGATACATTGAACCGGACAAATCCGTTCACACTTTAAACATCCGATACAATCATCAATATCCACATGAAGCCGTGACCGGATCACATTATAATTCCCATGGTCGAACCCGATATTGCGTTCAGGACGGGGCCATTTTTCTTCCGGGTATTGCAATGTCACATTGTTCTTCTTGATACGAACCATATGCATCCATGTAATCCCCATCCCCGTCATCATGGTGGAAACTGATTCCCAAATATCTCTAAAATATTTTGCCATTATTTATCCAAAAATGAGAGTCCAAAATCCTACGCCAAAAATATTGATCAAGCTGATAGGCAGAAAAACTTTCCAGCATATATTCATGAGTTGATCCACCCGCAGACGTGGAAACGTCCACCGAAACCACATCATGACAAAAATCAGAAAAACGATTTTACTTAACATCCAAAATACGCCCCAACCATTGGAATCGAAATAACCTGGAATTGGGCTGTGCCATCCGCCTAAAAATCCTGCTGCTCCTACCGCTGACACCACAAGCATGTTGGCATATTCGCTTAAGAAAAAGAAAGACCAGCGCATGCCGGAATATTCCGTATGAAAACCACCCACCAATTCAGATTCCGCTTCAGGGATATCAAAAGGTGTTCGGTTGGTTTCGGCTACGACACTAATGAAATAAATAAAAAATGCCACAAAGGCGAAAGGATTGGAAAAAATGATCCAATTAAACATGCCGCCTTCCTGGTATTGGATGATACCCTGCATGCTTAATGTTTCCGTGAGCATGATAACAACAATGAGTGATAATCCTGCTGGAATCTCATAGCTCACAATTTGAGCTGCAGAACGCATACCACCGTAAAGAGACCATTTATTATTAGAAGACCATCCGGCCAGAATTAATCCAATCACGCCAAGGGATCCCATGGCCAAAATGTAAAAAATCCCAATATTGAAATCAGCTACAATGACTGTCTCACCAAAAGGCACAGCGATAATGGCCACGAAAGCGCCAATGAAAATCACGAATGGCGCAAGAATGAATAAAAATTTGTCCGCTTTTTCCGGAATAATATCTTCTTTGGTGAGTAACTTTAGGGCATCGGCCACTGTTTGAAGGAGCCCCCATTTTCCGGCGTGGAGTCCAACACCTTGTCCCATGGGGCCCATGCGATCCTGCATAAATGCTGAGACTTTCCGTTCAGCATAAACCATGACAATAGCATTCACAGCCACAACGAGAAACAACGCTAAACATGGAATCAAAATTGCAACAACCAATAACAGTCCACTATTTTCCATGGCAGGAACGAGTGTATTGAGCCAATTGAATAATTGATCAACGGTCATCGGTCAATCTCTCCCAATACAATATCTAAACTTCCTAAAATCGAGATAACGTCAGACATCATCCATCCACCGGCTAATTCACCCAAAACAGCCAAAGCAGTAAATGCGGGAGATCTCATTTTTACACGAGACGGAATGGGTGATCCATCACTTTCTATGTAAAATCCCAAATCACCACGAGGTGTTTCCGTCCTGCTATAAATAGAGCCCTTGGGTGGACGAATTTTTTTCGGAAGTGCTTGATGGACATCCCCATCTTTCGGCATTTGGGCTAAAGCTTGGCGAAGAATTTTTACTGATTCTCGAACTTCTAACATGCGGACGTAATAACGATCCCAACAATCGCCCAATGTACCTTTTCCGCCATCGCCCACCGGTACATCAAACTCAAATTTGTCATAAATAGAATATGGTGAATTTCTGCGGAGATCCCATTGAACGCCTGAAGCACGCAAGTTCGGCCCTGAGACACCATAACTGATGGCAACTTCCGGTGGCAAGACGCCAATATCTGCTGTCCGTTCCACAAAAATTTTGTTATGGGTCAATAAATTATTGTATTCTTCAATTTGGGGTTCAAAATAATCCAAAAATTGGAAGGCAGTTTCAACGAACCCTTTTGGCAAATCGTGGCTCACACCGCCCACCCACATATAATTATAAAGCAACCGTGCCCCGCAGGTCATTTCAAACATATCCAGAATTCGTTCCCGATCTCGGAGCATAAATAAAAATGGTGTAAATGCGCCAATATCTAACCCGTAAACACCCAAAGCGAGTAAGTGGCTGGCAATTCGTTGGAATTCCGCCATAATCACACGGATGTATTCCACTTTTTCCGGTACCTTCAATTCCATCAATTCTTCTACAGCCACTACGTACCCAAAATTATTAGCCATTGCAGCGAGGTAATCACAACGGTCTGTATATGGAATAACTTGGTCGTAGGTTACATTTTCACAATGCTTTTCAAAACACCGATGTAGATAACCAATGACAGGTGTTATTTCAGAAATGATTTCACCATCGGTCTTTACTTTCAACCGAAGAACTCCGTGGGTACTTGGATGCTGCGGCCCTATGTTCAGGACCATTTCTTCGCCGTGGACTACTCCCATCCTTCCTTCACTTTTGGCACCACAATGCCATGATATGTTTCTTGTACTTCGTAATCTTTTCTCAGTGGATACCCTTCCCAATCTTCCGGTAGTAACATTCTCCGATGATCTCGATGACCTTCAAAATGGATCCCCAACATATCATAAGTTTCTCGTTCAAACCAATCACCGATCCGCCAAATTTGCTCTGTGGAAGGGATTTTTGCATTATCGCGGGAGACCGCAATCCGAATTTCAATATAATGATCATGCGTCATAGAATGGAGGTTGTATCGCGCTTCCAACATGTTTTCGCCCACATCCATTCCGGTATGACATTGAAGAGAATCAAAATGGAGGGTTGGTTCAGACTTTAACCATTTAGCAATCTCAAACCAATTATTTGGCTTCAATTGAATATGTGTGTCATTCAGTCCAGCAGCCAAGGATCCCGGAAATTTATCCTCAATCATTTTTCCAAATTTTTGATGGGGATTTTCAGAAGGCGGTGCATCTGTTGGTGATTCTTCAACCAGTTTTTCTTCTTTAGGCGCAGCAGCTTTGGCGGCACGCTTTGCTTTGGCCAAAGCAGCTTTTACTTTACCACGAAGAACGCGATCTTCAATGGCATTGATCTCGTCCATCTCACCGGCTAATCCTTTTTCGACGAGCTCGGCGATCAATCTCTCTTGGTCAGCGCTCATGCCATTTTTCGGGTTAAGGGACGTTCATCCAGAATTTTTTCTTGAAGCTTTAAAAGACCTTCGATCAATGCTTCCGGGCGTGGTGGGCAACCGGGGACATACACATCAACCGGTACAACAATATCCACACCTTTCAATACATGGTAACCATGTTGCCAATATGGTCCGCCACTTGTGGCACAGGAGCCCATGGCAATCACATATTTTGGGTTAGCCATTTGCTCATATAATTTTTTCACACGGAGGGCCATTTTCATTGTGACGGTTCCTGCAACAATCATCACATCAGCCTGCCGAGGTGACGATCGCGGCATCATACCTAACCGTTCCAAATCGTGGCGGCTGGCGGCAGTCGCCATCATTTCAATGGCGCAGCATGCCAATCCAAATTGGAAATACCAAGGCGATGTGGAACGTGCCCACCCAATGAGTTTATCTAATTTTGCGACAACTACGTTGTCTTGAAATTTGTTCTCAAGCATGCCCATCAGGTTGGCTCCTTAAGTTGAATTCTATCGTAACGCCCAGCTGCATATTTCACTTTCCGTTTGACCCAATCCAAATCTGACTTCACCCAAACATAAGCCAAGCCAATAATCAGAATCACAAGGAAAATACCCATTTCAACCATGGCAAGAAGGCCAAGTTCTTTAAACACAACTGCCCATGGGAAAAGGAAAACCACCTCCACATCAAAAATAAGAAAGATGAGGGCAATCACATAAAAGCGGATGTTGAACTGGAGCCATGCAGAGCCTTCCGACTCTTCACCGCATTCGTAGGTTTCCAGTTTTTCTTTTGTTTTCTTGGAGGGAGCAATCAGCCATTGAACAATCAGGGGCACAGCCACCATGATAATTCCCAACAATGCAGCAACAAGAACGGTTCCAAAATCTCGATACATAAATTTTAAATTCGAAGGGGTTTAAGACCTGAAATTTACTCCGCAGAAATTTGGTGAGTCAAACTAAATGTCATGGGTAAAAGGAAGAAAATCGATTTTCATTATTACTAAGAAAAAGTAAGAGTATTGGAAAAATGAGTAATGAATAAAACATAATTATTTAATACGTAATTCATTTTTTTCAAATTGTTGAATACATTTTTACGTTTTACTTACTAAGACAAAACTCGTTGGCTCGCTTCCGTAATTCCCTCTAATTTTTTGAATGTCATTTTTTAATTCTATTCTGACTTCCTCCCTTCCAATCCTGCCTAAATGGTTTGCAAAACCATTTGCCAAACCCTATGTCGCCGGTGAGACCGAAGATGAAGCTGTATTCCATATCCAAGCGCTAAATGAAAAAGGATTCGCTGCTACCGTTGATATTTTAGGCGAACATGTTCTTACAACAGAAGAAGCTCGAGATATTACAAACCAGTATTGTCATCTCTATGACAGGATTGCCCAAGAATCATTGGACTGTAACATTTCCATCAAACCAACACATATTGGTTTGGATATTTCTTTGGCAGAAGCCATGGCGAATACGACTGCTATTTTAAATAAAGCAAAAGTACACGGGAATTTCTTGAGAATCGATATGGAAAATTCGCCGTTCACGGATCAGACATTTGAAATATATCAACACTGTAAAACCATTTATGATAAAGTGGGCGTGGTGCTTCAAGCTTACTTATTTCGAAGCTTGGATGATATTCAGCATTTGGCGAATGGACAATTCAATTCCAGAATTTGCAAAGGGATATACAAAGAATCAGAAGCTATCGCTTTTCAGGATCGAGAAGAAATCAATGGCAATTATTTGGATATGGCGAAAGCCATGGCAAGCCGAAATGCATACGCCGGGTATGCAACCCATGACCAAGATTTAATCGATCGTATCTTAAATTGGATCGAATCAGAAAATATTTCACTTGACCTTTTTGAGTTTCAAGTTTTGTATGGCGTGCCTATGAATGGACGATTGGAATCCTTGTTAGAGGCTGGATATAAAGTTCGAATTTATGTGCCTTACGGCCCTGACTGGTTTGATTATTCTGTTCGTCGTTTGAAAGAAAACCCAAACATCGCCGGGTATGTTTTGAAGAATTTCTTTAGAAAGGATTAGCCAACCTACACTATCCTTCTACAAGCTCAGGAACAGTTTCGGTAGGCAAGGAAAATTCAATTATGAACGATTTAAATACAATAAAAAATATCTTAAATCTAAAAACCATCGCTGTGGTTGGCATGTCTCCCAAACCGGAGCGTCCCAGCCACTACGTTTCCATGTATATGAAAGAAAATGGATACATTATTATTCCAGTGAATCCGGGACACAAGGCAATCGCTGGTATGTCATCCTACCCCAATCTTGAATCCATCCCGGTCAAAGTTGATGTAGTCAATATTTTCAGGCGTTCAGAATTTGTTCCGCCCATAGTGGACTCAGCCATCGACATTGGTGCAAAAGCCATTTGGATGCAAGATCATGTGATTCATGATGATGCTGCTCAAAAAGCTAAAGATGCCGGATTGTCAGTGGTGATGAATGATTGCCTGTTTAGACAACATCGGCGTTTATCTGAATGAATTCTAAAAACGATCTTTTAAATAAACTAAAAATCCAACAACGAATCGCCATTGGCATGATGATCTTTGGTTTAGCCATGATTGTCATTATCGGATATGTGGATGACGAACCTATTCTTCCAGCGCCACTGATGGTTGTGGTTGGATTAGGCTGGTTTATTTATATACAAAGAAAAATCAAATCTCTTTAATTTTTAAATCATGAATCGAACCCAAATCGCTGACCATATTCTGTCTCGAATAAAAGAAGAAAAATCTGTCAACCAGGAATATTATGAACGCTCTGTGTCTTCCATCGGTCATTTCTGGATAGATGACTTGCTTCCTGTGGAAATTCCCAAAACCATTTATCTAGCATTCCCACCGCAAGATTCCATGAAACAGCGGAAGGACTTGCGAGAACACAAATATGTCGCTGCACAGATGGATCGTTATAACCCCATTCTTGAGGAAGCCATTTATGCATTTCAGGATCATCGCATTGTGAACCTTATTCAAGAGATTGTTGATTTGGATTCATTATACCCGGATGACCAACTATACGCTGGTGGAATTTCG
>CAXFCD010000145.1:0-1628 GCA_964001155.1 uncultured bacterium | reverse complement strand
TCATACCATGGGTTCCATGATGACAGGCGGAATTATAGGTGGCCAGATCATTTATCCAATCGTAGATGAGAATTGGCAAGTGGACGAATCCAAAAAAGAAATGGTTTTGAGCGAAACTGAAAAGTCCGGTACTCATGTGTCTATTCATCTCGGGGGATATGTGGTGATAGGCGGCGAACAATCCGCTTTGGACATCCTTTTGAAAAAATTGCCCACCGATGATAAATATCCATTTCAGCTTCCCTTTCACGCTGCATTCCATACACCGCTTATGCATGATGTGTCCGCAACAGGAATGGGTACATTACCATCATCATTATTTCAAAAACCGTCGATTCCCTTGGTGGATGGCCGGGGACATATTTGGTCAACTTTTTCCACTGATATATCCGAACTTCATCAATACACATTGGGACATCAAGTGACGAAAGCCTATGATTTTACGTCTGCAATTACGGTGGCCATGAAAGAATTCTGTCCGGACAAAATTGTACTGCTCGGTCCAGGAAATACATTGGGTGGATCCATCGGTCAGATTATGATCGAGAATAACTGGCTGGATGTGAATTCCAAACCGACATTTTCAAAGCGGCAAAAGTCCGACCCATATCTCATATCGATGGGAATGGATGAACAAAGACAAATCGTATGCTAACAAACCAAAAAATAGAAATTCTAGATTCCACCCTTCGGGAAGGGGAGCAGACGCCCGGTGTCTCTTTTACATTGGATCAAAAAATTGGATTGGCCAAACGGCTGGATGCATTCGGTGTTGATTTTATTGAATTGGGGCATCCTGCTGTGTCTCCCGATGTGTACGAAGCAGTGGACGCGTTGAATTGTCTTGAACTAAACGCCAAAAAAATGGCCCACGGTCGCGCTGCAAAATCCGATATAAATGATGCTGTCGCCATTGGCGTTCCCTGGATGGGCATTTTCTTTGGTACATCACCTATCAGCCTGAAACATAAATTTAATGTGGACCGAAAAACGGCACTGAAGTGCATCGAAACAGCTGTGAAATATGGAAAAGATAAAGGACTGAATCTTCGATTTACAGCTGAAGATGCCAGCCGAACTGAGATTGATTTTTTGGTCCAAGTAGGCCAGTTAGTTCAATCCTGCGGTGCGGACAGATTTAGCCTAGCGGATACGGTTGGGTGTCTCACGCCATCCAAAGCAAAGGAGTTGGTAGGACGAATTACATCAGAATTGGATATCCCTGTTCATGTTCATTGTCATAATGATTTTGGGATGGCCACAGCAAATGCGTTATCTGCGTTGGAAGCAGGCGCGCAATGTGTGGATGTAGCGGTAAATGGCTTGGGCGAACGGTGCGGACTACCGCCTTTGGCAGAAGTGATAACTGCATTGGTGAATCTCTACAAAGTAAATGGCGATTGGGAATTGGCTATGATCCCAGATCTATCACAGTTGGTCACAGAATTTTCTAAATTAAATGCGGGGGATAATCAACCCGTCACTGGCAAAAATGCATTTTCCCATAAAGCAGGACTCCATGTAAAAGCCATGGTTAAAGATCCTAGATCTTACGAAGCTATGCCTCCTGAATCTTTGAACAGAACACGAACATTGGTTATTGATAAATACACCGGTAAAGCAGCCAT
>CAXFCD010000144.1:0-3120 GCA_964001155.1 uncultured bacterium | reverse complement strand
CATCCGGAGCAAATGGCATGAAAAAGTATGATTGCATTTTCCTTGACAGGGACGGAACCCTCAACCCTGATCCTGGATATATCAGTTCAATGGATGATTTTGTGTTTTTTGGATTTACACTTTCTGCTCTAAGAAAATTATCAAAAGCAGGAAACAGGTTCTGCATTGTTACCAATCAATCCGGTATAAGTCGCGGACTCATCAAGCAAAAAGAATTGGATGAAATCCACGAATTCATCAAAGACCAATTTCAACAACATGGTATTCCGCTTCTGGGTATTTATGCTTGTCCCGACCATCCTGAACAAGCCACAGAAAGACGCAAACCGGGGCCGGGCATGTTTTTGGAAGCGGAAGTGGATCATGATTTGAGTTTAATGGATTGCCTCATGATCGGTGATTCCACTGCCGATATGGAAGCAGGAGAAATGTTAGGCATGGATACCATGTTGGTCCTCACCGGACGCGGGATGGAAGCAATAGATTATCTACCGGAATATGAGACACCGACCTATATTGTAAAAGATTTGGCGGAGGGAGCGGAAAAATTATGTCCTTAAAAGTGGGTATTTTGATGGGTGGTCCCAGCGAAGAACGGGAAATTTCATTACTAACAGGAAACGCAGTGGCAGAAGCTTGCCAAAATTTGGGATATACAGTCCATAAATTTCCCTTCCATTATGATCATCGCAAATTGCTGAATGATTTACAAGAGCAAGATATCATTTTTAATGCGCTACATGGCGGCATTGGCGAAAACGGGAAGATCCAAGCCTGGATGAATAAAAATGGGATCAAGAATACCGGTTCAGGACCGGAAGCATCGGCTCTCTGTATGGATAAGGGAAAAAGTAAATCAATTGCCCGGAATCACAATATTCCAACGCCAAAATGGGAAATGCTGAATTCAATAGACGATCAGCCTACTTTGCCTATCCCTTATGTGGTAAAACCCAATGACCAGGGAAGCACGGTAGGATTAACAATCGTGCATAATGAATCTGAAATTGAGCCGGCAATTCATGAAGCATTTGATCATGGTGATTTGGTTATGGTGGAAGACTATATTCAGGGTCATGAATTAACAGTGACAGTCTTGGGACAAAAAGCCTATCCAATCGTGCAAATAAAGCCCTCCCATGAACTCTATGATTATGAATGCAAATACACACCGGGTATGAGTCGCTATATTTGCCCGGCAGAATTACCGGATGAAATCACTCAAAAGATTCAACAAGACACAGAAAAGATTTTTAAAGAATTGGGCTGTGAAGTTTATGCTCGAGCAGATTATCTTTTAGATGAAAATGAAAAGCATTATTTTTTGGAAATGAATACACTTCCCGGAATGACATCCACAAGTCTTGTTCCGAAATCTGTACAAGCTTCCGGAATGACTTTTGAAGCATTGGTAAAAACCATTATTGAAACCAGTCTATAAATGGCACTGCAATTTTATAATTCACTCAAAAGAGAAAAAGAAATTTTTCAGCCCATTGAGGCAGGAAAAGTCGGCCTTTATACCTGCGGGCCTACGGTTTACGATTATGCCCACATTGGCAATTTTAGGACCTTCATGTTCGAGGATTTACTCAAACGCTGGCTCCTTCATTTAGGTTTTGATGTCACCCATATTATGAACATTACTGATGTGGATGACAAAACAATTAAAAAAGCGCAAGAATTAAATGTCAGTCTTTCAGATATAACCGGGGAATACACTGACTATTTCATGGATGATTCCAATTGGCTGAAAATAATTCCGGCTGATGCTAACCCAAAAGCCACAGGAGCTATCCCCAAAATGATTCGAATGATTGAACGCCTTTTGGCAAAAGGATTTGCTTACCGGGAAAATGATGGATCGGTTTATTTCAAGATTCGATCCTTTCCGGATTATGGCCGTTTGACAAATATCAACTTATCCGAGCAAAAGGCTGGAGAACGGGTTGCAGAGGATGAGTACGATAAAGATGCACCACAGGATTTTGCATTATGGAAAGGTTGGAAAGAAGAAGATGGGGATGTGGTTTGGGATGCACCATGGGGGAAAGGACGGCCAGGTTGGCACATTGAATGCTCCGCCATGAGTAGCGAGGCATTAGGAGATCATTTCGACATCCATTGCGGCGGGGTGGATAATATGTTTCCCCATCATGAAAATGAGATCGCCCAAAGCCAATGTGCCACGGATGAGCCTTTTGTGAATGTTTGGCTTCATTCAGAACATCTCATGGTGGAAGGTGGGAAAATGAGTAAATCATTGGGAAATTTTTATCGCATCAGTGACTTGAAGGAAATGGGATTTTCCCCGGAGTGTATTCGGTATCAATTATTGTCGGGTCATTATCGTTCAAAAATTACATTCTCCATTGATAAGAAAAAGGAAGGGGATCGCGTGGTGCAACGCATGTCTGATTTTCACACTCGGTTGGGCAACCGAAATGCCAGTCACTATTCTACTGGGACTTTACCGGAAGTTTATTCCGATTTTTGTGACCGGATGAATGATGATTTAGATTCACCCCGGGCATTGGCAGTCTTTTTTGATTGGATGAAATCCATGAATGTTAAAATGGATCAGGAGAATATCACTGAAAAAGAATTAGGAGAAGCTTGGGAATTTTTATCTGTATTTGATTCTGTGTTTGGGTTTATCCAAAAACAGGATTTAAATATTCCTGATGAGGTGAATCAATTATTAGACCAACGCCAAAATGCACGACAAGAAAAAAACTGGGCTGAGTCCGATTCTATTCGTGAAACCTTGAAAGAAAAAGGGTGGCTAGTCGAGGACACACCACAAGGCCAAAAGCTCAAAAAAGCCTGATAAGCAAACTGTGTGCCAAAAGGCACATTTTTTTCAATTTTCTTTAAAATAATTATTGAATTATTTTCATAAAAGTCCTTAAATTGCGAGGCTGTGCATAGCATTAATACATCTTCGTAAAGGGATAAATTTGGGCGACCCGTTTCTAATCAATGACCATATTCTTTTTCGAATTTGTCAATGCCACCGTAGCTCAGTTGGTAGAGCAACTGATTTGTAATCAGTCGGTCGGAGGTTCGAGTCCTCTCGGTGGCTCAAACTGAGCTGATTTTTGAAAAGAAGACTTTGTG